>CAZEUV010000367.1:0-1509 GCA_964515285.1 uncultured Maribacter sp. | reverse complement strand
ACTTCGGGTGGTCACGGATGCGGATTTCATTGCCCGCTAATTTCGTCGATAGCAAGGCGATGAAATGGGCGCATAGCAAGCTTCGAAACTATTTCAGCTACACAGCCTATCGGCAAAAATCAACCTATAGAAAACTGCATCGGCGACCGCGCAAAGTATAATCATGTATGTTTGAGTATATGTTCCAGGTCATCCAGAAAGTATTTTTGGACGATTTTGGTCAGAGTATTTCTCGGTAGTTCATCATCGCGGTTGGCCAACACATCGTAGAGTGGTCGAGCGATGGATTTGAATATGCTAAATAATTCGGGATCAAAATGAGTGCCGACGTTTTTTTCCATTTCAGCCAATGTTGTATCAAAGTCCATTGGCTCTTTGTAAGGACGTCGTGATGTCAGCGCATCGAATACATCGGCAATGGCAAAAATACGTGCAACTAAGGGGATATCTTTTCCTGCAACAACTTCATCATCTGTAGCAGCATACCCTGTGCCGTTGTATTTTTCATGGTGATGCATCACAACGTCTTTAGCATCCATAAGCCAGCTGGAGTTGTTGATAATATCAACACCGTAGCTAACATGTTTTTTCATCTCTGAAAATTCAGCATCATTGAGCGGTCCTGGCTTAAGCAGTATGTGATCCGGTGTACCGATTTTTCCGACATCATGTAAAAATGCACCTTTGATGAGTCCTTGCATATTCTTGGTATCTAGCTTAATTGCTTCTGCCAGCCTGACTGAATATATAGTAACTCGGTAATTATGGGCATCGGTATCAGAATCCCGTTTGGCAATAGCACTACCTAGAGCTTTTGCCGTTTGTAAATTTGCCTTGAGCAAGTCCCTTGAAAGTGACGATAACTGATGGACCAATCGAATAATTACAGGATAAATAAATGAAACTGTAAGTAAAGAAATAATCAGGGCAGCCAATGTTGTTTGCAGGATGCTATTGTGAATATATCGTAGGCGTTCAGCAGAGGGTTGAAACAACAATACAGCCTTTCCTAATGTTTGGCCGGTAGCATTTTTCACAGGAAAGTGTAGAAGGAAATATAGTTGGTTATCAATCTCAATTTTCTGAGTTTCCATAGAACTTGAGTTGTGAATTTTCAGGTGACTGGTTTTCTCCAGGATGTTAGTAGCTGTGCTGGGAACTGGAAAATCATTACGGTTAAAACGAGCGGCTATGACACCACGATTATCCAGAACAATAGCTTTGACGATAATGCCTTCAGAAAAGACGATATTGGATTGGGGAGCTTCATCAATATATTTTTGTAACTTACCATTGTCAACGGCCTTTTTGTTGGTTAAAAGACCCCCAAATTGCTTTGAGAATTGGTTAGCCCGTTGAATCGCTATTTCCTGCACATTTGTTAATAGCCTGTACTGTTCCAGAAAATAACTGCTTAACCCTACAATTAATAATATCAGCAATAAAACCAAGCCAACAGGCGCGCCACCGCGCGCCTCATGATAGATTTTGGGACTCCCTGTCACAAAA
>CAZEUV010000366.1:0-1540 GCA_964515285.1 uncultured Maribacter sp. | reverse complement strand
TATGATCCTGATAATGTATTCAGCGTAAATCAGAATATTAAGCCTTAGAATGTTTATGTTTTCTTGTGCTAGAATCAAAAGATGAATGTCCCAAACAACATGGCCTCTTATAAAGATTCTTATTGAGGTTTTGGGCACTATTTATTTATAAATTAGATTTTCAATTTCACTTTTCTTATAAAGGTGATCGAACACATAGTATACGTGCCGATCCCGATAGCTATCGGGAAGAGGGGGGGTGTAATGTGTGTATGAAATTGTGTTTATAGACTTAGTTGCGTGATTTAAACAGTCATTAGAAGGCTTACCTGGATTATAGTAATAGAAAAAGGGGCGTAAACCCCTTTTAAAATATAATACGTAGAATTCGTTGAAAGCCTACTTTCTTTTTAGTTGTAAAACTGGATCGCCAATGTTTATTTCACGAACAGGAAGGCCACCAAATTTCTTAAAATCATAATCATTTATAATCCATTCGTCTAAATCAATTAGGTCTTCAAGGTTAATATTTTCATCATCGTTCATACAGGGCCAACACCAACCCCAGTCAAAGCAAGAATATATCATATGACAAAAACAATTTTTCCCCCAATCATCCCCCATTTCTGACCAGGTCAAGGTACAATCGAGTGGTGTATCGGTATCAAAGAATATTCCGCTTTTACCTTTAAACTGTTCTGGTAAATCTAAGCCTTCTGAAAAAATTAAAGCCGCCACTTTTACATCTTTCACAGTTGTTCCAAATATGAAAACTTCTCCAGAATCAATCTTAGCAAGGGCCCATTTATCAGTTTCGCTTCCACTTTTTAAGTGTCTTTTAAAATTCTCGTAAAACCATTTAACTTCTTTTCTTTCTGGCATGTTTTCATAATACCCATAGTCTTCAGAAACTTCAGTCTTAATGTACCTGTGTAGATAAGATAACAAATGGGTAACGTTATACGTACCCCTTTCGTCAGCTTCTTGTTTTTCCTTATTGACCCCACCTTTGAAACTCACGCCTTCATCAGGAAGCTTATTGTTTTCCTGTTCTTTAGTACAAGAAAACACTAAAAGAAAGAGCATCATAATACCGCCAAAATTTAAAATTGATTTTTTCATTTGTTGTTGTTTTAAATTGAACATTTGGTATTAGTACCAGAGACGCAAAAAGGTAAACATTGATAATCCATTTTTTTTATGAAGTGTCAAACGTGAGGGATATTTTACATAATAGAATTATAGATACCGTTGTCTTACGAGCCGAAAATTAGCTTTGACATAATTGCTGACGATATAGTCCTGTCGGCCGATAGCTGCAACTATGTAAAATAGCGAGAAAATGCGCTATCCGCTAATTTGCCACAACTGTACTATAATGTCTTGCATTGTGACACTTTGCTCGGGTAAAGCAAAGTAGTTGGCACAACATTTTCTTTAATTTTTTTCCTAAAAAGTTTCTTCTAAAAGGGCAATGGAACACCCGCCCGTACCGAAAAAAGCACGTTCGGGCGGGCTTATTAACTGACCGACGATAGGAGTGAAGCGTAATGTGTGTGGG
>CAZEUV010000365.1:0-1550 GCA_964515285.1 uncultured Maribacter sp. | reverse complement strand
CCCGGTAGGTACCACACATCTTTGTACAAGGCACCACTAAGAACAGTAGGTGATGAATGGGCGGTTTTCGCCAATGATCTGGCTTTTGTATAAGAATTCTCGATGCTATTGAAAATACTATCGGCTTTGGCTTCTTTATTAAAAAAGGGTGCGAAGAATTTAATCCATTCGGCCTTTCCCAAAGGGGTTTCCTCGATCCAATCTCCATTGTAGACCACGGGTATATTCGACCGCTGTAAGGTTTCATAAGCCCTGTTTTGGCTATCTACACTAAAACCTATGATGACATCAGGATTCATTTCAATGACCATTTCGGTATTTATGGTTTCGTTATTGCCGAGTTCTTTGACAAGACCCGCATTTATTCGTTTTCTGGTTTTTTTAGAGGAAATATACTTGGTGTCAGGAAAACCAACAAGCCTGTCTTCAACGCCCAAAGCTTCCAAAGCGGGTATATGGGTGGTAGAGGTAACGACAATGCGATCAACTGGTACGGACACTATGGCATCGTATTCATCTTTGTTCAGAGTGATGGAGGCCAATTTGTTTTTAGGAATCAGAGCATAGGTCAATGCCGATTCGGTACCGGGCCATGGCGAAGTGATTTTGATGATCGTGATCCCGTTACTTGTTTTTTCTATGGTAAAGCCCTTGGCATGGACAAGAGTTTTACTCGATGGCAATGTGATGGGCACTATTGCTTCCTTTCTTTGTTTACAAGAAAAAAAGAAGATTACTGCGCCAATAAGAATAATGCTTCTCATATATACCATCTAATAGGGTTTTTGCAGAGATTTTACGATCAATAATCTCGCAAGGTAACAAAAGTCATATTTTTCAAAGAAGTCTATTTCTTATTTTTGACAAAATTCCAATTATGAGAAGTGGTTCAAATATCATAATTTACATCGTTGCCGGCTTAATAGCCCTACACTTCATTGTCGGGTTCATTTGGTTGATTGTTAAGTTCAACAAGAAAAAATGAACCTGACCTATCATTTTCTTCATAGCAAAGTAGTACTTTTGAATTGAATTTTGGTTTCCATTGCTTTTTTAAGGGATGGAATTAAAAGGGAATCCAGTGACTTCAATGTATGAATTGGTAATTCTGAATTGATAATTCTGAATTGAATATTCTGGAACTGTTCCCGCAACTGTAAGCTTAGTCCACAAGTTGGTGGATGCTCGTTACAAACTACAAACCACTGCCTTTTTGGCGGGAAGGTTGGCAACGAGACGCAAGTCAGGAGACCTGCCAAGATTATAACCCATTTATAAAGGCTTTCGGGTAAAAGGCCTCATGAATATGTTACAAGATCGAACAATAATATTTTTGGTAGTACTGCTATTTGCGGTAATTGTGAACGCCCAAAACGATAGTATCATCGTTTTGGAGGAGGTGGTGCTCAGCGATGCAAAATTATACCGATTTTCTAACGGAGTAAAAATAAAGACGCTTGCCGATTCTACTATTGTGAAAAACAATTCTTCACTTACCGATATTCTTCGCTACAATTCTACGGTCTATTTTCGCGAAAACGGATACGGTA
>CAZEUV010000364.1:0-1557 GCA_964515285.1 uncultured Maribacter sp. | reverse complement strand
ATTGGGGCAAGAATTCGCATTGGGCATTTCCTGGCCTTGTAAACCATATGTACGGTAACAAGGCTAAAGAGTGGAAAACCTATAGAAGTGCATTACTTTCATCCGAAATGCAAAAATTGTTCTCGAACGGTTTTCTAGATACCGTAAAACTTTCAAATAAAGAGACGCCCATTCCACCGAACTTGATTGCCTCTTTGGTATAAATGATATCACCTTGTCGGGCTGATAACTTTGCTTGAGGGGCCTTGTGTACAGAATGGGAATCTTAAATAGAAAGAAGAATGAATTTTATAAAACATAGTAGATAAGCTGTTTTTTTTATCAAAAAGGATTCTTCAACAATATTAGTGCAACATTTGTAATGCGACCCGAGGCAGGAGGGGAGTAGAATGATTTTTAAAATATGCCGATTGCACTATCCTAAAAATATACAACCTGAGAATCACTTACGCTTTTGTCTCACGCCAAGTCGTACTTTGATTGGTTGATGTGGCATCAGTAGCACTTTGTAACCTCAAATGTTTATAAAAGGGTATCCATGAAATGCAAAAGACATCTGATACATAGTACATTCCTGGGGATAATTATTCTTTTGGGGGTACCGTGGAATTATTGTAATTTCAAACAAATTTAATCATGATTACACAATGAAGCACCCACAAATTCTTTATCTCTTTATACTTGCTTTGGTAATGGCCTGTAATTCAAGCACAAAAAAAGAAGAAAAAGCGCTCGTAGATAACAATATTCCCAAGGTTATTACCGCAGATATAGAGGAGGGCATTAAAGCCAATATTGCGAAAAAGGTAGCAGAAGGAGGTGGATATTTTAACATGACCACAGAAGGTAAGAACCTGCGCCTGAAATTGGTACGTGTGCATACCGAATACTTATCAAATTTAGGCCCTAGACGTCATTTTGCGTGTGTTGACTTGGCCGATGTAAGTGGTGATGTATATGATGTTGATTTTTTCTTAGAAGGAGACCCAGGCAGCATGACCGTTACCGAAACGACCTTGCACAAGCTCAATGGCAAACCTTTTTACACATGGAAACAACGTAAGGACAAGGCGTGGTATAAAATGCCTGTTCAAAACGCTTCACCAGATTTGCTCGGAGTCATCGAAGAAGAGGACCAATTTGAATTTCATTATGAGGTTACCCTGCCTGAAATGAAGGAATCGGCAAAAATGTGGATTCCCGTTCCGCAGAGCGATCGTTTTCAAACTGTTGAATTAGTGACTATAGAAGCTCCCGCAAAACATCAAATACTCGAAGAGAAAAATTATGGCAATTCTATATTTTATATTGAACTTTCATCTGAACATAGCGGAAAAAAAATAGAACTCGTTTATGATGTGAAGCGGCAAGAGAAAAATCCGTATGAAGAAAATACGTCGCCTACAAGGTACTTGAATGCCAGTCTACTAATGCCCGTAGGAGAACGGTTTCAGGTACTGGCAGATTCCATTATTGGGCAAAAACGCAATGAAGACACCATTATGCAGGCAAGATCCTTATACGATTATGTGATTGACAATATGAGTTACATAAAAG
>CAZEUV010000363.1:0-1563 GCA_964515285.1 uncultured Maribacter sp. | reverse complement strand
TGAGAGATATAGTCAGACATCTTTTGAACGACCGATTTGAATGCCTTATTGTGTTTATTTCCGGCCTGGCATCTCTATTAACTCTGATACCTCAAGTGAACCACCAATATCAAGAAATGGGCAAGCCTTTGCAATCGATAGCGCCGCATCCATAGAATCCGCTTTAATAATAGTGTAACCAGACATTGTTGTTGTGCCTCCAGTGGTAACAGTACCATCAGAGTTTACCGTGCTGGTATTCTTAAGCGGATTTGCAGGACTGACAACTGAGTCGCCCAATGAAAATAACCAATCCATATATTTCGACATCTGTTGCTTATCTTCCTCTGGGCTAGATGGCTGATCTCCACCTAGATAGACAATAACGTATTGAGGCATTTGCGTTTCTCCTTTACTAACCTGTAGCTTTTTCCGATATTGTTGTCATAAGTTATATGGCTGTTTGTATATGATCTATAAGAGTATTTTCATTTACAAATGTTAAGTCATACATGCTCGTCATGCCTTGTGCTTGTTCTTGGCTTAGTCCGAAAACACAAATAATAAATTGTTTTTTTCCAATATTTAGCTGTTTTCGTAACGATAAGTATTTATCAATGTCTTGTCGAAATTCTCCAGATTTACACTCAATACAAATAGGAATATTCTTTTCAGTTAAAAAGAATATATCAAGTTCATTGGAATTGCCCCTTGAGAAAGAAATATTGAGGTTTCTGGAACATGCGGGAGATATTTTTTTATTATGGAAAAATTTTAATAGTATCATTAAAGTAAACCATTCCATCCAAATTCCGTTAAAAAACTCCCGAATTTTAGGGGCTGTTTGAAGAGTAAGGTGAATAATCCTGTCTTTTTTCTGATAATAATATTTTGCCACAAATGAATAGTCATATAGGGTTTTGCAAAAAGAAGTTATTTGTTCAGTTTCTTTTTGGTTCTTCTTTGAAAGTTCAATTTTGACATTACTGTAGCCTTTATTTTGAATATATTTTATTTGGTTGCTCACCAAATTTAACACACTAAAGTTGTTGCCCAAAAGTAGAGCAATTTCATCAAAAAAACCTGTTGTATCAACAGCCTCTGGATTGATTTGAATCTGAATGTTTTGTTTTTCAAACCATTCAATTATCGGGGCAAAGTTATTGTCTTGAGTGAAAATATTGGTATTGTGAATATCGATGTCTTCGAATAAAAAATTCTCTGTTGTTTCTTGATCCGAATTATCATTGGTTAATTCTTTACGTAATTTATGCAATTCTTCTGTTTGGGTAATGTGCTTTTTTATCAATGCGTTAAGGATCGCAATGGTGTCATGAATAGTCGCAGTATTACCACATTTTGGACATTTTACAGATTTTCCAATATAGTCACTTCCCACTTCTCGAGTATGACTGCACTTGTTACATCTAAAAATTGCCATAAGATTACACTCGTATTTTCTTTATGTTATAAATTTGTTTAATTTGAGACTAACTTGTTCTTATTATGCCATAGCCCCATTGATCCCGATAATTTGCCCAGAAATATAAGCCGCATCATCAGAACAAAGAAATGCCGTCAGAG
>CAZEUV010000362.1:0-1568 GCA_964515285.1 uncultured Maribacter sp. | reverse complement strand
ATCGTAAAAGCAGCAAGGCAATGAGTCTTTAAGACTCTGCACATTAAAACGAGAATAGCCGAGATATTTGATGTTTCGGCTGTTTTTATTAGCCTCTAAACATTTTATTCCTTAACGCACCCGCTACATCATGCAACATCAAAAAATGGCCTTTCCGGCCATGCTATTGTCCGTAATTTGTTTTTCGGTAATAGGATTTTTAGATTTCTACTCCTTGATTCGGTATTATCAATGGGACAATACCCTGATTCGGTGGGCTCACAGCTTCCTTGTAAAATTCGGACCTCTCAAAGAAGCTTATCAGAACAAACTGTTCTTAGTAATGGTGGTCATTGGTGCGGTAATGCTCTATTATCCCAAAAAAATAGAGGGCAAATCCATATTCAAGGGCTGTGCTTTTTTTGGTCTTGGCTGTTCCCTGCTCTTATTTTCCGATTTGGTAAAGACACCTCATCTATTTATGTATTGGTTGGGGGTTTTTCTCTATGTTTTTGGTTTTCTATTTTCCATTCTAGGTACGGTCCATCTCTTTCAGGTCATGAACTACACCAACGCTTCTAAAGAGGATCCTTTCAATGATGAAAACGAGACCTTTTTACAAACGGAAGAGCGTATCGATACGCAATATTCGGTAAATATCCCTTATGAATATCGATTTCAGGGGAAGACCCGAAAGGCTTGGATTAACTTTGTAAACCTGTTTCGGGCCTTGTTGATTATCGGCACCCCTGGTAGCGGAAAATCCTTTGCGTTGATAGAGGAAATCATAGAACAGTTGACCAACAAGCTCTTTACCTTGCTTATCTATGCTTTCAAGTTTGATACCTTGAGCGTTATCACCTATAATTATTGGTATCGCCTAAAAAAGAAATTGGAGAAGGAAACCCCGGAAAAATTAATCTTCCTACCAGAGTTTTATGTACTCAATTTTGATTCCGTTGAAAAATCCCATCGCTGTAATCCTATCGACCCCTACCTGATGAAAAACCAAATGGATGCCGCCGATGCAGCGACCATCATCATGAAAAACCTGAACAAGGAATGGATCAAAAAAAATGACTTCTTTTCAAGAAGTGCCATTAGCTTTGTTTCTGGCATGATCTGGTATCTGAAAAAAAAATCGGAAGAAACCGGCACGAACATCTGTACGCTTCCGCATGTCATTACCCTATCTACCGTCAATATCGAATATCTTTTGGAGATCATGTTGAAGGACTTGGAGGTCCGTAACCTGATGATTCCTTTCAAGGATGCCTTGGAACGGGAAGCAGGGCAACAATTGGCAGGGCAAACCGCAAGTGCCCAAATTTCACTCTCTATGTTGGCCAATAAGGAAATCTTCTATATCATGACGGGCAATGATTTTCAATTGGACATCAACAATCCCAAAAAGCCCAAGATAGTCTGTATTCAGAACAATCCCGATCGTTCCGAGATCTATGCCGCACCGATCGGTCTTTATATCAACAAAATACTACAAGTGGTCAACAAACCGGGTTGCCGACCTTTGGGATTGATACTTGATGAACTTCCCACAGTATTTATCATGGGTCTACGTAAGATCATCG
>CAZEUV010000361.1:0-1571 GCA_964515285.1 uncultured Maribacter sp. | reverse complement strand
GGCGCCGTTTTCGATTTTTATGCAGGCACCGTAAAACGCCCGAACAAGATTTGGATAAATATGGGGATGGAATGGCTGGGCCGCTTACTAAAAGAACCCAAACGCATGTGGAAAAGATATATTTACTATGGGTTTGTATTTTGTTTTTATCTAATAAGAGAAAAATCCAAAAGTATGTTTTCGCGCTAAAACTGCCTTATTTGCTTACCTTTATGGCTTGTTGTTTATTCCAAAATGAAAAAAAAGTTTTTTAGAATTTTATTGATAATTACCATCGTTCCTATTCTCATTGTTCTGTGGTGTAATTACACCATAAACACAGCAGCGGAAGGAAAAACATTCTCCCGTATCGAAGAGGTTCCCAAAAATAGGGTGGGTCTGGTATTAGGCACTGCAAAAAAGTTGGTCGGTGGGCATCCGAACCCCTATTATACCTTTCGTATAAATGCGACCATCGAGCTCTTTAAAGCACAAAAAATTGATTTTGTACTGGTCAGTGGTGACAACAGCACCCAATATTACAATGAGCCCACAACTATCAAAAAAGACCTAGTTGCAGGGGGTATTCCTTCAGAAAAGATCGTTCTTGATTTTGCCGGCTTTCGAACCTTAGATTCAATGGTACGGGCCAAAGAAGTATTCGGGTTGCAAAAGGTAACCGTGATCTCGCAAAAATTCCATAATGAACGGGCAATTTACCTCGCTGATAAAAAAGGACTTACGGCTGTTGGTTTCAACGCCAAAGACGTTACCTTAAATCAAGGTCTCAAAGTGCAGGTACGAGAATATTTTGCCCGAGTAAAAGTATTTATCGATTTGATTATCAATACGCAGCCAAAGTTTTATGGCAAAAAAATCGAGATAAAATAAAAGCTCCGTCAGGCAAAATTGTGTATTTTAGGTGTCTTTAGCGACACGCATGTCAAAAATCAAAATCCTTCTTAGAAACCTCGGCCCGGGCTTATTATTTGCAAGTATGGCCATCGGTACTTCGCATCTGGTACTTTCGACAAAAGCAGGGGCGCAGTACGGTTGGATCATGGTGGTGCCCATACTTCTCGCCAATATATTGAAATACCCCTTTTTTGAGTTTGGGGTACGGTATACCAATATTACCAACAAAACACTTATCGAGGGCTATTTGAACCGGGGCAAGGGTCATCTATGGTTCTATGCATTTATCACCTTGATCACGACATTTACCATCTTATCGGCTCTTTATACAGTAACCGCGGGCCTACTGATTAACCTTTTGAATATATCGCACATTCCCTTGCCCTATGTTGCCATGGGCCTGTTTGTCTTTATATGTTTATTATTGATCATAGGGCGGTATAGGTTTTTAGAGAACTCACTGAAATTTGTGGTTTCTATCTTGTTTATAGCACTTGTTGCAACCACCGCACTGGTTCTGTTCAAAGGTCAGGTAGAAACGGTTACTGATTTTTCTCCGCCCCCTATTTTCAATGAAATGGGTGTTTTGTTTCTTATTGGTTTAATAGGATGGATGCCCACAGCAGTCGAAGCTTCAAGCTGGATAAGCCTATGGAGTTTAGAAAAATGGAAAACGC
>CAZEUV010000360.1:0-1584 GCA_964515285.1 uncultured Maribacter sp. | reverse complement strand
AATAGGACTGTAGAATATCGCTTTGAGAAGCGGGTTTTTCTACAGCCTCGTTAGCCCTTAAAAAGGAGAGAGAAATGGCAACTAAAAAAAGAGCATTTATAAGTTTTGATATTGACCATGATGAAGGAACAAAAATAATGCTTGCTGGTCAGGCAAAGAAGCCAGACAGTCCATTCGACTTTAAAGATAATTCTGTTAAAGAACATTTAACTGGCGATTGGGAACAAAAAGTCCGACAACGTATGGACAATGTAGATGTGGTCATCGTTCTTTGTGGAACAATGACACATACAGCTTCTGGTGTTGCTGCTGAGTTATCGATTGCTAAAGAAAAGGGTAAACCGTATTTTTTGCTTACTGCATACTCAGACAAAAAATGCACCAAACCGACGTCTGCCTCTGCGTCAGATAAGGTCTATGACTGGACATGGCCTAATCTCAAAATACTTATCGGTGGCGGGCGTTAGTAATAATGAAATTGTTCGTTATACATAGGTTTAAAGATAGAAAACATGCCAAGAAAAAGTTAAATAATATTGCAAAAAAATCGTCATTAGATTTGAAGCTTATATTTTTGAATAGTTCTGGTGGTGAAGAATGGAAAGAAAAGGCAGAGCGTTCAATAAGCCAGGCGGAAGCGGCGATTGTTTTCAATCCCAGTTCTTGTGAGGAATCAGATAACGCAAAATGGGAAATTGAGAAAGCAAAAGAAGCTGGAATAGAAATCATTGAAATTAATGAAAATAACGATAATTCAATATCTGCGTTGAGATTAAAATCGATTTATGAATTAAAAGATGAATTTGACAGTTGCTTTTCTTCGAATAATGAAGATGCTTTTGAGTTATATAAATTAATGATTGAGTCGTCAGAAAGTTTGATTCAAAGAAGACAAAAAACAAATGCCTTTTTTATCACTGTGATTGGTAGTTTGCTCGCTATTGCAGGTTTATTGGTGAAAACGGGAGCAATAAACATTGGTTCTATAGGCATATTGTATGGATTTTCAGTGGTTGGTCTGCTTTTATGCAACTCGTGGAGAAATCTTATTGATAATTATGGAAAGCTAAATAAGGCTAAATTTGATGTTATTCTGCGTTTAGAGAAAGATCTTCCTGCCCAAATATATTCAGCAGAATGGATATCTCTTGGTAAAGGGTTGCGTCCCAAAAAATATAAGTCTTTCACTTCCACAGAAAAGAATGTCCCACTGTTTTTTGGGTTGTTGATTGTTGCATTAATATTGATGGCTGCAATATGGCAAATAATGGGCTAACAATCTCATCCAGCGGGACTTTCAGAAGGTTCACGATTTTTTGCAAAAAACGCAAAAATCGCGCCCCTTCTGAAAGCCCCTGATGAGGGCGTTGAGGCTGTAGAAAAAGCCCAAAAACCGGCTGTTTTTAGGTATAATGCATCAACGTAACAAGGAGACGTGCCGATGCCCAAATTCATCCCGTATGATCCAGGTCAGAGCAAGATGGTGGTTGTGAACTACGCTGATCAACTGCAACCCGGCACCTTCGAATATGCGATTCACTTTCTGATCGAACAAAAACTCGATTTATCTATCTTTCATCCCGC
>CAZEUV010000359.1:0-1590 GCA_964515285.1 uncultured Maribacter sp. | reverse complement strand
AATGACTTTCTTCAGAGCGTTGGCCATTTTTGTAATACCATTTTACGTTACCCTCCAACACCTCTTTTCCTATATCAGACCAATATCCTTCCATTTGAAGGTTTCCGTTTATATAGTAATCTTTGATTTGATATAAACCGCCCACTTTTTTGAGTGGCATAGGGCGATAAAACGCTGCTTTGTCTTTGGTTGTTTTTTGCCAATCAGCATCAAAATACAGCGTGTCTTTTTGAGCCGTTAGATTGGTAGCGATACTTAGGAATATGATTAGGATTGTTTTTTTCATTTGTTTTTATTGTTTATTCAATAATTTTAGCAATTCTTTTTTAGACAGGGCTTTTGCCTCTTTGAATTCTTCACCATCTCTGTACTCTTCATAATGATAGGTGCCATCATGTTCACGAATCATTATACCATGGTACGGTTTACCGTTTTTAATGGTTAAAGAAGAATATGGGTTTTTTGTATTGTCTAAATAATAAAATACAGTACCATCATTTTTGAATAACAATTGACTAATGTTGGTAAGGTGTTTATAGCTGACGTTTTTGGGTAACTGAATTTTGGGGTGAAATTCAATGAACTCATTTTTGTTTTTTATTTCCATGACAATGGTATCGGGCATTTTTTTATAGACTTTTACATCTTGGGCATCTTCTACAAATGAAAAATTAATAGTGTCAATTGTATTTTCAGAAAATGCCAGCTGTCCTATTTCGTTATTAGCATTATAAAAAATCACCGAACCTTGGCTATGGTCTGCATTGGTATACGTCATCTGGTTGATTTTTTCTTTAACTACGTTCTCTGTGGTTTTCTCAACCCCGTACTCACCCTTGAATTTATGGGTGATAAAACCATTTGTAGTATAGGTCACCTCAAAATCAGGCACATCTGACATGCCCCAATTATAAACGTTGGTTTTTATCAATTGACCCTGCGCATAAATATGTTGATGCGTTTGATCGTTGTACATTTCTAGTTCACCGCCTTTAAAAGGTTTTCCTTTTACATAGTTGATACTATCCAATACGTTCTCCATATTCGACCCGGCAACCGCATAATATTGAAGGCCTTTTTTTATGCCATTTTCGTACTGCGTCAGCATTTCAATAATATCGTCTTTCATATAGAAATGGCCAGAAAATGGTTTTTCGTTCTTATAACCGCCTTCAATGGTTTTTTTGTTTTTAAAAGGTATTGCCCAAGTTTTTTTTAGGGGGATGTCATTTTTATACACTACGGTATGCAGCACTTTGTCTTCTCGAATGTCTAATACCTCCATTGTTCCGTCTTTTTTGCCATTTTTATAGGAAGTAAAAGTGAGTTCGGTTGGATATTCTAAATCATCAAAATCAGTAAATTTACCGTCATAGTATTTTTCGTTTTTAAAGATACCTGATGCAAGCTCCTTATTACTTAGGGTCGTTGTTACTTTTCCATCTCGCCCCTTACTGTTTTTAACATAAATAATTTCTTGCCTGTACTCATTGAACTTAAACAACAAGGTTGATAACCGTAAATCGCCTTTGTGATAGGTGTTTTTTCGGTATTGGCCATCGAATACTGTACCTTGAAACGGTTGACCGT
>CAZEUV010000358.1:0-1593 GCA_964515285.1 uncultured Maribacter sp. | reverse complement strand
CAAAATAAAAAACACAAACAAACGATATCTAGGTTATTGTAATTTATTTTACCTAGATATCGTTTGTTTGTGTTTTTTATTTTGTCAGTTCGAGCCTTTCGTCTTCGCTCAAGATAAACTAAAGTCGAGATCTTTTTAGGGTTGTGTATAGTTCTCTCCCGGGGCTTCGGGAGCGCTCGAACTGACAAAATAAAAAACACAAACAAACGATATCTAGGTTATTGTAATTTATTTTACCTATGTACTTATCTGCTGACCTCTATTAATCTATTTCAGGAAGCGAATCAAACTCTTTTCTCATGTTTTCAAACCACGCTTGCATTGCGTTGGGTGATTTCATTAATTCCTTCATTTTGCCCATTGCTTTTAGATGGGCATCATCACCTTTTTGAAACATTTCCATTCCGTGTTTTTTACTTATTTCAACAATTTCTTCAAAGGTATTTGCTTTGAATTCTTTATCACAGGCACCACCTAATTGGTTACAGGTCATTGTTTTCATAAGTATTGTATTTAGTAGTATTAGTTTGTTTTTTTTATTTCGGGTATAATATAATCATTTAATAAATCGGTGGTTTGGTTGTGAGATTTCATACCGCCATTGAAAAAAGTGCTGGTCAGTACAACAACCAGATCTAATTCTTCAATGACCGCTATTTTATTGCCCCCCGTACCTGACATAAAATATGCCTTTTCTTTTTGGTCTTCTTTTCCGAATTCTGACAGCCACCATAAATACCCATATTCATAATCGAACATACCGACTTCGGCCTGGGGCGAGGTTGAATTTTTTATGAATTCTTCTGAAATAATACGGTCATTGTTCCATTTGCCTTGGTTAAGGTATAATTGGCCTAATTTGAGCAGGTCACGACTTCTCAAACCCAATCCACCGCCCGTCATAGGTAGGCCTTTAGGGGTTTTTTGCCAATGGTAATCGGTAATGCCCAATTTTGAGAACAAGGCCTTGTCGGCATAATTTTCTAGAGAACCGGTAATAGTGTTTATGATGTCGCCCAGTACAACGACCCCAGCGGTGCAATAGCTAAAACTTCTGCCGTATTTACTGTCTTTTGGTTTTGTGGCCCATTCGGGGAATCCTTTAATGGGCAGATCCCAATAAAACTTCACCCAATCTTCAATGATGTACATACGTTCTTCTTGTCCGCGTGAGTGTTGGTTCCAATCATCACATTCTAAAATAGACGACATGGTCAGTAGATCTGCGATCGTTATTT
The DNA here is from genome assembly GCA_964515285.1 of uncultured Maribacter sp. GTDB lineage: Bacteria > Bacteroidota > Bacteroidia > Flavobacteriales > Flavobacteriaceae > Maribacter_C. The sequence continues at coordinate 355 of CAZEUV010000358.1, read as the reverse complement.
CGTTTTTTCTCCTATCGGGATTTTGTAGGTTTCCTACCTTCGAATATTTTGATGCCTTTTCGTCAACCGATTTTATAGAACCATTTTGGATTAGGTTTCCGATAAGGGTTCCGGTGATGGTCTTGGTAGCAGAACGTGTATTGTGTTTGGTATTCGAGTTTGAATCGTGATAGTAGTTTTCAAAAATGATCTTACCCTTATGCGCGATGACTACACTGCTAATATCTTTAATGATATTTGCCTGAATCAGGCTGTCCATTTTTTGAATAGGGGCATTGCCCATTAATTCGGAACGGGTTTGCCAACCATCAGTAGTTTGGACAGGTGATAACGGATTGTCTTGAGCATACATACC
>CAZEUV010000357.1:0-1599 GCA_964515285.1 uncultured Maribacter sp. | reverse complement strand
ACTCATCCAAAGAAACCGTAGTCGGTTTTCTGTATTTATGAAAAGGCTGTTTTAAAAGGCCTTTGATGCTCCCGTTTTCTACCTTATCAGGAAAAGTATCGATCCCATAGATTATGGTCTTTCGATCAAGCTTCATATAGGTACTGAACAGACGATCCCATATTGAAAAGATATTTCCATAGTTAGAATCTGTGTACGGCAATTTATAGTGATGGTGTATTTTATGCATATCGGGCGATACCATGACCCAGCTCAGTATTTCATCGGCCTTTTTGGGCAATTTTATATTTGCATGGGTGAATTGGGTCGCCACCAAAGAAAACGATTGGTACAACATCACAATACCAATGGGCGTACCTATTACAAAAACCCCAAACAGGGTGAACACAAAACGTATCACACTCTCTAACGGGTGATGGCGATTCGCTGTGGTGGTATCTACATTGTAATCTGTATGGTGCACCAAATGGATCATCCATAAGGGTTTTACCTTGTGCTCAACATAATGCGCCAAATACGCACCTATAAAATCCAACAACAAAACCCCTAGAACAATGTATAGCCACAAGGGCATTTGGGGCAACCAATTGAGTATTCCGAAATCGTTGGCTACTGTCCAGTCCGCCGTTTTCAACAATAAAAAGGCGAGGGAAAAATTGATGATGATCGTAGTCAGGGTAAAAAACAAATTGGGCAGTGCATGTTTCCATTTTCTGTACTTGAACTTAAAAAGGGGTACAATACCTTCCAACAACCAAAAAAAGGTGATTCCGCCTACTAATATCAAAGAGCGGTGCAATGAGGGTATCGTTTCAAAATAGTTGAGAAGGGTTTCCATTAGCATATAAATATACGAAATCATTTTATCGCTATGCGATATACGTCTTACGCTTATTGCTAATCGCTTTTCAGACAGGCGTTTAACAGAACCCTAAAGATGTGGGGTTTCGCCGAAAACACATCACAACTAGGTTAGGCTACCTTGGTTTTATCGGAACAAACACCTCTTCTTCAGAACTGGGATCGTTGTTCTTGTACGTATCGCCCATAATGGCGAATTGCACTCTATCATCAAGTTCATAATCAGATTTGGGCAACCACTGGCCAAAAATATACTGCATCGTTTTATGAAAATCACTCGAGAGTCCTTTATGGAGAAAAACCGCATAAAGGCCACCCTGCAATACATACGCTTCTAAACCATCAGGAATATCGGTAAAATCTTTAACCTCGATGGCCGCCCATTTCAAAAATTCCGTATTCGCATCGAAGTCTTTATACCCAATTGATTTTTCAACTATTTGTATAGAATAAAGGTCAGTGCCCACAGTATTTTTCAGTGTAACGCTCTTTGGCATAAAGCCACTCCATAATTCAAAGGTTCTGTCTTCTTTCATTGACATTTTCAATACGTTGCCGACAAGATTTTTTTGGGACACCAATTCAATTCGTGGTTTCATAATAGACATTCTTCTTGCTTATTTTATGCTTTTAAATACGGTTTTTAGCAATAACCTTTTTGACCAAAACCCTTTTCTTCATCGCTTCAACGATATTATAAGCGGCAGGGCAGATAGCCACATTTTTTAAAGTAAGTCT
>CAZEUV010000356.1:0-1621 GCA_964515285.1 uncultured Maribacter sp. | reverse complement strand
TCTTTTGATCATCCTCACGATGAAACAGTTACAAACATGGAAAAGCATAAATTTCAGCATGCGTTTGCTGATCAGTGCATAGAACGAGAAATTCGCCGTACTCCTGAAGCGAAAAACAATCGGAAAAGTTTAGAAAAAACCTGCATGTGTATAGCAGAATACATGATGAAAGATTTAACAGCAGTGGAGGCTGAAAAATTTCTCGATCAAAAGAAAAATCCTCGATCTTTACAAATCCGCTTTAACAACGCAACCTATTTTTGTTCAAAAAAGCAGTGAAATCATTCACAATATCGATTATATAATTATCAGTTTAGTGACCACTGATAAAATCCATTATTAGCGGAATAAAATAATTGATACATTTCATCACAATTAGCTTTTTGGTAGAGCGCGATCTGATTGAATGTTGTTAAATTCCCTCAGAATTATGTCACTTAGAATATAAAGAAACTTTCATTTGAAAATTATTTAATAGTTTGTCGCGCGAATTTTATCCTGTTTCTCATTGTGGGGATCTGTAGGGGGTGTAAATTCAAGTATTTGAATGATAAATATATCATTATCAATTAATGGTGGAGAAAATGACTAATAATATCATGATGTTGGGTACTGGTATGGGCAATCAAGGCGGTATTTCGTCTGTGGTCAATGATTACAAGATTTACGGTATTCTAAAGAAACTCGGAATTGATTATTACGCAACGCATAAAGATGGTACGAAATTAGGTAAGTTGTTATTTTTTACATCTCAGTTTCTCGTTATTTTATTTAAAATGCCATTATATAAAATATTGCATTTTCATACATCGATAGGCTGGAGTTACATCAGATTGTCAATTATATTTGTATTGGCTAAAATTTTTAGAAAAAAAACGATTTGGCATGTACACACTGGTGAGATGCTTACGTATTATGCCGATTCATCTTTACTAGAAAAATACATCATTAAATTCGTGTTACGAAATGCAGATGTGGTGATTGCTTTATCTTCGAACTGTAAAAAAATGATAGAAACACTTGAACCACGTGCATCAATTAAAATTTTACTGAATACAGTGAATGTGAATGATTATGAAGTGAATAATCGTGAAATTCATGATCCAGTAAAAGTTCTTTTGCTCGGTCGACTTGAATATAGAAAAGGCATACATCTCATTTTAAAAGCGATTGAGATACTTGCAGACAAGAATATTTCTTTTGTTTTGGCAGGTGATGGTGATGTTGAAGGAACGAGAAAATTTGTTAAAGAAAATCGTTTTGAGAAAATCGTTTCGGTTCCAGGCTGGATTAGTGGTGATCAAAAACTAGTATTGTTAAAAGAGGCAGATATCTATATTTTACCTTCTTATCAAGAAGGTCTCCCAATCAGTATCCTGGAGGCGATGTCGGCGGGGTTGCCAATTATATCAACACCAGTTGGCGGCATTCCGGATGCGGTGACTGACGGTGAGAATGGCTATTTAATTGAGCCTGGAGATAGTGAGGCACTAGCCTCAAAAATTTTGTTCTTAAGCAAAAATTATAGCGTATGGAAAAAATTAAGCCTTCGATCCAGCGAAATTGCCAAACAAAAATTTAATATGTCACGAATAGAGTCTGAACTTACGGATTTGTATGG
>CAZEUV010000355.1:0-1622 GCA_964515285.1 uncultured Maribacter sp. | reverse complement strand
CAGAGCCATAAAGGTATTTCGGCGGTTTTATTTTGGCCTCAGTGTCAAAAACCGTACCGAATGTTCGGGATTGTATTTTACCTCACCCGAAACTGCAAAAAAGCAGTTACGACCCCTCCAAAGGAGAGGTAAATAGGAAACCCCGAGGCAAGCCTTCGCGAAATTTATAGATTGAATAATATGAAAATATTGCCCTCTATTATTATAGATTCAACAATTTACCATATACAAAAAAAGACGATGCTGAAAAATTGCCTTTTTTGACAATTTTATGGCTGTAAAAGATTGAACACTAGCACAAAAAACATATTTTTGTGAATCATTTTTTTCTAAATAATTAACGAACATTCAATTATGAGCAAATCAAAATTAGAGTACATTTGGTTAGATGGCCATCAACCGACTCAAGAACTGAGAAGTAAGACCAAGATCGAAAATGATTTTGGCGGAAAATTAGAAGACTGTGACATTTGGTCTTTTGACGGTTCTTCTACAGAGCAGGCCAAGGGGGGTTCATCTGATTGTTTGTTAAAACCAGTGGCTATTTATAACGACCCAACCCGTACTAATGGGTTTTTAGTTATGTGTGAGGTGCTAAACGCCGATGGTAGTGCACATATTTCGAATGCTAGAGCAACTATTGACGATGATGATAATGATTTTTGGTTTGGCTTTGAACAAGAGTATTTTTTGATGGATTCAAAAACGGATTTACCACTAGGTTTTCCTCGGGGAGGATTTCCAGGGCCGCAGGGTAAATACTATTGCTCTGTTGGTGGAAGATATACATGGGGAAGGGATTTTGTAGAAGAACATATGAATCTTTGTATTGATGCCGGAATCAATTTTGAAGGTATCAATCAAGAAGTTGCCCCGGGCCAATGGGAATTTCAATGTTTTGCAAAGAGTGCAAAAAAGGCTGGTGATGAAATATGGGTAGCGCGTTACTTATTGAATAGGTTAACCGAAAAATACGGATACTATATTGAATTGCACCCGAAACCCATTAAAGGTGATTGGAACGGATCGGGCATGCATGCTAATTTTTCAAACACCACACTGAGAACCTGTGGATCTCAAGAAATCTATGAAAAAATTTGTGAGGCTTTTAGGCCCGTAACAGAAGAACATATTGACGTTTATGGTGCCAATAACGATGAACGCTTGACGGGGCTGCATGAAACCGCGCACGTATCTGACTTCAGCTACGGCATTTCTGATAGAGGAGCTTCAATACGAATTCCGATTGCCACGGTAGAAAGTGGCTGGAAAGGTTGGCTTGAAGATCGTAGACCTGCCTCTAACGGAGATCCTTACAAAATTGCGAGCAGAATCATTAAAACCGTGAATTCGGCCAAATTATAATCGAATAGATTAATTGTTGATTAAATATGTTTACAACGCCCTGATAATTATTATCGGGGCGTTTTTATTTATCAATAATTTTAAGGGGAGTGTTCATCCAATACTTATCTAGATTGTATGGTGCAACAATAGGTTGGTCTTTAAAAATAGGTTTGCCTTTTATCATATAGAGATTATCAATCGGCACAGAGGTATTCGGTTTTATTTGTTGTGTGAAAAACTCACGAAATTGATCGTATTCCTTGATGATTCCTTCA
>CAZEUV010000354.1:0-1644 GCA_964515285.1 uncultured Maribacter sp. | reverse complement strand
TCCCAAAAAAACAGTTTTAGAAGTTGACTAAGTTATTTCGTGCACGTTCCTTATCAATTTTATCGAGTAATTCTATCCCTCTTTTGCTGTCGCCTCGTAAGGTTTGAGCACGAAACCTTGTTTCTGCATCAAATTTAGCTAATGTCATTGTTGAAAATTCTTTAAATAATTTGAGGGTATGTTTTAGCATAACGTACAATCTTCTTGTGAATATTCATCAAATGCGTGCTCTACAACTGCGTAAGGTGGGCCGTTGTACCAACTGGAATCATCAGGGTGATCATCAAGACATACAGCAACGATTACACGCGTTCCAATATCAGTACAACGGAACGTTTTTTCGCTTCCAGTCTTAAATTCACAGCCTAAATGAAATTCATTGTATTTCATCGGTGTTTTGTCTTTCTCAGTATGTTCGTAATTTCGATTGCTTGTCTTTATCAATATAAATTTTTAATACGTTCTTTATGTTGTTCACCCCATGCTTCTATGTGGCTATCTACCTCATCACTTGTATAAAACTCTTTTTCTTCATTTTTTATATTTGGTATGACGGGTTTTTTATTCTCCAATTCATGCCAATATTTTTCATTTTTTTGCATAGCAGAGGCAAGAATACTCTCAACCAAATTTTCTATGGGTGTGTGCCTAATATTTTGTAAAGACTGAAGCTTTTCAGCCGTTTTTTTACCAAGAAGAATTTCAATTTTTATTGGGTTATTAATCGGCTTAAGACTTTCAATTTCTTGCTCGACTAACGGTGCAACCTCTTCGTTACGAACATTATCGAGTTTCTTACATAATTCAAGACATACATCCTGAATTAGTTTCTCTTTTTGCCCTACTGTATCGTTAATTCCACCAAGGCAATGTTGGAGAAAGATAAACTCTGAGGATACAGCGCCATAACCAAGGCTAGAGGCTTTCTCAAATTCACGCTTATCAAGGCATACGTCAACTTTATCCAGAGCTTCTTTGAGTCGCCCAAGTGCTTGGGCAACGCCCACTATGTCTCCAAAAAAACCATCCTCAATATTCTTAATTTCATTCTTTTTTTGAAAAATTATATTTTCTATGCATTTCTTTCTATTTTTTTCCATGGTTCAACGCCCAAAGTTTGAAACATGTATTCCAGCAACGCGACTATCAGTGGGAATATGTTTTTTTAAAGTGATTTCAACGTCCATATCAAGTGCATATAAACAGCGGTAGAGGCGATCAAAGGTAAAACTAGATAAACGCCCTTTGGCAAGTTGTGATATTTCATGCTGCGTAATATCTAATAGCTCTGATGCCTCTTGTTGTTTCATGCTCTGTTCTTGAATTAAAGCGTTTATTTGATGGGCTAGTTTTGCTTTTGCTAGACGTTCATCACCATTTACCAATCCTTCGAAGGCATGAGCAGCTGTTACAATGATATCTTCGTTATTTATAGGGTTTGTCATGATAATCTCTCGCTTTCTTTAGTCGGTGCTCAATCATCAGTTTTGCTCAGGGTTTGTTTTGTAGTTCGTCATTTTTATGAGCGTTGTAATAGCTATATAAAACAGCGTTCATTCTGGTTTGGTATCCCTTGCCCTGCTCTTTAAACCATTCCACCATATCGGCATCAAATCGCACGGTTAAACGCTCCTTATTTTTGGG
>CAZEUV010000353.1:0-1647 GCA_964515285.1 uncultured Maribacter sp. | reverse complement strand
CGTTGTTGGAAGTTATTACGATTTCAATCAAAAAGGGATGGACAGGTTTTGACCACAATTGGGATTGGGGACAAAAAGAAAAAAATCAGCTAAACGGTAAAAAAGTAAAAATTGAATATTTAGACCCTGCTGAACGATCTGCACTTCACAGACAAGGAATATCGATAGAAGAATATTTCGAAAATCTAAACAAAGGGCAAATTATAGATATAACTGCAACACAAGAAACGGGGAATGAAAATGAACAAAAACGAATATAACGATTTTGAAGAAATATGGCTGACTGCACATGAGTCATCTGCAAACGGAAGAAACTTATCTAAAAAAGCCACAATGATGATTTTCGAGGATTTAGCGGAATTTGATATTGAGATAATATCCAAAGCATTAAAATTACATCGCAGACAAAATGAGTTCGCACCGACGGTAAAAAACATCTTCGACATACTAGAAACGGGATCAAATCACGTAGCAGCGGATGAAGCGTGGATGTTATGCCCGTCATCGGAAGAAGAGACGGCTGTTTGGACAGAAGAAATAAAGCAGTCATACTTTTTATCATGTGGAACTGATTCAGAATGCGATAATACAGCAAGAAGGATGGCGTTTAAGGCGATTTATCAAAGATTAGTTAGCGAGGCAAAGATAAAAAATTTAAAGCCCGTGTGGAGCGTCTCAGTAGGCAAGGATAAGAAACACGCCAAACAGGTTATTGACAAAGCCTTTCAGGACGGGAAAATATCACAGGCGGTGGCGAACAATACAACGCCCAGAATCGCGGATGGTGGGGTTATCGGTAAATTTTTAACCGACAAGGTTGTTAATATTAATATTGAAAATAACAAGAAACAGATTTCAAAAATAAAAGAAATGTTGGGGCACGGCAGTCCAGAAGAAATTTTCATGGAAAAAATAACTACTCAAAGCCAACAAAAATCGGATGCTGATGTTCAGAAAAAAGACCTAGGCAATAACCATGCAGCCTAACTCAACACTACAAACCGAACCTAGCCAGCTAGTAAAAATCATTAATTCAGTTATCGATGCAATGAAGCAGGATTTTAAAGAAAAATTCTTTTTGAAATTCACTGATGACAGCCTGCTAAGAGGATACAAAAATGAGATTTATAAAGAATTCAACCATTTCACCCCTGAAATATTATTTCAAGCTTATGATGTTTTTTTAGAACGAATATCAAACACAACAATTGATTCTCCCCCGTCTGTTACTGAACTATCGCGTGAAGCCGAAAAGATTGTTAAATGTCAAGAAAAAGAAACACAGGTAAGCGAAAATAATCCTGTAGAAATATTCAACAAAGTTAAATATCAGGCTGATGAAAAGACAGAAAATGGAACACACAGGGAGTGGCTGCATAGAAAGAAAGGGGCGATGCTTGCTAATGAGGTACTAGTAGGGTCAATAGGCCGTAAATTCGCATCTTCTTATCATCTTTGCCATTATCCAGAGTGTTGTAAATCTGGGGCTTTAACTTCAAATATTAGAGGCAGTGAACACTGGTATTGTATTAAGCATTTGAGAGAAACTTGACGGTATAGAGCCGTCAGACAGGCAAAAAAAAAGCCAAAATCAGAACAGGGAAGTGATTTTGGCTTTTTTCCGCAACTTTAATTGCTACAGGTTCA
>CAZEUV010000352.1:0-1649 GCA_964515285.1 uncultured Maribacter sp. | reverse complement strand
GTCGAACATTTATCCAAAAAATATCCGCACAAAGAAAGATTTTTCTTTCAAATACCTCATTTATAGTGCATTATAAACGAAAACCTCAGTTTTTCTAAGGTTTTTGACTGTTATATTTCAATTTACTATGCCTAATTTGCGATTAAACACATGCAGCCGTGGAATTTACCTATACAGTCATAGATTCTAATGCGACTTCCAGCTTGCAGCTACAGCACTTTCTGGAAGATTACGGTGACTTCACATGTGTGGCCCTTGCCACGAACAGTGATGAAGGACTAAATAGCATTTTAAAATTTTCACCTGATATTGTTTTTGTCAATCTCGATAAGAACGCCCAATCCTATTTTCAAATGACGGTAGAACTGCACCAGTACGAAAATAAAATTCCCGTCCTTATAGGTATATCAAAAATCAAGGATCACGCCTACAAGGCCATCAAGAAAGGTTTTTTCGACTATTGGCTGATGCCCTATGATGAAGACGATATCAGAAAATCACTGTTGCGTCTCAAAAAGCAGATGCCCAAAGAAGAAGTTGCAGAACCTCAGACCCTTTGCCTACAATCGTATCGTGATTTTCAATATTTGAACACCGATGACATTCTTTATTTACAAGCAAACAACAATGCCACGATCTTTGTCATGAAAGACGGCGGGGTAAACAATGCGTTCAAGACCCTAAAGACCTTTGAGGGCAATATGCCGAAAAATTTTGTGCGCATACACCAAAGCTATATCGTGAATGTCGATTATATATCACGTATCAGTTATGGTAAGGCGATCTGTACCTTAAAACTCCGCAAACTACAACTGCCCTTTTCAAGATCCTACCGTGAGAACATTGATCTACTGAAAAAAAAACTGGCAAAAAGTACGATCACCTCGGTAAATTGACCTGATTCTCACAAAAACAGGTCGAATACTCGCAAACCGCTACCCAATACGTTTCACTGCACACCACATCTTTAAAACAAGGAAGTTGTTTCTTAGTTTCACTCTGTGAGATAGTTTCTCTCGTGATAATTTCTTAACAATAACCTCAAAAAACAAAAGACATGAAAAAAGCAGCAAGTATTATAGCGGTAGTACTATTTACACTAGGTATGTTCGCCACACAAACAAATGATATTCTTGAAAATGTATTCGATATTGAAAATGCCTTGGCATGTGATGGCTGTTATGTGGAAGGAGACGATAGAGACGACCCCAATGCCTAAAATAATAGGTTTCTAAAGAAATTTATGGTCCTTGATTTACATATCAAGGACTTTTTTTTTATCTTGTAGGAAATACCTTGAATGCACCAACCAACAATCATAACGAACAAAAAAAAAGTTGTTTTTAAAGTGTTCCTTTTCTTTTTGCTATTCGCATGTGAAGATGGGTCTCAAAATCGGAATACGGATACTACAGCTACCGCAACAGACAGTGTTCAAATTTGGATCCAAAAGAGCAAAACGAAGGGGTTGACAAAAGAAATACGACGCTCTTTTTTGGAAAAGGCCCTACAGAAGACCAAAACGTTACCAAATGATACCATTAAATCAAACTTTTACGCCAAGCTTTCTTACCCTTTTTTAAGAACAAACGACTCCGCAGCCTTTAGGGCAGTCAATACAGCGGGGCGAAAACTGGCAAAAAAAATAA
>CAZEUV010000351.1:0-1669 GCA_964515285.1 uncultured Maribacter sp. | reverse complement strand
TGCCGTGCCACATGAAACGTTACCTTTTTACGAATACCGCAAACTTTGGCTATATCTTTTAAAGTCCGGTTAATCATGGGGTTGCTATACATAGGTAACAACCTTCCATTTTCAATTAAACTAGAATCATCTTTATATGTATCAATAATCTCTTTGGCCTTTGGCAATAAGGGAATCTTTAAGGGTTCGTCGGTCTTCGTTCGCTTAGTGTAGAGCCAATCGTTACCATCCATGCCCTTTACCAAATGGTCGGCTTTTAATTCTTGTACATCAATAAAAGATAGCCCTGTATAACAGGCAAAAATGAATAAGTCTTTAATATGTTGGGTGCTTGGCACTTTAAATGTGGTTTCTTCAATACGTTGAAGCTCTGGTTCCGTTAAGAACTGGCGTTCGGTTTTTTCAAATCGCAGTTTGAAATTGATAAAGGGGTCTTTATCCAACCACTCCAACTTTACCGCCAATCTTGACATCTTTTTTAGCCGCTCCATGTGTTTCATGGTTCCATTATTGGCACAGCCCATTCTTGTCGCTGGTCTGTATGTTCTTATATACTGTTCAAAATCAATAATAAAACCATAGTTCAGTTTTTTGAGTAGAACATCTTCAACACTCATTTTCTCTTTTAAAAATTCTTTAATGCAGCGTTCCGTAGTGTAGTAGTTTTTCATCGTACCTTTTCTAAGTACGGTAAGCATGGTAGTGTTATGATAAGTAATCAAATCCAACAATGTCTTGCCTCTTTCATCTTCTCCTAAATACCGTGTCTTTATTCCCGCAGAAGTAATGTCAACCTCCTCTTGTAAAAGTTGCCTATGTGCCTCATGTAATCCTGTAAAAACTTGGTCTAAATATTTATTTAGGGAGATAACATACTTAGAAAATCCCTTTCCTCTTTTGCGTTTTTCATCCCAAAGGGACACCAGCAATTCCCGATTTAAACTGAATTCCGCCCTTTTACCGTCAACGGTAACCCTAGCATACACCTTGATAGTATCAATTTTTGAAGTAAGTTTCCTAATAACAAATACGACTGATAATCTACTGTTTTCTAACATGTTATATAGCTTTAAATTAGTAATTAAATGGTAAAAAACACAGGGTTAAATACCTTTAAAAGCTACTTCAATGTACAAAAAATACTGTGGTTATCAATTCCCGATTAAGACACCAGAGCGGTGTTTTCTTATGGTTTCATGAGGTTTCATCTGAACCCTCTAAAAACATAAAACGTTGCAAATCAGGTGATTTGCAACGTTATGATACTAGATGAAACTAGTTAAGTCGGGGTGGCAGGATTCGAACCTGCGACCTCCTCGTCCCAAACGAGGCGCGATAACCGGGCTACGCTACACCCCGAATTGATTATCTTCGAGAAATCTTTTGATTCCTCTTTTCTTTATTTTCTTTTCCAATTTCAATGCTTCTGACCTATTTAAAACATCAATGGTTTTAATAAGATCCCACGGCACTCCACTTTTTGTTGATGGTACAAAACCATTATTATGTCTTTTATACCTTTTTTCAATATCTGCAGTCTGACCTACATAATATCTCAAATATTTTTGACTGTATAATATGTATACTTTATAATTCATATTATTGTCTTGTCTGGGTGGTCACGCCTCAAGCGTGACGACCTCCTCGTCCCAAACGAGGCGCGATAACC
>CAZEUV010000350.1:0-1675 GCA_964515285.1 uncultured Maribacter sp. | reverse complement strand
TGTACAACGGAAAGAATTTACAGGGCGAGGGTGCCAGTACCGAATTTCCTGAAGGCACGTACTGTGGCGGACAAGTCTTGTTCGATAAAAACGACCCTACCAAATTGTTGGCCAGAATGGAAGAGCCCTTCATCTGCCCTAGCCTACCCCATGAGGTAAGTGGACAATACAAGGCCGGCACTACTTTTATAGAAGGCTTGGTATACTTTAAAGACAAATGGTTCCTCTATTACGGCACGGCAGATTCTATGGTTGGGCTGGCCGTAAAGGAATAGAGACCATAAAAATCTTCCAAATTACTGCCTTTCAACTGCCCCTTTCTTTATCAAATACTTGACAACCTCATCGTGACCATTCAATCTGGCCATGTTCAATGGAGTCCGTACCTTGGGTTTGTTAACGGATCTTGGGTCGGTCGATGATTTATTGACATCGGCTCCTTTGTCAATAAGGTACTTGACAACGGTTATATGACCCTGTTCACAAGCACCGATCAACGGTGTCTCGTCGCCCGTGATTTCGTAGTTGACATCGGCACCTACTTCAACAAGGTGTTTCACCACATGAATATGCCCTCTTTTTGCGGCCATGATCAGCGGGTTTCCATCGCCTTTAACTCCTCGGTTGATATCGGCTCCCAAAGCAATTAAGACCTTGACCATTTCTAGATTTCCCCGTTTTGAGGCTATAATAATGGCATTGCCATCACCCAAAAAATCTTTATCTACTTCAGCACCTTTTTCTACAAGGAGCCGAACCAATTCCAAATCACCTGATGCAACAGCAATTAGAAGGGGATACCCATCGGATCTCGACCCTAAGTTTGGATCGGCCCCATGCTCTAATAAAAGCTGAGCGATTTTAAAATGAGTATGTCGAATGGCCATGAACAAGGCCGTGCCATCGCCCGATACGATCATATTGACATCTGCCCCTTGGTCGATAAGCGTTTTTACCGCTTGTATATTTCCATTTGATGAAGCTTCTAGTAAGGGCGGAAGGTCATCAGAATGGCCACCATGAAATTCATTTTCATCGCCATCCCCTTCCTCTTCATAGAAATCGAATACCGTACTTTCTTGTGCATTAAGCACATACGGTCGGTTCAATAGTAAAAGGGCCACCAGTAAAACGGGTGCTAAAAATGCATATTTCCAATAGCTGTAATTGTTTGATTTTTTTGAGTTCATCATGAGAATTCGTTTTTTGATTAATGATTGATTATAATTCGAAACTAGGGTAAGTGGTTTTCTTTGCACAGCTATTTTCAACAGGTTCATTTGGTATTCTTGCGGCTCAACGGTCGTGGTATCCAGCAAAAGTGCATCTGTCTGATATTCTATATTTTTTTCTACTTCCTTTCTGAACATCCATATAAAGGGATTGAACCATAAAACGATAATGGCAACCTCTGACAATAATAGATCAATGGAGTGTCTCTTTTTTACATGTATTTTCTCATGCTCAAGTATTTGTTCGTAAGTACCATGGTCATAGTTGTTGGGGTTTATAAAAATGTAACTGAAAAACGAACATGGCCCATTACCCATATCAACGTCTAAAATGGTGCTACGCCCATCTTCCACCCTATCTGTATTCTTCAATACTTTTGAGAACAAGCCTATAAGCTGTGCCATAAGGTTAAGAGATAGTATGACGACTCCAAAAAAGTAGA
>CAZEUV010000349.1:0-1680 GCA_964515285.1 uncultured Maribacter sp. | reverse complement strand
TTATTTCCGATGGATTGATTTTATGGGATTGAAAAACCCTTTGGTAATAGGCCGATCTTTCACTTACGTACACCATAAGTTCCTTCAATTTGGTTTCTTGAAGTGCCCTTATTTCTTGAAGGGATGCTTTTTCAATTTCTGGAATCATTACCGTAATCGTCTCTTTAATTTTTTAATATGCTTTTCAAGTATTTTTCTGTCTGGCAAAGTAGTGATTTCCTTGGTCTCTGCTTCTAAAAAAGCGCCTAAAGCTAAGGTGTCATAGCCTTTATCTAAATAATAATTGCCTGCTATAAAATACCCCTCCCAGAATTGGGAATTCAAAGAAATTAGTTCAGAAAACAATGCTAATTTAACAGGTTCCTTAGATATAGTCGCATTCTGAATGTCATTTCTTAAGCTTTTGTACCGCTCATAATTTTGATAGGCTTCTGATTTTAAAAAGGAATCCGCTTCAATATTCAAATCGGTTTTCGATATGGAATGCGCTTGGTGATTTTCAGCATCTTCTTTAAATATCTCGTTCAGGTCATAGGCAACAAATTCACCCAATTGATACGGATTGCTTGAAACCCACACCATAAGATCTTCTGGTTTAAAGACAATACCATGATGTGCCAGCATTTGGTTCAGGGCCTTTTCGTTGCCATAGCCAATTTCTTTTTCATCCAAACCTTCGCGATTTCTTAAAATATCCACGGCAATTTCAGGGGTTATTTTGGAGGTTTCTTTTAGTAGCTCCTCCATCCGTTCGTAGCGGTATTTAGAATGGCTTTCAAGTATATGTTGTTGATTTTTTTTATCGTTGGCGTAGGCCGTACTTTGAAAGTGGTTTGAACAGATCAACCTATTACCGTTTTTGACCTCGTATACTCCAAAGTTGTTCGGAGACACTTCGATCAAGGCGGCTTTTTTATCTTTGGCACTGCCCACAAAAATAGATTCTGAAACGAATACTTCCCGTTTTTTAGCGATGGCGATGGCCTCTTCGATATTCGAGGCGAATTGCAAGATCTCTCTGGTAACTAGAGAAACGGGAGTTTTGGCCACCAGCGGAAATTTTGATTTTCCGGCATTGATGGTCACCGTCAAACCTTGATCGTTCATACCCGATACTACCCCGATCATTCCACCCCAGGTGACTGACATAAATTTATGTCCCTTATCAGGGTTCACAAAGGCAATAATTTTGTTCTTGGCGAATTCGTCACCGGCATAGAAATCAAAATTACGGGCAATGATCAGTTTACCATCCTCGGTTTGGTCACCCCAGGCAGCAAAAGAAGAACAGCCCACAAGTGCTAGATCTTGTAGTGCATGGCCAATATCATGTGCGCCGTGCAAATAGAGTATTCTCGGATAGGCTTTGGCAATATGACCATAGTCGTCAGAGGCGTATTTTGAGAGTCCGTAGATTTCGGTTTTGTATTCTTCTTTAATGTTCAGGTACATTTTTCGGTTAAACCATGCCAGAAATTTCCGGAGCAAATATTGTTTTGTTTTTGAAGGCACCATTTTACCGACCCTACTGAGCAGGGCATCTTCTTGCTGATGAAAAAGCTCTTGGGTAAGACTACCAGTCACAAGACCCAGTTCAAAAGGGTCTCCCTCTACATAAAGTTGCCAATGGCCCTGTTTGTTTTTAGTGAGGAAATTGCTTCCTAAAGTATAGCTTGAATC
>CAZEUV010000348.1:0-1694 GCA_964515285.1 uncultured Maribacter sp. | reverse complement strand
ACTCAACTTATAATGAAAGTCGTACCTTTGATATATTTGCTACAAATATCAATTCAAACGGAATATTAACTTTTTTAGCAAATCCATTTTTCCCAATTGATGGTTCATTATTAAGTAATGAAGGAAGACCGCACAATTCTCACTTCACCTTTGGAACTCATTCTACTTTCCGTTATCAAGGCGGAGAAAGATTATCCTATGCATCCGACGATGATCTTTGGGTTTTTATTAATGGGGTTCTTGCTGTTGATTTGGGTGGGATACATACACGCACCGCAAAGACGATCTTTCTTGACGACTTCACTGAGTCACTAGGAATTGAACCCGGTAACGTCTACAGTTTTGATTTGTTCTTTGCCGAACGTCAAACATCAAGCTCAGTCTTACGATTTGATATACCTAAGTTATCAACAGCGATTGGTGATGTCGATGGTAACAACTGCATTGACAGAAATGATCTAAACGAAGTTATAGTTGCTGTTCGAAGTAGATCAATTGACCTTAAATTCGATATTAATAACGATGGCGTTGTAAGTATTGCTGATGCTAGAAAATTAGTAACTCTGTTCACCAATTCCCGTGGGGCAACATGTATAGTTCAGGCGACTTGGAATTCTGAGGTTCAAGTTAAAGGAAATTGGACAGATAGCAATTGGGTATTTGAGCCATCGGTGGGGGCCTTTCTTTATCCAAACAATAATGGTACGCGTTTTAATGCAGTTATTAATGGACTGTATGGTGATGGAGTCCTGGTAACAGTAACTGAAGATGTGGATATCGAAGGTGTGAAAATCAACCCCAGCACTGAATTGCATATCGAGAATGGAGCTTTTTTCAAAGCCAAAACTGTAAACCTTTCATCTGAGGGGAGCCCGCCTTATGAAAAACTTGTTATCGCCGGAAGCGGCAGTAGCTTAATAGCAAACACAGTAACTGCTTCCGGACTAGCTGGCATTATTCGGGTGGGGGGAGGTACAAAATTGGTAGCGAGAAATTTTACAATTTCCGGGGATGATTGGGATGTTTGGATTTACGGTACTTTTATAGTTTTGGATGGTAATTATTTTACGGGGTCTAGTACTCTCACTGCCGTCTATGGGTTGCTTGAAGTTAGGAATGGGAATTTGGGGATTAGTCTAAGTACTCTTGTATCGGGGCGTATTGAAGTCAGTGGGGAATTATTTCCAGGTAGAAAAAAACTAAGAGTAAGTGGAGTGATTGCTGCGAATAAATTAAGTTGGGGGCATTCTGATTTCGAGATGGTGGGTGGAGGCAGCCTACAAATTGGAGGAAATCTTAAAAACCCAAATATAGAACCAAGTACACTGACTTTAAAGGAAAATGGTGTTCTGCGAATTCAGGGTATTCCTGACCAATTCGATTCTTTTAATGGAAAAGCTAGCTTTGTCTCGGGTGGAGAAATTGCCTTTGAAATAGACAATATATCTACGCTTAGCAGGGGTGATACTATAATTTTGTTTACTGCTAATAAAGGAATTAACGCCGATTTGAATACATTGGATGTTACCGTGAATGGTACCTCTATAGGTTCAACCTATAGCGTTTTCATTGAAGATAGCAATAAGCTGGTTCTTAAAGTGCTTTAAACACAAAAGATGAAGTGTGATTTTAAGTAATCGAGAACGTAACTAGGTAGATGTCAGTCATTCTATGTATCAAGTTAAATCATATGA
>CAZEUV010000347.1:0-1700 GCA_964515285.1 uncultured Maribacter sp. | reverse complement strand
ACCGAAACAATGGCGGGACTAGAGATACCAATTTGTTTATAGTAGAGTGGCAAGAATAGTTTGTTAAATTCTTCTCCTCTCCTGAACTTTCTTTGCTTTTTTTCTGCCTTTGATTCTTACGTTTCCAAATTTATATCTAAACCCCAAAGAGAAAATTCGGCTTTCTGGGCGGTATAAAGAAGTGTTATTTTGATTGAGGAACCTTCTTGCAAAAAAAATATTTCCCTGGTTGAACATATCAGTAATGCCCATTGAAATACTGGCCTTTTTCCCCCAAATCGTTTTTCTAAATGAAAGGTTGAGTTTGTTATGGCTGTCTTGTTTTGTGTTGCCGTTTATTCTAGGCGAAAAATAGGCGAAGTCAAGATCAGCGGATAAACTTCGATCTTTCAAAAAGGTAAAACCATTATTCACCCTAACAACCCATGACCAAATACTATTATTAAGCAATTGACCTGAATCAAGATCGATAAAACCATCTTGCACATTGAAATAAGATAAAAGCACGTAGGTATGCCAAAAATTATTGAATTCTTTATTTAAAGAGAATTCAATGCCATAAAATCTGTTTGACGCTATGTTAGCCCTTATAAAACGTAACAGATTATTATCGTTGTCTTGAAAAACTTGTCGTTGGTTTTTGTTTTTATGTTTCAAATAAAAAGCTTCAATGGTATAATCATTCTTAAAAGTATACCCAAAGCCCAGATAGTTGCGGGTTGAAGGCAAAAGATCAGGGTTGCCCTCAATGACCGAGTTGTTACTTTGAAAAACCTGAAAAGGATTTATGTCACTATACCTCGGCCTACTAATTCTTCGATAATACGTCAGCGAAAAATCATGATTATCACTAGGCTTGTATTGAAATGAAAAAGAGGGGAAAAGTTCTAGGTAGTTATTTTCTTTGGGCTCGTTGTCAGTATCAAGCTTGCCTAAGGTTTTAGTATATTCAGCACGAAGACCCGTTTTTAGCGTTAACGTATTCCATTTGCCTTTATATCCGGTATAGGCGGCATAAATAGATTCGTCATAGATAAAAATACCCGTTTCGGTAGGGTCTATACCTGGTTGATTTCGGTCAAAACCCTCTTGCGAGATGGTACTTTTTGAATTGATCCCCGAAAACCGCAGACCTGCCTCAATGCTTGATGAACTGCCTATGAGTGAATTATAATCTAGCTGAAGGCTATAAAGGTCGATTCGCTGATTTGACTGTGTAATAAAATCATTTTCACCAGTAATGTTTCCATCTACATCAAAGAAATCGGTTTCTAGATCTTGCCCACGCTCGGTGTTGTAATAGGTATAGTGTGAACTCACTGAAATCTCGGCTCCCTTTTTCTTTAGTTTATGAACCCAGTCTAAGTAAAAAGATGAATTCAAGCTATTGCCACCAGCATCATTGGCGGTATTAAAACTTGAAAGTAATGTGCCGTTTAGGTCGGTAATCAAGGTTTCGGTGTTGTAAAGTCGGCCTATGTTGGGACTATAGAGATTTATGGTCGACAAACGTAGGGCATTATTTTCATCGATGTCATAATCAAAAAAAGTATTTAAACTATGCTTTATGGGGCTATACAAAAAATCTTGTTCGGCTGTCCAAATTGAAGAATCGGCATTAGTCGGTGAAAAATTGGTAATATCGGTATATCTTGTGATTCCCTTATAATCACTAAAACTATAATTAATCGAAAAACCTG
>CAZEUV010000346.1:0-1703 GCA_964515285.1 uncultured Maribacter sp. | reverse complement strand
TTTAACTTTGATCAATGTAAGGCGAATAAAATTCATGGTACAACTCAACCATGGTCAAAAACAAAATGGCAATGACAGGCCCATAAAAAATTCCGCCGAAACCAAAAACAGTCATACCACCAATAATTGTAAACAATACAAACATTGAGTTAATCTGAATTCTTTCACCAATAAACAATGGTTTGAACCAGTTTTCTGTAAGAAATGCCAACAACGTACAATAAACAAAAAGGATAATACTGCTCATTGTTTCACCTGTAATTGCCAGGTAGATACAGGCGGGGATATAGATAATTGATATTCCCAGTAATGGAATGAATGCCAAAATAATCATCGCAGATGTCCATAACACCACTAATTCAATACCGGCAATCCAAAAGCCGATTCCGGCAAGAATGCCCTGTATTACTCCTCCCAAACCATTGCATACCATGGTTACAAAATTCATTTGATTAAATTTGTCGATAATCAGTTGTTCTTGTTCTTCAGGAAGCGGTGAAAAATCCAGCAAGAAACGTTTTAGTTGACTGCCTTCTGCTAACAAAGCGTAAATCACTAAAATCATAATGACAAAATCAAACAAGAAACCAAAAATATTGCCGACAATACTGTTAATCGTTTTGATGGCAATGCCGGAAAAGCTTCTTATCATCTTTAATACTTCAGTTTTAAAAGTGCCCAAATTGACTTCGATGCCAAGAAAGACACTGACTTTTTTTACCAGCCCAGCAAAATATCCTTCACCAAAGAAAAAATTGTTGACTGCTTCATCAGTAATGCCTGTTGCAACACCTTGATATAATGTAATTGCTTCTTTAGATAACGCAAGAGAGATGTATATGGTTGGAAAAAAAATAACGAAAACCACTAGAAAGCACATAAAGATAGCCCCACCTTTTCGAGAAAAATGTTTCTTCTCTAAAAGCTGGTGATAGAGTGGATAAATGCTTCCTGTTATGATGCCTGCAAAAATGATGGCTCCGAGAAAAGGCTCCATCATCAGCCATAACAAATACATCAACAGGATTAATACCGCTGCGAAATACAAGTTCGGAACATTGAGTTGCCGCAAGATTTCCTCCTATGTCGATATTTTAGAATGGAAGAGCTAACTCATAAAACGCATTATACCTTTCGTATTGATGAATTTTAAAAGTCAGGGCAAAAATATATTCAATAACAGGTTATCAAAACTGAATAGCGTATCCTTGTCATAAAAAAATCGTACTACAAAAATGCGAATGATTTAAATTATTGTGGAATAGTAATGTCCGACCATTATTGATCACTCCAATCAAACAACATCTTCTTCTAATTCTGTATTTCCTGGTTTAAATAGCTTTGCTACAAAATCAATATGCCGCTTATATTTTGGTATATTTGGAATTTTCCACGGCTTTACAACGATTTTAGATAGCAAATTATTCAGCCACGGTTTATTCGAACTTGCTTTTTGAATGATCAGTTGATGAGATTCTTCATTAGTAATGATGGCAAAACCGTCTAACTTAACCTCAATTGGCTCTGTTTCACCATAAAGCGTTAATTGCACATAGGCAATACGGGTTTCAAGGTCGAAAATGAATTTCGATAATTTTGCGATGCCTTTAAGGATAACATTGGCAACTAAAATAACTATTTTGTTCGGGGTTATTTTAATAGCGGTTTTGACTAAACTGGCTTTAAAATTCATTTATTGACTT
>CAZEUV010000345.1:0-1712 GCA_964515285.1 uncultured Maribacter sp. | reverse complement strand
CAGTTGGGTGTTGAAGGTATCGTTGCCGCATGCCAAAATGTGCCTTTGGGCGAGGTTTGGTCTTTTGATACCATCGCCTCACTTAAAAAAGAAATCGAATCGCATGGCTTGAAATGGTCAGTGGTCGAGAGCGTCAATATTCATACGGCGATTAAATATGGGTTGCCCGAGCGTGATACATACATTGATAAGTATATAGAAACCTTAAAAAACCTTGCCAAGAACGAGATTTATACGGTCTGTTATAATTTCATGCAATTGATCGATTGGACCAGGACCGATTTAGATTATCAACTGCCAAATGGTGCTGTCGCCTTGAGGTATGAGCCCATTGCCGCAGCTGCCTTTGATTTGTTCATCTTGAAAAGGGAGGGAGCAAAAAACACGTATACCCAAGCTGTTCTAATAAAGACAAAAACCTATTTTGATAGTTTAGATGATAAAGGGCGATTAAAACTAGAACAGGCGATATTGGCAGGTATGCCCGGGTCAAGAAAATTGATATCGCTCTCTGATTTTAGAAAAAATCACGAAGCTGTTAGCAAAATCAGTAAATCAAAACTTCAGGAAAATCTCGCTTACTTTCTTAAGGCGGTTATACCCGAGGCAGAGAAAATAGGCGTGAAAATGGCGATTCATCCCGATGACCCGCCTTTTTCGGTTTTTGGTATTCCACGGATTGCTTCCAATTATGAGGAAATCGATTTAATACTAAATTGTTGCCCATCACCAAGTAACGGTTTGACTTTTTGTTCGGGTTCATTGGGGGCATCAGCATCAAATGACCTTTTAAAAATAATCGATGATTTTGGTAGTAAGATCCATTTTATCCATTTGAGAAACGTATCGAGGCAAAAAGGCGGAAGCTTTTATGAAGCGCCCCATCTTGATGGTTCTGTGCCAATGGCGAAGGTGATGGAAAAAATCATACTAGAGCAAAAACGAAGACATGAAAATAAACAAGAGACCGTGGCCATACCCATGAGGCCAGATCACGGTCATGTATTGCTTGACGATAAAAAAAGAACGAGTGAATTCTATTCAGGCTATTCATTGGTTGGCAGGGCATTCGGAATGGCACAGCTCTACGGACTCGAAAAAGGAATACGTGAAAATCTGTTATAAAAAGTTTAAGCGAGTTCACTATATTTAGCGATGAATAAAAGTATATTTAAAATTGTTTTTTTGAGGAAAGGATTAATATTAATTGGTATTTTACTAGCGGTCGCACTTTCTTCTTGCGCTGATTTTCAAGATAAAAAAATACTTTATTTTGCACATTCGTTGCCTACTTCGCACCCTGTGCATATGGGTATTTTGGATATGCAGAAGTATTTGGCCGAAAAATCAGGAGGCAAACTTCAGATCAAAATATTTCCTGACGGGCAATTGGGCACCGAGCGCGAAGTGCTTGAGCTTTTACAGATCGGTAGCGTTGCCATAACCAAGGTAAGTGCGGCATCAATGTCGAATTTTGCTCCTGACTACAAGGTTACGGGTATACCCTATCTGTTTAGGGACAATCAACATTTGTACAGTGTTTTAGAAGGTGATGTAGGCAAGCAGTTGCTTGAAGGAGGCTCTGAATACCTGCTACGCGGACTCTGTTTTTATGACGCTGGTAGTCGAAGCTTCTATTCAAAAAAGCAAGCTATCAATACCCCAGATGATTTGAAAGGTATGAAGATAAGGGTGATGAACGACCAAATGTC
>CAZEUV010000344.1:0-1713 GCA_964515285.1 uncultured Maribacter sp. | reverse complement strand
GATGATTATATATCAAAACCAATAGATAGGAATAAGCTACTCGAAATTATACATAACCAATGCATTAACAGAAGCTAAGGCTATTTGGCAATGCTCCAACTTGGCAAGTTATGGAATCTTTAAAAAAAAGGCTGTCATTCCTAAGTAAAAAGGCTGTTATTTCGAGGAAAGCTTTCCCGATTTTTCATCGGGATTGCGGCGAGAAATCTCCTGAACGCAATTGTCATCTCGAAGGAGGTACGACTGAGAGATCTCCAAAAGTAAGGCAGGCTCGAAATGACAACAAAACTTGAAATGATAACCTAACTGGCGCAAGTCTGTAGCTTGGGTTTGTGCGTGGGGACTCGTGCCATGATACTTAGTTCATATTTTGGGATTATTCAAAACCTAATATTTCTTGTTGCCTATTTTGTTCAAAAATAGTAAAATTTTATGTACTTTTGTACAAAACAATAGATTATGCAAACCATCAGACTACAGGTAAACAATGATGCTTATAAACATTTAATGTGGTTTTTGACCAAGTTTAAAAAGGATGAACTCCAAATCATTAAAGAAGATGAAGAATTTGTTTCCGTCCAAAAATATCTAAAAGATGAACTGATAAGTATTGAAGATGGCAATGCTGAGTTTATCGACATTGATGAACTTGATGCTGAACTGGAAACAACCATTAGGCAGTATGAAGATTAGAATAGCAAAAAAGTTCAGGGACAAGCTTAACAAACAAGTTGATTATATTGCCAAAGATAAACCCTCTGCTGCCAGAAAATTCAAGAACGATTTACTATCAAAAATTAAGGATATTTCAAATATGCCATTTAGCAACAGAAAATCCATATTTTTTGACAACAAAGAAATTCGTGAGTTTATTTTTAAGGGATATATTGTTGTATATAAAGTTGATAAAACAAAAGATACAATTGATGTTTTTGGATTTACAAAATATGAGGCGAAGCTATTTTAGGCTGCGCTACCTGAGAACTTTATTGTTATTACGAAGAAGGCACGACTGAGAGATCCCCCAAAAAAAGGTTGGCATATTGAGCGCAGCGTAGCGACGAGACATCTCCTACGAGTTGTGTTGTCATTCCTAACGACGCAGAAGGAGGAATCTCACAGTAACAAGCCATGTTCTCTGGAGATTTCTCGTCTCTCCTTACTGTCGTTTCCCTCGAAATGACAATTACGTGCTTTGGGAATTTCTCCCTACGGTCGAAATGACAAGCGTCTAACAACTTCAAGAGTCCACACTTGAACATCAAAATAAGAAATAACCCGGATTAAAGATTAAAACTGCTCACTACAATTTAAAAAACTTATTGTAACTTGCGAGTCAAACTTTATTTTTATGCGCTGGTCATTAAAATGGTTATAGTCTATTTTCAAGTATCGGATATTATTTTTAATGGTTTTAAAAATAATCCTGAAAATATTTAATATTGAGCACATTAAGCAAATTGTTTTTCAGATAATATTTGGCACATATAACAATGAATACCAAACTTAAAATCATACTTAATACTCTAAAAGATAAAAGGGGCTTCGACTTTACCGGTTATCGTACATCTATGTTGGAGCGAAGAATCCAAAAACGTATCTTTGCAACAAATTGCAATGATATTGTTTCTTATGAGAGGTTTGTTGCCAATAATGTGGGTGAGCTTGATAAACTTATTGATGTTTTTACAATTAATGTAAGTCGGTTCTTTC
>CAZEUV010000343.1:0-1715 GCA_964515285.1 uncultured Maribacter sp. | reverse complement strand
AATTGTCAGCTACCTCTCTTTTTAAAAACAACCTCTTGACTACCTGGTGGAACGGCGCCAATACCGGGTGGATTTTAGCAGATCAAGGTCTTTGGCAAGACCTGTCCTATACCAATAGGCTTAACGAGATTACTTTGCCCGCGTTGTTGCTTTGGGGCAAGTATGATTTGGTGGTTCCACCTAAATTTGGGCAAGATGCCCTTGATAATCTAGGTTCGAGTGCAAAAGAATTGGTTGTTTTTGAAAAATCTGGCCACTCCCCTATGTTTCTTGAGCCCGAGAAGTTCGCTGATGAAGTAATCGGGTTTATCAATCAGCATAAATAGAAGAAGCATTGGTAGATACCATGGGTCGCAATCGGAATTTAACTAAGGGGAAATAAACATACCATGGCGCACCAAACTTTTTTAGACCGTCAAGAAATACAGGGTATTCTCGCACTGTACGACATTGTAAATATAATTTCCTGCAAATTGTTAAGCGGGGGTTCGGAAAACACGAATTATTTGGTGAATACAAAAGACAGCGCCTTTGTTCTAACCCTTTGTGAACAAAAACCCTCACAAAAAGCAAACGAACTAACGCATTTATTAGAGCATCTGGCGCAGCATCATTTTAGAACCTCTAAGATTGTCCGTACACCAAAAAACGAAGCGATAACCTATTGGAACGATAAGCCGGTAATGCTAAAAGTATTTCTTAAAGGGAAAACCATGGAAGATCTACCAATCCGTGTTTTAGAACTTATCGGGGTCGAATTAGCAAAGCTACATCAAATAGAAGCCCCAGATTACCTTTCAAAAGAGATAAATCACGGAAAAGAACATTTTGACGAAATTGAGCAGTATGAACCTAATTCATTATTTCATATTTGGATAAAGGATATACGGGTTTATATAGCACAATACATGGTATCGGATTTGCCTAAAACCTTGATTCATAGTGATCTTTTTTATAGTAATGTAATTGTAAGTGAAGATGAAAGCACTGCTACGATAATGGACTTTGAGGAAGCGGTATGCTATTATCGAGTTTTTGACATTGGTATGACGATTGTCGGCCTATGCAGCGAAGGAAAAAGGGTCAACCTAAAGAAAGTGAATAGCCTTTTAAAAGGCTATTCACAGGAAATCAAATTATTGGATGTCGAACAAAAAGCCTTACAGGCGTTTACGGTGTATGCCGCAGCATCAATGTCATTTTGGAGGCATAAAAATTTCAATTTTACCCACCCTGACCCTGAACTGGCAACACATTACCTAGAGCTGAAGTATATAGCGGATTATATAAAATCATTACCTGATGAAGGTTTTTTGGTCTGATAAATGGCATCTTAATGTGCTTGTCTACTTTGCCTATATTTACTTATCTTATCGCTTTTTTATGATTCAGCATTTAAACTTTTAAACATCGAAAATCAACCATTACTTGTCTATACAGGTGTAATGTCTTAACTTTACCTAAATAATTATCACCATGTTGGACCTAGGATATGTAAGTGCCATTCAGCCCAATAATTCGTTTGAGGAGGTCATGGACTTCGCTTCAAAACATCAATTTAAGTGCGTTGAAGTCATGTGCTGGCCAAAGGGCAAGGCCGAAAGACGGTATGCAGGGGTAACCCATATCGATACTGCCGCATTGAACCAGAACAGCATTGAAGATATCAAGGCCACTCTTAAGAAAAACGATGTTTATATATCGGGCTTGGGCTA
>CAZEUV010000342.1:0-1734 GCA_964515285.1 uncultured Maribacter sp. | reverse complement strand
TATGCTTTTCCGATAATAACAGATAGTGGAACGATATTGAAATCGTTAGATGCAGGGCATCCATTGTTGCACCCTGAAAAGAGTATTTCAAATAATTTTCAAATTGATAGTGAACAATTTTTTATTATTACCGGGGCGAATATGGCCGGTAAGAGTACTTTTTTAAGAACCGTTTCGCTACAGATAGTCATGGCCAATATGGGGCTTCCGGTATGTTCTAGATCAGTTGAGTATTCTCCCATAAAGTTGATAACCAGTATGCGTACCACTGATTCGTTGACTGATGACGAATCGTATTTCTTTTCAGAGTTGAAACGTTTGAAGTTCATTGTTGATGAAATTCAAACCGATCGTTATTTTATCGTTTTAGATGAAATTTTAAAAGGCACCAACAGTACCGACAAGGCGATAGGAAGTCGAAAATTTGTAGAAAAATTGGTCGGTTCGAAATCTACGGGTGTTATTGCCACGCATGACCTAAGCCTTTGTGAGGCCGCCGATGAACTAAACCAAATAAAAAATCATTATTTTGATGCTCAGATTATTGACGACGAACTTCATTTTGATTATAAGTTTAAGGATGGAATCTGCCAGAATATGAATGCCTCGTTCTTGTTGAAGAAGATGGAGATTGTGGAATAAAAGAAAGGCAAAGAACAAAGAAAAATAAAAAGATAGAGGTCAGTAGATAAGTACGTAGGTAAAACGGATTACAATAACCTGATTGTCAGTTATTTGTAATTTGCAATTTTGTCCGTTCGAGCACAGTCGAGAACTATACGTAATTCTAAAAAGGTCTCGACTGCGCTCGACCAGACAGTTAGCTACAAAACCAATGAAAAAAGTAAGTAGTTAACTACTGATCTCTATACAAAGCAAAGACCATTCGTATTGGCTGTCTAGACTTCTGTCAAACCGAAGCGGATTGTTTAATTTTTCAGCTTAAGATTATTTATGAACACGAATAGTATTTTTTGGCTAGGTGTATTGGGCGTCGTTCTCTTTGTTGGGACAACCATTTTGGGAGGATGTCTATTTCCTGAATACAGTCATATTACACAGTTCATTAGCGAGAGTTATGCCACTGGAACAACTTATGGCTCTTACCTCAGATATGCCGGATTTATCCCAAGCGGCATTTTAATGGCACTTTTCTTATTTCTTGTCCCAACGGTTTTACCGAAATCAGGACTGGTAAAAATCGCTTTTTGGGGTATTGGGCTGTTTTATGGTTTGGGTACTGTGGTCACAGGCCTTTTTCCGTGTGATATAGGTTGTAATCTTGAATTTATAGACCCGAGCATTTCGCAATTCGTACATAATGCTTCGGGCTTTTTGACCTATTTGATAGTTCCTTGGTGTATTCTGGCCATAGGGTTCAAGGCAAAAGTTTGGCCAAACGGTAAAAATATTTCATTGATTACACTCCTCTGTAGTTTGATTGCGATTTGTTTTGTTCTTGTATTATTTTCAGATTCCACGTCAAACCTTAAGGGGTTGTATCAAAGAATTATCGAAGGAAGCGTACTTTACTGGATACTGAATATGGCTTTTTACATAAATAAGAAACACATTTTATAAATTTTTTTTAGAGGTCGGTAGATAGCTTTATGCCTAAATGTTTGTTTAATACTATATTGTCAGGTCGAGCGCAGTCGAGACCTAATTAACATACGCTGTGGTTCTCTCCCGAGACTTCGGGAGCGGTCGAACGGACAAATTACCTAATTTTAT
>CAZEUV010000341.1:0-1745 GCA_964515285.1 uncultured Maribacter sp. | reverse complement strand
AATAGAAGGCTGTCACAAATAGAAGACCGATTATAATAGAGCCTGAATTAAAGGGTAGGCCAATACTGTTGATAAAAAAGACCTCGCCCCAACCGAAGAGCTGTAGTACATAGGTCAACGAGAATTTATAGACCATCATAAGAATGGCCACCACCGCAATATTGGCCAATAGAAAATTTTTGATCGTAGTCTTTTTATAGGTTTTGAAATAATAGAGCAGCCCTATAGAGGGGATGGCCAAAAAGCCCATAAATTGAATTCCGAAGGTAAGGCCTACTACAAAAGAGATAAGAACCAGCCATTTATTGCCTCTTGGGTTGTCTAGATTATCGGTCCACTTTAGACCCAGCCATAATAATAGCGCCATGATGAAACTTGCCATAGAATAGACTTCGGTCTCTACGGCATTGAACCAGAAACTATCAGAAAAGGTAAAGGCCAAAGAGCCAACAAGCCCACTGCCCAGTACGGCAATTGCTTTGCTATTTGTCAATTTCTTTTCATTACCGATCAGTTTACGGACCAGATTGGTAATCGTCCAAAACATAAAAAGTATGGTAAATGCGCTCGAGGCACCTGATACAAAATTCACCATCCTCGCCACTAATAGGTCATTGCCAAAAGCGAACATGGCAAAAAACGCCCCTATTATTTGCAGTAAAGGCGCCCCTGGCGGATGAGCGACCTGCAATTTTGCCGAGGTGGCGATGTATTCGCCGGCATCCCAAAAACTACTGGTGGGCTCAACGGTAATAAAGTATATTATAAAAGCTATTAAGAAAACAGACCACCCCATTAGGGTATCCCATTTTTCGAAGTTTTTTGAAAACATGAACTATTTGATTAACCGATGTAGCGAATTTACTAATTATAATAAATATGCGAATACATTTTTGACAAACCTTTTAATAGAGCAATAGGTTTGCTTTTTAAGTTATTGTCGCTAAAAATGTTTGCGCAAACCAAACTTTGTATTAAATTTGCACCTCTTTTGCTGGATTGAATTCGGTAAAAAGCAGATAAATTGGCCCATGGTGTAATTGGCAACACTCCGGTTTTTGGTACCGTCATTCAAGGTTCGAGTCCTTGTGGGCCAACTGAAATTTGAAGAGCAATCTCGATGTCTTTTGATGTTGAGATTTTTTTTTGGCCGAAAAGCTGCAATCACACTATAGAACCAATAGGTTCATTTCTTTTTTCATTCCACTGATCACTTTGGTGATTCCGATTTTCCAGTTTCTCGGAATATCGTTTAATGCGGTGGTAAAATTATATTTTCCTGATTCGTTTTTTATATTACAATTTTTGTAGTAATATGATTCTTTCACCTTTTGGATAGTTAAACATAAATGTCACAACTGAAGTAAAACTCGAAAAACCCATCCCTGAAAATTATTCGTAAAAATGGTAAATCTATTTTATAAGTGAAACTATAGTTCTTAGCTACAAAATTCGATTATCGATTTGTGCATCTATTGGCTACTATTTTTTAAACTTTCAGATTTTTATTGTAGTTTGCTTTAAATTTGAGGATTTTTATTGTTTTAAAGTTATTACTAAACCTATTCAAAGTGCTGAGATTGTAAGACTTGTAGTTTGGCTATGATATTATATCGGATCAACCTTTTTCTTGATGTTATGACGTCTTATGTTTTTTGGCTGAAAGCTTTTGATCGATTGCGTATAACTCTAAAGTCAGATATTGATTGACCATCAAATGAAGAACAACGTTTATACAACCTTAG
>CAZEUV010000340.1:0-1776 GCA_964515285.1 uncultured Maribacter sp. | reverse complement strand
GTGCGATGGCTATTATTCTCCGGCCCGTTGTCCAGATTGAGCACCAGTGTGTCGGGGAAATACCGTTTTTTCAAATTCGGCCATAATGTTTCAAGGCAGTCCACGATAAAATCTGCTGTCACTTTACTTTCTGTGAAATACAAGAAGGTTTCATCATAAAGGGGCAAGAAAATTCCCACAGGCGTCACTATTTTGTCGGAACCAAAATCGTGATCTAAAGCATTTTCGCCTTGACGATTTTTTCCTCCCCGGGAAAAGGAGCCAATCTTGACCTTTGCTTTGGCATCAATCGACAAGCGTAATGACCGTTCACAATTATCAGTTTCCTTGTTGATTTTAAAAATTTGTCCAAAAATAGCATCGGTTTCCTCAATCTTTTTCACCGGTTTACATTTGGCCACTGTTTGTGGATGGAAATTTAAGTTATTCATTTTATATCCAATCGTCCTGGCGACCGGTAATTCTTGATTTGTGTATTCTTTTTCTTCAATCAGGCGGATACGCATCGTTTTTGCAGTCAGAGGAGTATATATTTTTTTTGTTCGGAATGTTGGATCAGTCTGACATTCCGGCATTACAATAGCCTCAATATCTTCGGCTAATTGGGGGAGATTGCATTCAATTGGCCTGCGCCCTCGACCAGAAAAATTATCAATACAGGAAATACCACTTTGTAATTCATGCATCCCCTTGCGTATCGTCTTTCGGTTCCAGCCTAATAATTGTTCGGCACCTCTTTGCCCACCAACGCCGAGAGATTGAACCGTCTTCGCCATAAATATCCGACGATTATTACCGTGGAGGCAGGTTGCCACATATGCGAGAGTATCACGCATAGGCTCCGGCATCATAATGGAATACGTTGTCTCTTTCGGTAGTTCCTCAAGCATATTGGTAAGAAAAATTAGCAGGAAATTTGATGCTTCTGCAATATTTTTTTTTCTAATCCCAACTGCACAAATAAGCTTTTTATCATCTCGGTACTACAATTCATTCTGCTTTTTTTCTTCACTTGCAAAGCAAGTTCACTGCAAGTCCGATTTGGAGTTCGGATGTGCTCAGCAAGAATAATAATCTTGTCACTGTCGGATAAATGCTGCAAAATATCAGCTTTGTCGAGGTTGTTGAGTTGCCCTTTTTTGGTGGCAGAATTCATCGAAATATAAATGAAACCGCGTGGAGTTTTCACCCGATTGATTTTGCCGGCTTTGTGTATCTTGTTTAAAATCGGTGGGCAGGATGGCGAAAGAATGCTTGATAGCTCGCTGGCAGTCAGCCCCTTGACACTATTTTCAACAAGGTAAAGGATCGTGGCTGTAAGATTCCTCCATTTTGAGAAACCAATCCCCTGATAAAACCAAAGTCCGTTCTCGTCAAAATCGGGGATGTGCTCCAGAGTATACCACTTGCCGTTGTGAGTGAAGCTACTGTAGTAACCAAGTTTTTTAAGTAATCTCTGCACTGACCGGTCAGAGTATTCTAACACCTGGCAGATATCTTTCATTGTAACGCATTTTTCTTTGATAAATAGTTTGTTAGCTGTCGTTGTTTTCGAGATTACTTTATCCATGGTCGCATATTGTCGTAGTATTAATAGTAGTTTTATTTTTAATACTACGACAATATGTGGATAACGTCAATTATAGTTTGAAATATGAAAGACCATAATCAACAGCAACCTACTGAAAATATGGTTTTTTCGGGAGAAAGGGAGATGGTGTACCAAGTTTATGAAACTGGCAGAGTATTAAAAAGAGGAGGAAGATGAATGTAAAT
>CAZEUV010000339.1:0-1788 GCA_964515285.1 uncultured Maribacter sp. | reverse complement strand
CCACTACGGGAGCACGCGTAACCCAACTAGACCTCACCAATAAGGGAATTACTACCCTTACGACAAAATTAGGCGACCTATCAGAACTTACCCAATTTAAAGCAGATGATAATGACATCACTACATTGCCAAACGAAATAGGAAAGTGGGGCAAATTAAGCTTGTTATCTGTGAAAGACAATACTATAACCATAATTCCTCACGATATTGGAAAACTCGGCAATCTCACAGAACTTTATGTTAAAAACAATAAAATAAGTGAGTTGCCTTTAGAAATTGAAACATTGAACAATCTTTTGATTTTTGATGTTAGCTACAATGACCTATTCTTTTTGCCCCAACAGATCCGTAAAATGATCAAACTGGAAAAACTGGATGTCAGCAATAACAAACTTACGGCTGTTTCCTATACCATCGGTCAATTACAAACCATTAGGGAAATCAATCTAGAAAGCAATAAACTTACGATAGTACCCATAGAAATGGGCAATCTGACCACACTTGAGAAACTGAGTCTTACTGAGAACGAGTTAACTGTGATACCTCAGCAAGTCTGTGATCTCGAAACCAACAATGGTACACAGATTAGCAAAGATACAAC
The DNA here is from genome assembly GCA_964515285.1 of uncultured Maribacter sp. Classification (GTDB taxonomy): domain Bacteria; phylum Bacteroidota; class Bacteroidia; order Flavobacteriales; family Flavobacteriaceae; genus Maribacter_C. The sequence continues at coordinate 1,187 of CAZEUV010000339.1, read as the reverse complement.
TGTCACCTGCGGTTATGTTTTTCCTGATTATATCGTATTACATGCACTTTATCATGCAAACCCCGATAATACCTTGGGGTGGGATCTAAGTGACACTACCATGGATTCTTGGGAGGGTCTGATTGTGGATCAAGGTACGGTTACAAGTATGGATATCTCTGGAAAGCAAGTTTCAAATATTACTTCAGATATTGGGTCGTTAACAGCTTTGAGGCATCTGAATCTCGGAGAAAACAACATCACAAGTTTACCCGCTGAAATTGGGTTATTGACCGTTTTAGATGAGCTCTATCTCGATAATAACCATTTAAGCACCCTGCCTGAAGAAATAAAGGAATTGGGAATTCTCTTAGTGCTGGACCTTCAACACAACAATTTTTCAGAATTTCCCATGGCATTGGCCAAATTTGCGTCGATAAACTCTCTCAACCTTGGTGACAACACCATTTCAGAATTGCCGATAACTTTGGCAAATGTGACCATTGGAGGACTTTCATTATCCAATAATATGGTGACCAAAGTTCCTGTAGAATATGGCACTATGGCGAATTTGACGCTTCTGGATCTTCAGGGCAATAGTATTACTGAAATTCCTGAAGAGGTTTGTTCTTTAAAAGATAAAGACCCCGCCACGGTAATTTTATTGGATGATAATACGCTTTGCGAAGACGGCATTGTAGCAGCCTTGAGCGAATACGAGGTTCTTAAGGAACTATACGAGACCAACACCAACAATTCATTGAACTGGGGAAGCTCCTTAGACGACGTTACTATGGCAGCTTGGGAGGGTGTTACCGTTTCTGGAGGACATGTAACAGAATTGAATATTGGGTATAAAAAAATTGATGCATTACCACGATCGTTTGGGCAACTCCCTATGCTACATACGCTTATAATAAATGACAATAACCTGAACATTCTTCCCGATGAATTTTTTGACCTCATTAATTTGGTTCATTTGGATCTTCGTTTGAATAGTTTGGTTCAACTACAAGAAGATTTGGGTAATTTAGTCAATCTCGATTACTTGAGTTTAGGCTACAATTCATTTACAACATTACCTGATGGTATTGGCAACCTTGTCAACTTAAAGCAACTTTTTATAGATGGTGGTGCTTTTTTGGGAAAACCCGTATTGTTAGACTTACCCGATACTATCGGAAACCTGCAAAGCCTTACCCATTTAA
>CAZEUV010000338.1:0-1803 GCA_964515285.1 uncultured Maribacter sp. | reverse complement strand
TGGCAAGCCCCTAGTACTGTAGACACTTCATAGCTTCTCATAATATTGCTTTTCAAACGCAATCGGTGACAGCCCATTATTATTGCCATGACGCCGATTCGTGTTGTAGAAAAATTCAATATAGTTAAATACCTCGGAACGTGCTTCGTTCCTCGTTTTATAAATTTTACGTCTGATACGTTCACCTTTTAACAAAGAGAAAAAACTCTCGGCAACCGCGTTATCATGACAGTTACCTCTGCGACTCATACTCAGTTCCAAATTATTATCGGTAACAAACTTACGCCAGTCACCGCAGGTATATTGAACACCCTGATCTGAATGTATCAAAACTTTACCTTCTGGTTTACGACGCCATAAGGCCATCAGTAATGCATCAATGACAAGGTCTGCTTTTGGATTGTTTTTCATGCTCCAACCAACAATTTGTCTAGAGAATAAATCCAAAACAATCGTCACGTATAACCAGCCTTCATGCGTGCGAACATAAGTAAAATCTGTTACCCAAGTTTTGTTTGGTCTATCAACACGAAACTCGCGGTTTAGTGTGTTTGGTGCAACATGACTAACTTTTCCACTTTTAAAGCCAGGATGAGTCTTGTAGCCGCGCTGGGCTTGTATATTTGCCTCTCGCATAATTCTATAAACTCGGTTCTTCCCGCAAGATTCACCATGGTCTTTCATGTCTTTGGTGATGTTGCGATAACCATAAACAAACCCGCTTTCCATCCAAAACTGTTTAATCTGACCAAGTAGTCGTCGATCCTCTTTCGCTCGATGACTTAATGGCTGTTTTAACCAGGCATAAAAGCCGCTAGGGTGAACGCGCATAGCGCGACAAAGTGATGCTATTTTATATTTACTGAGCCGTGATTTTATGAACGCGTACCTTTTCTTGACTCGCTTGCAAAGTACGCGGCGGCCTCCTTTAAAATATCACGTTCCTCAGTCACGCGTCTCAACTGCGCTTTTAGTTTGCGTAGCTCATCTTGTTGGCCAGTAATTGTTTGATGCTGCGATCCTGCATCACCGTATTTCTTTATCCAATCATGCAAGCTTTTGGTTGTTACTCCTAACCGTTTAGCGACTTCACCAATTTTATAACCTCGATCAGTCACCTGTTTAACAGCTTCGATCTTAAATTCTTCAGGGTAGCGTTTTCCGCTCATTTTCAATACCTCTTTTCACGTTAATTGTAACGCTATTAGGTATCTATGATACTAGGGGCTTGCCATCTGGAAGCTAAAAAAGATACAGGACGGAATTATGTAGGATCTTTAAGCGGGCAAGACGAACGCTCCCTAATATGCTACCCTGTGATTCATCACTATACGAAATCCATTCCTTATGTTATTTCTGTTGTAGCTGACAAGAAAGATTATTTTCAAACTGAAAAGAAACAATTTTACAAATGGATATTTAAGCACTTTGCTGTACGAATGGCATTAGAGCATAGCCTTTTAGTATTGAAAAAAGAGACTGAAAACCATGAAAAGAAATAACTCTCATAGCAAGTCTGCTACAAAAGCAGCCAAGCCTGTAGTTACTTTGGATGAATGCTCAGTTAAGTACAGTCAAAAAATCACCGCTAAAAAGCTTAACCAAAACGTAAAAGGAAACTTAAAGCTTCTAAAAAATATAAGTTTCAGCTAATCAGCTCTAAATTAAGATGTCTGAAGTTACACACTAATAACCACAAGGTTACTTCTGCACTATATCTAAAAACAAACGCACTATGCCAGAAAAATTGGAAATGAAGAAATTCGATCCAACGATTAGAAAATACGTTATGTATAAAGAATC
>CAZEUV010000337.1:0-1818 GCA_964515285.1 uncultured Maribacter sp. | reverse complement strand
CGTTCACAATTTGGTGAAACGCACAACCGTATAAAATCATTCTTTAACAATATTCAACTCTTTGGTTTTACAGGCACGCCGATTTTTGCCGAAAATGCCTTTAAAAACGATCTTGGGAAGAGAACAACCAAGGAGCTTTTTGGAAAATCACTTCATAAATATGTAATTACCGATGCCATAAAAGACGAGAATGTTTTGAAATTCTCAGTTGAATATGTTGGCAGGTACAAAAAGAAAGAAAGTGCCACTGAAATAGATATTGAAGTTGAAGACATTGACACTAAAGAGTTGATGGAGTCACCGGAGCGATTGGAAAAGATAGCGGATTACATTCTTGCCCATCATAATCGAAAAACCCACAGCAGGGAATTTACAGGGATGTTTGCTGTCAGCAGCGTTAAAACGCTGATAAAATATTACGATATTCTGCAAAGGAAAAAAGAGGAAGGAAAGCATAATTTAAAAATAGCGACAATTTTTTCTTATGTTGCCAACGAAGAAGATGCAGACGCAAACGGTTTTATTCCAGAAGAATTATCAGTTGTTGAAGAACCAAGAGCATTATACAGAATCCGCCCTCATAGCAGAGAAAAACTGGATGAGTTTATTGAAGATTACAATAAAATGTTTGGTTCAAATTTCTCAACCAAAGACAGCCAATCATTTTATAATTATTACAACGATATTTCCAAAAAAGTTAAGGAACGGAAAATTGATATTTTGCTGATTGTAAATATGTTTCTGACGGGTTTCGACAGCCCGACACTCAATACTTTATATGTGGATAAAAATCTCAAACATCACGGTTTAATTCAGGCATATTCAAGAACAAACCGAATAATTAACGAGCAAAAATCACAGGGCAATATTGTTGTTTTCCGCAATCTGAAAAAAGCAACAGACGATGCAATTACCTTATTCAGCAATAAAGAAGCGATTGAGGTAATTATCATGAAGCCTTATGAAGAATATATCAAGAAATTCAACGAGGCATTTATTGAGTTGCTGAAAATAACGCCAACGGTAAACAGCGTTAATGATTTACAAACCGAAGATGAAGAGTTGTCATTTATAACGTCATTTCGGCAGATAATGAGGGTTAAAAATATTCTCACAGCCTTTGCCGACTTCAAATGGTCAGATTTGGCAATGAATGAGCAGCTTTTTGAAGATTATAAAAGTAAATATCTTGATCTTTATGATAAAGTTAAAAGTGATCATCAGAAAGAGAAAGTTTCTATTTTAGAAGATGTTGACTTTGAGTTGGAATTAATCCACCGTGATGAAATTAATGTCAATTACATTATCCAGTTACTTATAAAACTGAAATCCAACACCAAAAAAGATGCAGAGCAAACAGAAAAAGAGATTAACAATTTATTAAATACAGAGGCAAATTTAAGAAGCAAGCGAGAATTGATAGAAAAGTTTATATCCAAAAATTTACCTGAAATTGAAGACGAGGATAATATTCCACAGGAGTTTGATAAGTTCTGGAGCGAAGAGCAACAAAAGGCTTTTAAGCAGTTAGTAAAAGACGAAAATCTTTCAGAAGAAAAAACACAAAAATTGATAGAAAACTATCTTTTTGCAGAGAGAGAACCGTTACGAGATGAAATACTGGAATTAATTGAAGGTGAAAAGCCCTCTGTATTAAAACGCAAAACAATTGGTGAGCAAATTCTAAACAAGATTTTAAGTTTCGTGGATACATTTATAAACGGAATGACAGGTGCTTAACATATTGATTTCGTGGCAAAAATCACATAACGAAATAGGTTAGATTGTGTGAGGAACGAACCACAATCTGAACCGTTT
>CAZEUV010000336.1:0-1838 GCA_964515285.1 uncultured Maribacter sp. | reverse complement strand
CCTTCAGGAAATTCGGTACTGGCACCCTCGCCCTGTAAATTCTTTCCGTTGTACAGTAAAAGGATTCCGTTTTCAGTATAGAGTGCCGGTGGGCCGGGTTCTGTCAAATGACTGTCGAACTCATTTAAAGAAGGTTTGAAAACATGCAGAAGTTCACCATCGGCTTTTAATACAGGCTGCCAATCAAGGCCATTTTTTGATTTGGCCAAATTCACGAAAAGTTCGCCCCAGTACATCAAATAGTATCCGTCTATTTTTTTTGCAATCAAACGTCCATCGACCAGTTCCGTTACCATTGAGCCAGATTTGCTCCAAATATCCATAAACTTGCCTTCATGGGCGTTCTTGAAAACAGGGCCGTGCTTCGTCCAGTTTTTTAAATCTTTCGAAATGGCGGAAGAGAGGCGGGCAACATCCTTGTTCCAACTTGTGTAGAGCATGATATAGTTTCCATCAGGTGTTTCCACTACCCGGGGATCTTCCACCCCGCCAGGATGGTCCCATTCTTGAAACTCATCTTCCATCGGATAAAAAATGGGCTCAGGGTATTTTGTAAAGTTGATTCCGTCGGTACTATAGGCCAAACCAATGCGCGAGGTTCTTCCCCCTAGAATAGCATCAGGGTTGTCTTCAGCCCTGAACAGCATAAAAACGGTGTCGTTGCGAACGACCGCCCCAGGGTTGAAAACATCGGCTTTCTGCCATTGTACGGACGCCTTGGTGATCGGATCCGTAAACACATAGCTTGAATCTGCCGTCATGATGGGGTTGATATCCGTTTTCTTAAAGCCCAAAAGCCATTGTTCAGTTTCTGTTTTGCTATCAGGAGTTTTTTTAGTATCCGTTTTACAGGAAAAAAATAGCGTGGTGAGCGATACGAATACAAAGATTTTTAGTTTCATAGTTTTATTTTTGATCTACTGAAGAACTCTTCATAGAACATCCTCATGTTATAAAAGTGATAAAAAAATGGCAGAACTGCTAGCAAAGTTAAAATTGAATCTGTTTTTTGATGCCCTCTGATTTACGATACTTAAATTTATATGTACATTGAAGGCCGCTAACAAGACCTGCTCTCGAGATTGGTTTGACATATAATTTACATAAAGTCACGATGAATTCGATATGAAAAAAACAATGACCGCTGTGGTAATGGCTCTATTTGCCATATATTCCTGTAAAGAAAACACATCAAAAAAAGATACTGATAAGCAGCCAAAAGAGGCTGTTGAGGTTTTAGATACCGTTAGAATTATAAAGAAAACCCAAGAAAAAAGTTTTAGATCCTTCGAAGGGCTTGCTGATACCACTTTCGTTCGATTGGCTGATTTCAATGATGGTTTTGCCTATGATATGCGTTATGCCACCAATAATAATTTTTTGAAAGCCAAAGTATACGACTGTGCGGAATGTTATACTCGGGTAAAAACGGCAAAGGCCTTATTGAAAGTTAACAAAGCCTTTAAGAAAAATGGGGTAAAAATCAAGTTTTATGACTGTTACCGGCCCAATTCAGTACAGTACAAGATGTGGAAAATCGTACCCAACCCCCAATATGTGGCTAACCCCGTCAAGGGTTCGATCCATAATAAAGGAGGAGCGGTAGATATTACCTTGGTCACTTTGGAAGGAGAAGAACTCGACATGGGCACCGACTTTGATTTTTTTGGTAAAAAGGCTTATCACGATAATCAAGAGTTGCCCCAGAATATTCTCGACAATCGGAAGTTGTTAAAAGAAACTATGGAAAAATATGGTTTTTGGTCAATAAGAACCGAATGGTGGCATTATAACTTATCTTCAGCTTCCAATGACAGAATCGCAAATTTTAAATGGGC
>CAZEUV010000335.1:0-1848 GCA_964515285.1 uncultured Maribacter sp. | reverse complement strand
AACCAGGTGTTTGGGAGTATGAGATCGAAGCGGAATTGCTACATGAATTTATTCGCAACCGTTCAAAAGGTTTTGCTTATACGCCCATTATCGCTTCGGGCGATAATGCCAATGTATTGCATTATATAGTAAACAACCAGCAGTGTAAAGATGGCGATATGATTCTGATGGATGTTGCTGCCGAATATGCTAATTATTCAAGTGACCTCACCAGAACGATACCCGTAAACGGAAAATTCACCAAACGCCAAAAAGAAGTATACAATGCCGTACTCAACGTAAAAAACGAAGCGACCAAAATGTTGGTGCCTGGTACGATTTGGGCAGAGTATCATAAAGAATGTGGTAGAATCATGACCTCAGAACTTTTGGGGTTAGGGTTACTAGACAAGGCCGATGTGCAAAATGAAGACGTTGATTGGCCAGCCTACAAAAAATACTTTATGCACGGCACCAGTCACCATATTGGTTTGGATACGCACGATTATGGGCAGTTAAAATCACCGATGAAGGCCAATATGGTCTTTACCGTAGAACCAGGTATATATATACCTGAAGAGAAAATGGGCATTCGTATTGAAGATGATGTGGTCATTCAAGAAAGTGGTGAACCTTTTAATTTGATGAAAACTATTCCTATTGAAGTTGAGGAAATTGAGGAGTTGATGCTCCCCCTCTAGCTCCCCCGAGGGGGGAGGATTTTTACTCTTGAGGGTAATTTTGAATGTTCAATGAAAACACAATTTAAAGAAGAGCAGAAGTTTACACAATGGTGGTTGTGGGTTATTCTAATAGGCGTTGGAATGATACCAATCTTTGGCTTGTACAAGCAAATTGTTCTTGGAGAAAAATTCGGAAATAACCCTATGTCAGATGTTGGGTTAGTATTTTTCGCTTTTTTTGTTTTTAGCCTGCTTGCGCTTTTTTACTTTATGCGTTTAAAAACAGAGATTGACCGTAACGGTATAAAAATGAGTTTTTTCCCCTTTGTGAAAAAGAACGTGAATTGGAACGATGTAAAAAGCGCTAAAGTGGTGAATTATGGTTTTGTTGGTGGATGGGGCATACGAGGATCAATAAAATATGGCACTGTGTATACTATGAAAGGCGCCATGGGTCTTGCCATTGATTTGAAAAACGGAAAGAAATTTTTGATTGGTACGCAAAAAGAGGCTGAGATTGAAAAGGTGGTGGTTAAGTTTGGAGAGCAACAGAACTAAAATTACCTTACCAGCCGGCAACACCCAGCCCATATGAAATTAGTCAAAACTTTCCTCAAGAGTGATAAATAAAACGTAGTAACGCAACGAATATGCAATAAATGCATCTTTGTAAGGTTAGTTCAATGGTTGATTACGAGAGTAACTATGCGTTATTATATAAAAATAGTTTTTTTAATTCTGGGGTTAATTCTAGGTTGCTCAAAAAGCAACGAGATTGAGGAAGATTGCATAGCTGCAAAATTAGAAGAATACAAAATGGTAAAATGGGAAGGACAAGACATAGGGTGTGAATTCTTTTTGGTTTTATATGAATATAGGAACAAGCAATATTTTGTGCTTGACAATCATTGTGCAGACTTAATAAGTAACCCAGTCGACTGTAACGGAAATAAAATATGTAATGACATTCAAGATTTTGACTGTAGAAATTATTACAAAGAGAGTAAAAGAATTGGGATAGTTGGAATTGGAGATTGAAAATACATATAGCAACAGAACTAAAATGACTTTAGCCCCTCTAGTTTTTCACCAGTTGTGAGGAGGAGTGTACTCATTAGGTTCTATTTGTTCAATCAATCAGTTGTAAAAGTTTTCTCAACAACCCCAGTAGTTGACAGCGAAACGA
>CAZEUV010000334.1:0-1872 GCA_964515285.1 uncultured Maribacter sp. | reverse complement strand
AAACTACCTTTGCCGAATGTTTAAAAAGAGACTGCCACAACTAGAGTTTGTTTTGTTAATGGCCTCATTGATGTCCGTCGTTGCCTTGGCCATTGATGCACTCTTGCCGGCACTCGATATTATAGGCATGGCCATTGGCGTCACCGATCCGGTCGATAATCAAATGCTGATTACCATGATATTCTTGGGTTTAGGAATCGGTCCTTTGCTATTTGGTCCCATATCAGATAGTTTAGGCAGAAAACCAATTGTATACATGGGTTTTGCGCTCTTCATTCTCGCCAGCTTTTTATGTATTTATGCCAAAAGCCTTGAGTTGATGATCGCGGGCCGCATCTTACAGGGCGTTGCTCTTTCTGCACCACGCACTATCAGTATCGCCATGGTACGTGATACCTATAGCGGTGATTTTATGGCGCGTATCATGTCGTTCATTACCGTGGTCTTTCTTTTGGTGCCCACTATCGCCCCTGCCTTGGGCAAATGGATGTTGGACAGTTATAACTGGCAGGCCATATTTTATGTGCAGCTGTTGTTCGCCCTTCTTGTTTCACTATGGTTTTGGCGCAGACAGCCAGAAACACTCCGTGTTGCGGATCGTATTCCCTTTACACGGCATATTTTTGGTGACGGGCTCCGAGAACTCCTGAAATATAAACGTACACTGGGTTTTACCTTGATATCTGGTTTTATCGTTGGCTCTTTTTTGGTGTACCTCAGTACGGCACAACAAATATTTCAAGGGCAGTACCATTTAAAAAATGAATTTCCGTTTATATTCGCTGGCCTTGCCATTACCATTGGTTCCGCCACTTTTTTAAATGGTACTTTGGTACTGCGATTTGGAATGGAGAAAATGGTGACCACTTCCCTCTTGGCATATTTGGGCGTTTCTGTACTCTACCTGATTTTGTTCTACGGAAAAGCCAACCCTTCGATTGAAATATTAATGGTTTTTTTCGGACTTCAATTTTTTGCGATTGGTTTCCTGTTCGGTAACCTTAGGGCACTTGCCATGCAACCCATTGGGCATATTGCAGGTATTGGGGCTGCTATCACAGGGTTTATCTCCACGTTGATGGCAGTACCTATAAGCACCTATATTGGCAAATATGTCTCTACCACTGCCCTGCCCCTATTTATTGGTTTCTCTATCTGCGCACTACTGTCAACGGCCATACTTTATTACCTGAAATTAAAGACAAATAAAGTAAGCACAGGGGTTGCCCAATAATGCGCCAAGCCTTCTGATTCTCAAATGTATACGTCTAGGGCTAAATCTCTCGCCTTAGGCAAAGATTTTCCCGACTTTACCTTTCGTCGAAAGCTGATAGTGGTTTAGCTAGCAAGAGATTCTACTGACTACTATAAGATTTTACGATATTACTTGCTTATAGGCCAGATACTTCTTAATTTAAAGGAAAATTCTCTATATATGGATATCAACTTTGAATATCACGGCGCAAAGGCCAGCAACCGCCTCGAGATCATGGCCGCCAAAAAATTAAGTAAACTAGTCGATAAGTACCCGTTTATTATACGTGCCGATGTTTTCTTTAAAACCGAGAACACCAGTGAGTACGATACGGGTCTTATATGCAATATACGCCTGAGTACTCCGGGCCCACGCTTATTTGCCGAAGCAAGTAATGCCTCTTTTGAAGCTTCTATAGCTGAAGCAATCTCAGATTTACAACGTCAGTTGACGAAACGCAAAGCAAAAATGAAAACCTATTGAAGATGTGGTGAAATTAAGGGTGAAACCATAAACTCTTATTCTTCGATTTCCTCATCATCGAATTCAAGATCGGCCATGGTTCGGTTCAGGCGATCTGAAAACGGACTGTCATACAGGTCGCGCATTAGTTTTCT
>CAZEUV010000333.1:0-1887 GCA_964515285.1 uncultured Maribacter sp. | reverse complement strand
AAAGCATGCCATTTGTACCTGAAGCCACTACGATCTCATTTTCCCCTTCATTGTTTACCGTTATCAAAGCAACCCCTGACGCTTCATTCTCAATAACCAAGGCAGAGGCAATATTTATGCCTTCATTAGTATAGCCTTTCAGGGCATTCTGTCCGAAAAGATCATCCCCTACCGCACAGATAAAATCAACTTTTCCTCTGGCGCGGGCAGCAGCAACAGCTTGGTTAGCTCCCTTTCCGCCAGGAAACATAAAAAAATCACCTCCGATTATCGTTTCTCCCGGCTCGGGAAATCTTGCCGTTTTCACTACCATATCGGTATTTGAGCTTCCGACAACAACTATTTTTGGCATGGTAGGGTTCTTTTTAAATTGCCCTACAAAGTAGGGATATCAAGCTATAAAAACAAGAAGCTCTATACTAGAACCCAAAATCGATGGCCGTATCTTTATGATTAGTCTAAAAAATTAAGAAGTAAAATCCAGATCTTCTATTGCGATAAGATAGTGTACGCCTTATCTTTGTACAAATTTTAACGGTTGACCCAATCTAAAATTCAACAACTGTTTTCACAGTCTCCGCAATCACAGAAACTGCAGACCGCTATTGCCCAAGCCCAAAATAAAATTCTTCTCAAAGGCCTTGTAGGCTCATCTTTATCGTTTGTTCTATCGGATGTTTTTCAGGGTTCTGATAAACCCCTATTGCTTGTTTTCGATAATAAGGAGGAAGCGGCTTATCATCTAAATGATCTGGAAGGCCTTTTAGGTGAAAATGATGTACTCTTCTACCCCGGAAGCTATCGCAGACCTTATCAAATAGAAGAAACCGACAATGCAAATGTGTTGCTGCGTGCAGAGGTGCTAAACCGAATCAACTCGCGAAAAAAACCAGCGATCATCGTCACCTACCCCGATGCACTTTTTGAAAAGGTCATTACCCGAAAAGAGTTGGAGAAAAATACCTTAAAAATAAAATTAGATGATTCACTTTCGTTGGATTTTCTCAACGAGGTTCTTTTCGAATACCTGTTCAAACGGGTCGATTTCGTCACCGAACCAGGTGAGTTCTCTGTTCGCGGGGGTATTGTTGATGTCTTTTCCTTTTCACATGACCAACCTTATCGCATTGATTTTTTTGGTGATGAGGTAGATAGCATACGAACCTTCGATGTAGAAACACAATTATCTACCGAAAAGGTCAAAAAAATTAGTATCATCCCTAATGTGGCCAATAAATTCTTAGAAGAAAAAAGGGAAAGTTTTCTGAAATATATTGCTACGAATACCATCGTCTTTACCAAGAATACAGAATTGCTCTATGACCGGTTAGATAATTTCTTCGGGAAGGCAGGGGAGGCTTTTTTGAAACTCGCCCAAGAAATAAAGCATGCCGAGCCAAAAGAACTATTTCTAGACAGTAACCAATTTAAAAATCAATTAAAAGACTTTACGCTTGTCGAATACGGCAGCATGTCTAAAACCCTTTGGTCAAAGACAGAGGAAATTGCATTTTGTACCAAGCCACAACCTTCGTTCAATAAAAAATTCGACCTGCTAATCGAAAATCTGAACGAAAATCATCAAAACGGCCATACCAACTATATCTTTTGCGCCACCGACCAACAAGCCAAACGTTTTCACGATATTTTTGAGGAGTTAGATGAACAGGTACACTACAAAACGGTAGTTTTTCCTCTTTATCAAGGGTTTATTAATGACGACCAAAAAATCACCTGCTATACAGATCATCAAATTTTTGAACGCTACCATAAATTCCATCTGAAAACCGGCTATGCCAAAAAGCAGGCAATCACCCTTAAAAAGCTCAATAAATTAGAGATAGGTGACTATGTTACCCATATCGACCACGGAATAGGAAAATTCGG
>CAZEUV010000332.1:0-1887 GCA_964515285.1 uncultured Maribacter sp. | reverse complement strand
GGAAAAGTCCCTTGAAGAAGTCATATTGACACTTTGACGAACGTCCCCAAGAATGCTATTCGCTCCTTTTCTCTTATTAACTTGCCTTCATATTATTCAAAAGGACTATGATTTCCCTGAACCAACTTTCACGATGTATCAAACGCCTTCGATGTGATTTGGCATCTAAAATTTCTGCTTTTGACAACATTGAAATTGATTCCCATGTGCCTTCATCTAGAACATAAGTTGCATTATTTACCGATCGGGATTCGAGTATACATATGCCAAGACGGGGAAATCCAAATGCAACATATCCATCAAAACCACCTAATCCTATAGCGATATATTCAGGACCATATTCACCAATAGCATCGAAACGAGCACCGATAACAGGTTGTATTCCTTTCTTTGCTCTTTTTATAACTTGCCGAAGATTTGACTGAGCAGTACTCCATGGATTCTTACCGGGTGGTAACAATTGCCAATTTAATTGTCGTGTTTGCACTTTCTTCCAAATAGACAAATCAGGCTGTAGAACTATACATTCCCCAAATAATTCCATAAACATATTGGCAGTGTTTGTTTCTCGATGGTCATCCTTCCCTGTTGATGAAAATGGCCCGGCAACAATAAATATTTCGTTAATTTCTCTGGAACGAACCATCAATTCAACAGCATAAGGAGATATAATGGTACGTGGATATCGGTCGTATGGCACATCAACTATTTTTGAACATTCCTGTGTATCATAGCGACCGCGAAATTCTGTCCAGTGCCACTCTACCTGTCTATATGCGGTTTCCATCTCTTGATCCCGATGTACTATTTCAAAGCCCTCTGCGTTACGCCGAGATGCGGGACCGTATATTGCAGAAACCAACATTTGCTCACCAATAACCAATGGATGTGAAAAACCAAGTTCTTGCAGGCGATTGATATGCCTATCTGCTTTCACTCCTAAATAATATTGGTCGTTTGGTTTTAAATGAGTTAACTTTTTACTAATACAACGAGTTTTTTGTTTAAATATCATAACAAATTTACCTATAATGAAAGTGATTGATGTACCGGTATCACCAACTGTGGTGCCGGTATCTTATAATTACGCATTAACAAGAAGACGCTATGCCTTGCGGTATCAGCGAAAGATATAGCGATATCCTTTTGGCGGTTCTTCTTTTTGATTATTCAAAAGAAGTGGCCACCATCCCCAGAGGGAGACAACTGGAGTTATTAGGTTGATTTAAGAGGAGAAATCCACTATCTTATAGGTGCGAACTAACGGAATGGGGTCTTCCTGTTCCTCCCGGGCCACACTAGTGTGGCTCGTATTATTTTGTTAATCAGGTTTCAAGTTTCGACCTCTTCATCTAATTGATTAATATCATCACTGTCAGCAACAATTACATCAATCTGGCGTTGTAATACTTTTTTATCCGATTCATAGAAATGCTCTGGTAATTCTAGCCATGCGCGTCTACCACCTGGCAGTCTAATTGGGATTCGATCAATTGTTACGAAAGTAGCCGTTGTTGTCTGATATTCAGTTGATGGCGGTTGTCTTGACCTTTGTTGCATTGGCTCAGAGACAGCCTTATGCTCTTCAGATATTTCCAAATCTTGTTGTTCGTAATATTGTGAAAAAATTACAGATTCTTTATATGATTCAATAAAGTTATTAAGACTTTTTCCGCTAAAACCAATTTTGACCAGCTCGTACTTTAATGTGGCATCAGATGGCATTTTGCCTTCAAAACGCTGCAGTAATTCGGCAAAGATTTTGGGAGTTGTTAGCCAATTAATAAGAATTTCACGCTTTTGATTTTTATCAGGTGAATACTTAAATTCTTCAAAGGACTGATCAATAGCTAAATGACCAGGCTGTGGGCTATTGAGCAGACCAAA
>CAZEUV010000331.1:0-1888 GCA_964515285.1 uncultured Maribacter sp. | reverse complement strand
CTATTCCTTTCAGTAATTATGAAGAAAGAGAAACAAGAAAAGTACGACAAGGCTTATTTACGAATGGCGCATGAATGGGGCAAATTGTCTTATTGCGAGCGTAGGCAGGTAGGTGCTATTGTCGTAAAGAAGAGAATGATCATCTCTGATGGTTACAACGGCACGCCTACCGGGTTTGAAAACCATTGCGAAGACGAGGCCGGTTATACCAAATGGTATGTTCTTCATGCCGAGGCCAATGCGATTTCAAAAGTGGCGGCCTCTACCCAGTCTTGTGAGGGTGCCACCCTGTACATTACATTGTCACCCTGTAAGGAGTGCAGCAAATTGATACACCAATCGGGTATAAAGCGCGTGGTCTATCAAATTGCCTATAAAGATTGTTCAGGTCTTGATTTTTTGGGCAAAGCAGGTGTTGAACTAGAGCATATGCCAATAATAGAAACTACTGTATAATAGCTACTCCAAAAGGGAAAATGCAAAAAAAATCATATTACATCTGGCCCACTGTTCTAGCTGCCGCATTGGCCTTGGGCTTCTATATTGGGGGCAAGCTTAATTTTACCGACTCGCCCGAAAAGCTATTTACCACAAACTCAAAAAAAGACAAACTCAACCGTTTGATCGATTATATTGATTATGAATATGTAGATGAGGTCAATACTGACAGTATTGTAGATGTCACCGTCAACAATATTTTGAAAAAATTAGACCCACACTCGGTATACATATCCAAACAAGAAATGAGTGCGGTTTCTGAAAATATGAAAGGTGATTTTGTGGGCATTGGCATCAATTTTTATTCGTACAGAGATACTATTTCGGTAATACGAACCATAGAAAGAGGGCCTAGCTTTAAAAAGGGCATCAAAGCTGGAGATCGTATTTTAATAGCTGACAATGACACCCTTTTCGGAAAAAAGCTGTCGAGTGAGGCCATCGTGAAAAAGTTGAAAGGTAAAAGAGGCACCTTGGTAAAACTTATGGTATACCGTAAAGAAGAAAATAGAACGTTTACGGTAAGCGTAAAGCGTGATCTTGTACCTATCAAGAGCGTACAAGCCTCTTATATGCTCACTACCGATATGGGTTATATGAAGGTCAACCGTTTTGCCGAGTCTACTTTTAAAGAATTCAAATCGGCTCTTAAAAACCTTCAGAAGAAAGGTGCCGTAAAACTGATATTGGATTTAAGGGATAACCCAGGCGGGTATTTGGGAATCGCAGAACAAATGGCCGACGAATTTCTAAAAGATGGTAAGTTGATACTTTTTACCAAAAACAAAAAGGGAAAGGTAAACAAGATCCACGCTACCGAAAAGGGAAGTTTTGAAGACAAGCCCATATATGTTTTGATCAATGAACGCTCGGCCTCGGCCAGTGAAATTATAGCTGGGGCGTTACAAGACAACGATGTTGGCACGATCGTAGGGCGCCGTTCTTTTGGCAAAGGCCTCGTACAGCGTGAGATGGAACTCGGTGATGGTTCTGCGGTTCGCCTAACAGTTTCAAGGTACTATACCCCTACCGGTCGCAGTATTCAAAAGACCTATAAAAACGGAAATAAAGACTATTATAAAAAATTCACTGATCGGTACCACAACGGTGAATTGACCTCGGTAGATAGTATAAAAGTAAATGACTCGCTTAAATTCAAGACCCCAAAAGGCAAGGTGGTTTATGGTGGAGGTGGAATTATACCCGATGTATTCGTGCCCATTGGAGACAATGAAGAAGAGGTTATCGAAAGTATGGACAGTATGGGCTTTATTTCTTTTTTCATTTTTGAACATTTAGATGAAGATAGGCAACGTTACGCCGAGTATTCTCAAGAAGGGTTTATAAACGATTTTAAGGTAGATGATATTCTTTTCGAACAGTTTATAGA
>CAZEUV010000330.1:0-1900 GCA_964515285.1 uncultured Maribacter sp. | reverse complement strand
TATACTTTTAAAAACGCATTTCAATATAAAGAAGAAGATGTATACTGGTGTACCGCCGATATTGGTTGGATCACTGGGCACTCTTATATCGTATACGGCCCCTTGGCCAATGGTGCTACAACGGTCATGTTCGAAGGTGTTCCCTCCTACCCCGACTACGGTCGATTTTGGGAAGTCATTGAAAAGCATAAGGTCAATCAGTTTTATACCGCACCAACAGCAATACGTGCCTTAGCAAAAGAAAATCTTGATTTTGTTGATAAGTACGACCTTTCAAGCCTGAAAGTCTTAGGTTCGGTCGGCGAGCCCATTAACGAAGAGGCCTGGCATTGGTACAACAATAATATCGGTAAAAAGAAAAGCCCGATCATAGATACGTGGTGGCAGACCGAAACCGGTGGTATGATGATAACCCCTATTCCGTATGTAACCCCTACTACTCCCACCTATGCTACACTACCGTTTATAGGAATTCAACCCGCGCTGATGGATGAGGAAGGAAAAGAGATCAAGGGCAACCAAGTCGATGGCCGTTTGTGCATTAAATTTCCATGGCCATCGATCGCACGAACCATTTGGGGCGATCATGACAGATACCGAGACACCTATTTTTCAGCCTACAAGAACATGTACTTTACAGGGGATGGTGCCTTGCGAGATGCCGTCGGCTACTATAGAATAACGGGGCGTGTTGATGATGTGATTATCGTATCAGGTCACAACTTGGGCACGGCACCTATTGAAGACTCCATCAACGAACACCCAGCGGTTGCAGAATCTGCCATTGTAGGTTTTCCGCATGATGTAAAAGGAAACGCCCTTTACGGTTATGTTATTCTAAAAGAAGTAGGTGAAACCAGAGATCGCGACAACCTACGAAAAGAGATCAACCAACAAATTGCCGAACATATCGGCCCTATTGCCAAACTTGATAAAATTCAATTCGTAACGGGCTTGCCCAAAACAAGAAGTGGTAAGATCATGAGGCGTATCTTAAGAAAGATCGCTAGTAAGGATACTGCCAATTTAGGGGATACAAGTACATTACTGAACCCAGAAGTGGTAAAGGAGATTATGGAAAATGTCTTGTAATCGTAATTGTTTTCTATTTTTGTAATAAACCAAAACAAAATGCTCGTAATAGGAATCGCAGGCGGTACAGGTTGTGGTAAAACAACGGTGGTCAATCAGATCATTGAAGAGCTTCCCAATGAGGAAGTTGGTGTGATTTCACAAGACTCCTATTATAACGATCTTTCGCATCTGACGCTTGAAGAACGTAGAAAAACCAATTTCGATCACCCAAACTCCATTGACTTTAATCTTCTGGCGCAGCATTTGTCCCAATTGAAAACCGGCAAGTCGATTCAACAGCCGGTATATTCTTTTTTAGAATGTAATAGAACCAAAGATTTCATACCCACGCATCCGAGAAAAGTAATGATTATTGAGGGTATTTTGATTTTTACCAATCCTGAAATACGTGATATGCTCGATATTAAAATATACGTGCATGCCGATTCAGACGAACGGCTTATCAGAAGACTCAAAAGGGATGTCAACGAACGAGGATGGAGTTTAGACGATACCATCAATAAATACCAGACCATTTTAAAGCCCATGCACGACCAATTTATCGAGCCTACCAAAGAATTTGCCGACATCATCATACCCAACAACAAATACAACACGGTTGCCGTAGATATTGTACGCAGTATCGTAAACGAAAAGCTAGCAGAAAAATGAACTGGAAGCGTTTAAAAAAAAGTAAATGGTTTTCTATAGTAGCCATATTCAGTAGCATCTATGTATTAGTGCTTACGATATTTGTTATATGGATGGTCTTTTTCGATACCAACTCACTTCTCATTCACCTTGAACTGAAAAAAGAAATCAATAA
>CAZEUV010000329.1:0-1932 GCA_964515285.1 uncultured Maribacter sp. | reverse complement strand
GCTATTTAGGAAAACATATAGACCTGTACGGTTATTTGGTCACTGTAAAGAACACGAGTACCCATAACGGAAAACATATGCACTTTGCCACTTTGATAGATCAACAGGGCGAAGTTTTCGACACAGTGCTTTTTCCACCCATAGCGGCCAAGTATTCTTTTCGGGGCAGGGGTATTTATAGATTTTATGGTAAAGTAGTGAGCGAGTTTGGGTTTTTGAGTATTGAGGTCGCGAAAATGCAAAAAGAAGACTATGTACAGGATCCGAGGTATGCCGAGATGAAGACCAGTGCCAAGGTGTTTGAAAAAAAGAAGGCCAGTGCTTTCATTTACAAGGTTTAAGATACCTTTTTAGACTATTAACAATAATCCTTCCCATACGGATCTACAAGATTATTTCAAATGTTTGCCCGCCCATTTTATATATTGTTCCCAATCGAAATCAGTAACATCGTGAACACCCGTTCTGATGTGGTAAGCTAAAGTGTTTTGAATTGGTTGATTCACCTCTGGCATTTCGTTGGACGTGATTCCTTTTTTTTCAAATAAATCATAGACCGGTGTTGCATGAAAAGTCGAAAGAAACTCGCCCTTGGGATCCGCCCATTCATCTTCCACGGCACTTGCTATATACAAAGGCCTTGGAGCTATAAGGGCCAACAACTGATGTTGATCTATTGGTAGGGCTTCTTCATTTTCATTGTATTGTTTAAATGTATCGCAAAACCAATGTGGGAAATTTGCATTGATCTGACTTAGGGTCTCTCCAAATTTACGTTTTGAGAGCGCTGCTCCCCCACAACCAGAATCATTACTTATCACACCACTAAATCTTTCATCGGTGGCACCGGCCCACAGAGCCGATTTTCCCAAGCGTGAATGTCCGAAAACAATTACTTTCAATGCATTTATTTCGTTTTCATTTTCAAGACAATCCATAGCTCGGCTTAGCCCAAATGCCCAAGCCGCAATGCTTCCCCATTCATCCGAATCAGGCCGTTGTTGTCCATCATTATAAAACAGGCTATGTATACCATCTGAAAAATCGTTTTTATCAGGGTCAACTTCGCCATAGTATATAGTCGCTAGACCGAAACCACCATCTACTATTTTCTCAATAGGCCATCGGTGGCTGCGCATTCCTCGAGATAAGCTCGTAGGCAGATTATCGGTTACGCCCAATTCCTTGTTGTTCATTGACCACGCTTGTGAAACGATTACTTTTGGATCTTTGGTTATCGTATGGTTACCATAAAAATTATACCCAAGGAAAATGGGTGCTTTGTCACTGTTTTTGGGTAGGTACAGTAAAATACCAAAACTTAGAGACCGACCGTTTTTTGTAAGAGTGACCTCTATTTGCCTGCGTTTTGCCTTTCCGTTCAAGACATCATCATCCTGTTCAATGGTTTTAAAGGATAGATTATCCACCTTTCCTGGAACCTTGCCAAAGACATTGTTTTCAAAGAAAGCGAATAGCTCGGGCCTACGTTTCCGTATCCATTTCCTTGAACTTCGTATTTTTCTACCATTATTGGTCACCAGTAGATCCGGCAACTCAAAAACCGGAACTTTACGTTCGTCGTAATTGGGTTCAAATTGTGCGAATGACATATGAAAAGTAAAAAAGAGAATTAAAGAAGGTGCTAACGTTTTCATCTACAAGGCTTAAAGACACTTCTAATATACCTTTTTTTCAGCTAGAAACAATGATGTCTGTTTTTGGTCAGATACTATTTAGTTCTCTTGCTCAACGAGGTACAAACTCAGAATCGACCAACGCCAACCCATCATCGATCAAATGCCCGATATCTGGTCGCCGTTGTTTTACGGTTTCTAAATGTTCACTGATATTTTCGATAAAATCAGTATCTCCGCTGGTTTTGGCCAATTCGTACAATTCTACCGATAATAACCAATCGTTCGGGTAGTT
>CAZEUV010000328.1:0-1934 GCA_964515285.1 uncultured Maribacter sp. | reverse complement strand
GTTTCTGTTACCGGTAATTTACATGAACCGTGCAAGCAAACGTATATCAAGGTCTTGTCTTTTACAAATCGGTTTTGGAGAATAGAGACAGTACTTTTCTTTTTGGCCGCGGCCATAATTGTATTGGGCAAATATTGGCCTTGCAGTTCCTTGGTCTTTTCTTGATATTTTTCACCTGCTATGGCTATTTCATAAAAAGGTTTGTTCAAGAACAAGTTCAATTGCAACCAATTGGCATGGTTTTGTGCGTTTTTATCAAATTGACCTTGTACATTTTTTAGCATTTGCAAAGCTATATCGCCAAATTTTTCCTCAGGGAAAAGCTTAGAGAGTTTAAACAAGTTTATCGCCATAATAGAGTTTGAGGCAGGTATTACATTATCAGAGGTCTCTATGGTTCTTCGTATGATAAAATCATCTTGTTTTGACGTAAAGAAGAACAATTGGCTATTGGCATCAAAAAAATTTTCTTGACAGTAAAGGGCCAGTGCCTTTGATCGTGACAGCCATTTTTCATCATAAGTTACTTCGTACAAGCCTATAAAAGCATCGATCACGGCTGCGTAATCTTCTAAATACCCATTGATGTTGCTTTTTCCGTTTTTGTGGTTGTGAAAAAGTCCGCCATCGGGTTTCATCAAATTGTTGTGAATGAAATTGGCATTTTTTAGGGCAAGGGTCAAATATTCCTCGTTATCAAGATATCTATATGCATCGACCAAACCTTTTAGCATGAGTCCGTTCCATGAGGTGAGTATTTTATCATCAAGTCGGGGTTTGTTTCTTTTATTTCGTTCTTTCTTGAGGATATCTTGACAATCTTGAATGACTTCTTTTAACTTGTCTTGTTCGATGTTGTGTTTTTTGGCTATTTTTTCTCTCGTTGCATCCCGTATCAGCACATAATTGTCATGTTCCCAATGGCCGTAGTTGTTTATATTGAAATAGTCTTTGAAAATTTTGAAATTACCGCCCAAAAGTGATTTGAGTTTTTCTTCTTGCCAAACATAATAAGCACCTTCTTCAAGCTCTCCGGTTTCAGTGAGGCTATCGGCATCTAATGAAGAGTAGAAGCCGTTACTTTTATCAGTTAGTTCTTGTTGCACAAAATCGATGGTTCGCTCAACGGTGTTTTTATAGAGTTCGTTTTTGGTCGTTGCATAGGCTTTCGCATACAGACTTATCAATTGACCGTTGTCGTACAGCATTTTTTCAAAATGGGGAACATGCCATTTAGCATCTACAGAATATCTTGAAAAACCACCCCCAACATGATCGAAAAGACCGCCCCAAGCCATTTTTGTCAAAGTAGTGTTTACATATTTTAAGATATGGTCATCTTTTTGAGTGGTGCTGTAATGAAGTAGAAAATTCAGGTTGACGGGCATCATGAATTTGGGTGCACGTTTGTATCCGCCCATTTGGTTGTCGAAATAGGTCGACCAGTCTTTAACGGAAACATCAAGCTGTTTTAAGGTGAAGAGGTCTTGATCTGTTTTGTTTTCTATGAGATTAGTTGCTTTTATACCTTCGGCGAGTTTTTCGGCATAAGTTAAAATTTTAGAGGGGTCTTTTTGGTATAGATCAGAGAGCTTTTCCAACGTATTTATCCAATTTTCTTTTTTGACATACGTAGCTCCCCAAAAAGGTCGCCCATCGGGCAAAGCGATAATATTCAATGGCCAACCACCGCTACCGGTCATCATTTGAAGGGCATCCATATAAATATGGTCGATATCGGGCCGTTCTTCGCGGTCGACTTTTATAGTAATGAAATTACTGTTCATGACCTTTGCCACTTCTTCATCTTCAAAACACTCATGTTCCATCACATGGCACCAATGACAGGCTGCATAGCCAATGCTTATGAGCAGGAGTTTGTTTTCTTTTTTCGCTCTTTCAAGTACTTCGGGTTTCCATGCTTCCCAATTTAC
>CAZEUV010000327.1:0-1935 GCA_964515285.1 uncultured Maribacter sp. | reverse complement strand
AGTTGATACGCTGCCTCCATGCCTGATTCGAATAGGGGAAAGGCGTCTTCAATCAGCACCAGTTTGTCTGATTCGCTTTTAAATGTCGGTTTTAAGTTGTTTAAAATTATGAGTCCTTGGTCTACCGTTACTAAGGCACTTGAATAAGGGTCTCGTTGTTTTATAGAATTAAGGGCGTAAGCTTTGTTTTTTAACATTTTGACCAAGAAAATTCTATCAATATTGGAATTCGAAGATGATAATTGATCTAAGCCAATTGAATACTGGTTTAGGGCTTTATTAAAATCACCTTGTTCGTAATGAATCAGACCCATTTTTTGACGAATTATCGCCGTACCCAAATGTTTTGCCATACCCCATTTTTCTTGCTCGAGCAATAATGCGGAGTCAAGCTCTATAAGTGCTGAGGTATAGTTTTGGCTTAACAGTACTATTTCTGATTTGACTTGATGGTAGGAGGGTAAGTAATGATGGCCGGCAGACATTTGTTTTCTTGATATTGACAAATAATAGACAGCGCTATCCGCATTTTTGAGCCTAATATGATTTTGGGCAATATTTGAGGCCGAAGTAATGATACTGTTGGAAGTGCCGTTGTTGCGAAGTGCATATTTTAAGGATTTTAGAAAATAATCGTTCGATTTTTCTAAATCGCCCTCTTTTTGGTATACTTCGGCCAATAGACTATAATTAATGCTAATGGTTTCAATGTCATCTGGTTTGGTTTCTTGAATGAACCGAATATTTTTATTGTAAAATTGCTTGGCAAGATCATATTTGCCTTCATCGCTGTACATTTTTGCAATAAAGCTATAAGATACCGATAACAAGTCTTCAAAATCACTATTGATTTCTGAATCTGGTAGCTTTTCGATTGAATTGATAATTTGACCGAAATAATTTCGAGATGCCTTGAAATTGTTGATTTTGAAATTGTAGTTGCCTTTGTCGTAGTTAGCGGAATGGATTAAAAAAAGCTTATTGGGTGTGCTGTCCAAATATTGTTTTTTTTCTTTAAATAATGAGTCTAGAAGGGCAAGGTTTGCACTAAACCTTTTAAGGTCATTGAAGAAACCTGCATTGCGGTTAGAAGTTATAAGCGCATCGAATACGTTTTCGAGATCATTATTTTTGAAGGCTTTTTCGTAAATTTTGTCAAAGTAGAAGTTGGCTGAGTCTTTGTTGACGAAAAGGTGCTCAAAGCCTTTATCATATAGGTAGTCTATTTGACCCTCATAAACCTTGTTCTGAGCGCTTATTTTAAAAACGAAACAGATAATACCTAAAATGGTCAGAATACTTTTCATAAAAAAGCCTTCAACGTGTTGAAGGCCAATATACGATATAATAGAGTGTTTATTATAAGTTACTTTCGAAGAAATAAACGCTTTCCAAGCGGCTTCCTGCCTCGGTTACCACTTTAATGGTAACCGGCCCGGAATAATTCTCCATTTTAAAGTCATCTACCACTGCCATACCCCGAGTTCTAGATAACGGATTTTGCTGTCCTGTGGTTCCGCCTACTTCATTTCCGTCTGCATCGTAAACTGTAACCGATTTTAACTGAGTTCGGCCAAATGACCCGATAAAGTCAAAACCTAAAAAATCACAGTTCGTAGGGTTCGGACAAGGTGGTTTTGGTTTTGGGATTCTTCTGAATAGCCAATCAGGAACAGTAACAAGTTCATTGTTTAGTGTACCTTTTCGAGCCTTGGCAGCCTCTAGGTCTTTATAGGTTTGTTCGTTTCCTTGATTGCTCTTTATTATTTTCTCCAAATCCGAAATCAGGGCATCGACCTTGATAATTTCCATATCGAGATAAATTGCATATAGATCGCCCTCGTACATATAATTGTCTTGGGTGAGTACGATTTCATCTTGCCCATGCCCAATAAAGTCTTTAACACAAGATGAAAGCGAGAGACTTACAAATGC
>CAZEUV010000326.1:0-1942 GCA_964515285.1 uncultured Maribacter sp. | reverse complement strand
GATAACTGGGCGAAACCAACTCAGAAAAATGATTTCTATTTTCTAAAAACAATTGCAGAGAATATTTTGTTGCGATTAGGAATCAATGAAATAAGTACTTCGCCTTTGAGCAATACCGATTTTTCAGAGGGTATCGCATTGAAATCGAAGAAAAGAGAATTGGTGGTTCTTGGTCTGATAAACAAACAGATTTTAAAGAGTTTTGACATCAAACAAGATGTTTTGTATGCCGATTTTAATTGGGACACTGTACGAACACTTGTACCAACAAGTAATGTTGCTTTTGCGAACATTCCGAAATATCCTGAAGTGAAAAGAGATTTTGCACTACTGCTCGATAATGCAACGAATTTCAAAGAAGTTCATGACCTTGCATTTGAGACTGAGCGAAAACTATTGAAAAGCATAAACCTATTCGATGTGTATACTGGAAAAAACCTACCTGACGGAAAAAAATCGTATGCGGTAAGTTTCACGTTACAAGATGAAGAAAACACACTTACCGATAAGCGGATAGATAAAATAATGGGCAAGCTCAAGCAACGCTACGAAAGTGAGTTGGGGGCAGAACTACGTTGACCCTTATAACTTACTAGGCCTGATAACACTATCGATCTCGTGTATGACCCCGTTGCATTGGTTGGCATCTGCCGTAGTGATTTTGGCCGTATTACCAAAGCTGTCAGTTAAAATAATGTCAACGCCCCTCATGGTCGCTATAATTTCATCGCCTTGCACTGTAGTAAATACTGCCCTGCCTTTACCCCTACACATAGCCTTTAATATTTTGGAGGCCGAAAAATTACCTGCAACGATATGATAGGTCATTAATGCATATAGTTCTTTTTTATTTTCTGGCTCTAAAAGTTCGGCCACTGTGCTACCCGATAATTTTTCAAATGCCCTATCAGAAGGTGCAAATACAGTAAAAGGACCATCATAGCCCAAAACTTCCTCTAAATCAGAAGCTCTCATTACAGCCAATAGGGTTTTGTGGTTTTTAGAATTTTCAGTGTTCTTGACAATGGACTTATTAGAATCCATTTCGAATTTTGCAGAAATAGATGAGGACGTGTTCTGAGATAATACGCTAAAAGAAAAAAGAAGCAAGATTATGGACACAGGGTATGTCTTACATTTCATAGGTTCTGGTAAAAAAGGGGTTGTAAATAATTAATAAAATCGATAAACGGTCAATGTTCGACGGTAAAATACAATTAATTTTACGATGGTCATGTTAACAAAACATGCGCTTCATAGAAATTAACAAATCATTAACACTTTAAGGGGGTTAAATAGAAAAAACCCATTGAATTTGAAAACATTACTTTTGATAAGACTACATAACGAAGGAAAATGCTGTTGCGAAAAACAAATATTGAAGACAAACTCGCCAAGGTCAAGACAAAAGGACAAGTGTCTGATATAATCTTACAAGAGGTCTATAAGGTTTTGGAGGAAGACTCGAGAAATCAAGAACGAATAGAAAACACGATACGAGGTGACAGGGCATTGCACATAAATAATTTTGATTTTGATTTATTGGAAAGCGATAAAATCTACCATATCGACCATATTGAACAAATCTGTGTTGACTACCGACTTCGTTTTTTAGACTCAAAATATTTTAAAGGCGAAATACCCCAAGAAGCGATAGGCAAAATAAAAAGATTGGAAAAGCAACATGAAATCGAGGTAAAAGGCTTTAAAATCATAGGACCATCAAAGGTTTTTAAGTTAGAAGATAAAGATGACCCTATACTTTTTGCACCGATCGGCAATGGTTATTTTTATAAAATACACAAATGGGGCAATGATCTACACCCTATGCGAAAACTATTGATGTGGCCTTTTAAGAATAGTGTGAATTTGGCCGTATTGGTATTGTTCATTAGTTATGTTGTCTCTTTGCTGATACCCAATGGCCTATTTTCTAAAACCG
>CAZEUV010000325.1:0-1946 GCA_964515285.1 uncultured Maribacter sp. | reverse complement strand
CAAGCCAAGTCTTTGCGGTAATCTGTAATTAAATGACAAGTCGCTTATCCAAAAACTATCTTTGCCTGTTTCAATGTTAGTGCGGTCAAATGCACTTGGTATTTTATTTTCCTGGTGAACGTATGACATTTTATACTTGATGCTAAAAGTGTTTTGCATATGATATGTGAGCAAAAGAGGCAAGGTGTATGTAGTTATGCTTAAAAGTCTGCTCGAGGTAGTGGAAGGATCACGTTCAAATTTTTCAAATTGTAATTGTGCGTTAAATGCTATATTTCTAGATGGTATCCAATCAAAGTATGCCCGGTGAAATAGCTCGTCTCTTTCGTCGTTGTTGGTTGTGCCAGCCGTAACGTTTACTACTTGTTTAGTTATATCCCGTTTGGTTAAATCAAGCCCGGCAAATAATTTTTTATTGAAAACATGATCTAGACCAATGCCTGCTCGCTTTGAAATAGTTCCACTTATATCATCGAAAAATTGATTAAAACCAGCTACTTGTGTGGGTTCAATAGTCTGGTTTATAATTGATGGGCGCTTAACCACACGAAATGCTGCGAATCGTAAAGTAGTTGAGTTAATGGGGGACCAAATAAATCCCAGTTTTGGATTGAATTGATTGATGTCAAGTTGGGGGAAAGTGTCTTCATAACTGTCGTAACTCGCGCCTACTGTAAGTAATTTATTTTTTGATATCTGCAACGGAGAATATATATAAACATTTTTTTGTCTGGTTATTATATCAGAAACAACTGGATCAGAAGAGCCGACAAATACTGAATTTACGAATATATCAGAAGTAAAAATATTTTCGCCGTCCAAACTGATATAGCCTACACCGGATATTAGTTTTAATTTATCTGCTTGGTAAATATGCTGAACTTCAGAATTATAACCGTCTTGAGTATTAGAAAACTTATCGAGAAATAATTCATTAAAAAAGGGGTCAAAAAATCGATCTGTTGTTATTTCATCCGAGTCGATATCAATATAGTTAAATAACAAGGTAGATTTTGGGTTGATTTGGTAATTCAAACCGAAGCGGGCTGTATTGGTCTCGTCATTTTTTCTCAAGTCAGGGAAAAGGATTCCAGGATCAAACCGAACAACTAAATCGCCCGTTTCAGATTTTTTATTTCTGAATTCTGTTTGAATACTTAAGTTTGGTGTTATTGACCATTGTGCGAACAGGTTATAAATATCGTGCTCTGCATCATTGTTGTCAAAAAAACCATCTGTCTTGTAGCGAAACTGCCCGATACTATAAGAAAATTTATTTTGAATGCCTGAAATAACCAAGTCGTCGCCGAATGTATTATTGCTGCCCCCTACAATGTTAGTTTGAAACCTGATCCCATTTCTTGTAAACATGGGATTAAATTCGTTTAATGCGAGATCAGATGGGCCTGAGCCATCCAATATGCCCAGATTGCTTTCTGCGAGCTGTGGTTGGATAGGGTTTGCATTTAGCGGTTGCAGGAGTTGGGCTTGTAATAGTTCGCTTACCCTCGCAATTTCGTGCCGTGGTAATTCAGAATAACTATCTGCCAGCAAACGATGGCCTGAAAAATTTTCTGGGTCGGTATTGATTGACTTCCAGCCTTCTAAAAGGGCTAATTGATCAAAACCCAAGTCTCTATAAATACGTGCCTGGCTTGCGCTTCTTGCCGCCTCATCACTATCAAGTAATAACGAAGAACGATATGTCGCCCGGTTGTTGTTGAGTTCAATCGATTTGTTTAAGTCACCCAATGCGCCAATGGGGTCGTTTTCAGTTTGTTTTCGGATCGCGTCATAAAACCAAGGAGTCGGATCTTTCGGGTCAAGTTGTTTTGCTAGCGTATATTGTTCAGCGGCGAGGTCGTCGCGTTTTTCCTCAAAGTAGGCCTTACCCATGTAGCTTCTTATTAGTGAGTTTCTTGGATCAAGACTTGTTGCAGCTTCGA
>CAZEUV010000324.1:0-1947 GCA_964515285.1 uncultured Maribacter sp. | reverse complement strand
AGCTTTTTATGTTGAGGACAATAGTCGTTTGGGTTGCCAAATAAGAATGACGGAAGATTTAGATGGTTTGGAGGTTGAGTTGGCACCGGAGAGTTAAAAAAGATACTAGACCACTGAGCGTCTAGAATCAAGAACCAAGACAAAAATGTTAATACTCTAAAAAATGTCTAGTTTCTAACAACGTAGTGATCTTGACTCTTGGTTCTTTTTAAATCCTCACCTGATAGGTAAACAAATTGTAATATCGTCCCTCTTTTGCAATCAGTTCATCATGTGTGCCCTCTTCGGAAATTTGCCCATTTTCAATGACCAAGATTTGATCAGCCTTTCGAATGGTGCTCAAACGGTGGGCAATGACAAAGGTGGTTCTACCTTCTGTAAGGGTTGCCAAACTCTTTTGGATCAAGGCCTCACTTTCGGTATCTAGGTTAGAGGTTGCCTCGTCTAAGATTAAGATTTTTGGGTCTGCTAAAACGGCTCTTGCAATCGCAATGCGTTGACGTTGTCCACCAGAGAGTTTTACGCCCCGTTCGCCGATCAGGGTATCCAATCCCTCATCAAAGCGATCGGTAAATTCATCTACATAAGCAGCTTTTACGGCTTGTTTCAGCTCAGTTTCAGAGGCATTAGGTCTGGGGAAAAGTATGTTTTCACGAATGCTGCCCTCAAAAAGAAACTCATCTTGTAGAACAACACCCAAATGTTTGCGATAACTGTTGAGGCTGACTTTTGAAACATCATTACCATCAATGGTAATGATACCCGATTGCGGATTTAAAAAAGTGGCCGCCAAGCCTGCAATAGTCGATTTTCCTGAACCAGAGCTTCCCACTAAAGCGACTACAGAACCTGATTTTACTTCAAAATTGATATTGTGTAACACCTCTTTGTCATCTTCATAACCAAAGGAGACATCGTTAAAAACAATGTCTCCCTTCATGTCTTCAAGCACAATAGTTCTATTTTCCTCATCTGATTCAGGGGTCATATTCATCAATTCTTCGGTACGGTCTAACCCCGCCAAGGCTTCTGTGAGTTGACTGCCGATATTGCTCATTTGTACGATGGGGGCAATCATTAATCCCAATAAAAAAGTGAAGGTCAGAAAATCTCCGATAGTGATTTCATCTATCATAATTTTATAACCACCAATACCCATGACCCCAGTAGTTGCCAGTCCCAATAAAAAAATAGAAGAACTTGTCATAAAAGCTGTAGCGGTCAAACTCTTTTTTACATTTTGAAACAGTTTGTCAACGCCTTTTTCAAAAACCTTGTTTTCTTGTTCTTCGGCATTGAAGCCCTTGATAACGCGAACACCACCCAAGGTCTCGGTAAGTCGACCTGTAACCTCTGCATTTATCTTTCCCCGGGCACGAAATATCGGGCGTATAATTTTAAAAGCTTTTAGTGCAATGATCGCAAATATGGCCAAAGGAATCAAGGTGAAAAGTGTCATGCTCCAACTAATATTTAAAAGCAGAACTAAAGAGACTAAGGCAGTAATCGTACCACCTACTAATTGAACCAAGCCCGTGCCGATCAGGTTACGAACCCCCTCAACATCGGTCATGATACGCGAGACCAAAGCCCCTGATTTGGTGTTGTCAAAAAACCGAATGGGCAGTGATAATACTTTTTTCTGTACTTGCGCCCGTAGTTCTGAAATCAAAAACTGCGCTTGCACGCTTAGAATTTTGGTCAATAAAAAAGAGGTAATGGCCTGTACCAAGATGGCAATCGCAACGGCAGCGACCAACATTTTCAAGAAGTCAATATCCTTATTGGGTATGATATCGTCCATCAGATATTTTAGTGATAAAGGGGCTACAAAGCTGGCAGCTTTACTAATAACAATTAAGAACAGCCCTATAAAAACGAGTTTGCGCCTAGGCCAAATAATTGTTTTGAAGGCGGTGAGGATACTGACTTTTTTGTTGGCCATTT
>CAZEUV010000323.1:0-1949 GCA_964515285.1 uncultured Maribacter sp. | reverse complement strand
TGTGATGGCACTAGGATTCGAACCTAGGACCGCCTGCTTAGAAGGCAGGTGCTCTATCCAGCTGAGCTATGCCACCATTTTGAAGAAATTTATTTTTTCAAATGTGCGGCGAAGTTAGTAAAAATTATAGATTCAGAAAGGCTAAAACCGCTCAAAAATCAAATACCGAACAATCTTATTGAAAAGCTACGGCCAATTGTTTTGAAGCACCCAATCCTTCGATTCCCAATTCAACGATATCACCCGGTTTTAAGTACCTTGGTGGATCGAAACCCAGACCAACGCCAAAGGGTGTTCCCGTTGAAATAACATCACCTGGCAGCAAGGTCATAAACTGACTGATATAACTTATAGAAGTAGGAATGTCAAAAACAAAATCAGATGTATTGCTGTTTTGCAATTGTTCTCCATTTACATTTAGCCATAAATTCAAATTGTGGGGGTCGGCTATTTCGTCACGTGTTGCGATAAACGGGCCCAAAGGTGCGAAGGTATCACAGCTTTTGCCCTTCACCCATTGTCCTTCACGTTCTATTTGAAATTCCCTTTCGCTATAATCGTTATGAAGAACATACCCTGCAACATGGCTCATCGCATCTTCTTCTGACACATAAGATGCCTTCTTACCGATAACCACGGCAAGTTCTACCTCCCAATCGGTTTTTGCACTTCCTTTTGGTATGATCACATTGTCATTTGGGCCAACTATGGCCGAAGTGGCCTTAAAAAAGAGAACAGGTTCTTTAGGTATCTGCATACCTGCTTCTTGCGCATGTTTTGCATAGTTCAGACCAATACATACTATTTTTGACGGGCGACAGAGCGGAGGACCCAAACGTGTGCCTTCTTCTACTTTGGGACAGGTTTCTTCATTTTCGCCCAACCAGTTTTTCAGCCTTGTCAAGCCATCGCCGCCAAAGAAATTTTCATCGTAGTCCTGACCAAAACCCGACACGTTCAATTGGGTGCCATCTTCTAATTGAACTCCCGGTTTTTCATTTCCTATTGTTCCAAATCGTATTAGTTTCATAAATATTCTAATTTCTGTTTTTCCCGTGAAAACGGGAATCTGTTTATATTAAATAGCGTCTTTTTTAAAAAACCCTAATGCTTCCAGTTGATAAAAAGGACGCTTTAATTCCCATTCAATCGAATAAAACCACCATCAATAGGAAAATCGGTTCCCGTAATAAAAGAAGCCTCATTCGAACATAAATACAAAGCCAAATTCGCTACTTCAGCAGGTTTTCCCATACGACCTATGGGTTGGGTCTCTGAGAGTTCCTTGAACTTTTCTTCAATAGCATCAGGATAATTATTTTTCAAGTAACCATCGACAAAAGGGGTATGTATACGTGCTGGGGAAATACTGTTACAGCGAATACCATATGCCAGATAATCTTTCGCTACCGAATACATCATCGTAAGTGCGGCCCCTTTTGACATCGAATAGGCGAAACGGTCTTTAATACCGACCGATGCTGCAATAGATGCCATATTGAGGATCACTCCTCCCCTATCTTTCATAAAAGGAACGACCGCATGAATACAGTTGTACACTCCCTTAATATTAACGCTATATATCTTATCTAAATCTGCCTCTGAAGTTTGTTCAACGTTACCGACATGGGCTATGCCCGCATTATTTATGAGGATATCAATGCCCTCTTTTTCACCTATTGCAGAAACCTTTTCATTTATCTCTTTTTGGATGGCAACATTGCACTCATGGGCAGCAGCACGGCCTCCTGCACTTTCAATTTCTTTTACCACCTCAAGAACGGCTTCCTCTTTCAATTCAAAAATATGCACTTTCGCCCCATGTTCGGCAAGGGTTTTAGAAATAGCCCTACCAATTCCACTTCCCCCTCCTGTAACTATGGCTGTTTTTCCTTGAAGATCGAATTTCATAATATGTTTGATTTTGAACTCGTTTAATGTATTCTTTT
>CAZEUV010000322.1:0-1958 GCA_964515285.1 uncultured Maribacter sp. | reverse complement strand
AACTTCTTGATAAAGTGGATTTTCAGTTTCAAAAGATGCCTTTACAGGAAATGCAGTGTCAGAATAAATATTGTAATAATCGTCAATAACAAGCGGCTCATCTTTGGTTTCAATCTCTAATTGAATAAAACGGAAGGCTCTAAACCAAATAGGCTGAAAAACTCTATTTTTGCCTCCATCCATCACATAAATATCGCTAATTCCTTTAATGACTTTGCCTTCCAATTCATTACGATTGCCTTTTTGATTGTTGGCATCGTACATGGCTTCAGAATATTTGATTTTGATTTGCGCATCTTTACCTCCAGAGAGATGCAATTTCGGATAACCAAGTGTAACATAACCTTGATCGATTAAAATGCTACGCTTTGAATTGGCAGGTATTTCTAATGCTTTACTACCAAAAGTAAATCTTTTGTTGATTGCTTTTATATCAGATCTAGCAACTTTGGTAAATGGTTCTTTTCTATTGGTTTGGATTGCCGTGGTCCGTGGTTGTAGAATCCAACCATGACCCCAACCAGCTGTTATTTTTGGTTGAGAAAAAATTTCAGCAGCATATTTCCATTTGCTATCATCAAAATCAGCTTGTTGCCATCCCCAAGGATATTTATCAGCTTCTATTAAGTCAGTAGGATTTGCTGCATAAAAACCCCCGACAATTTCACCGCCACCACGCCAAAAAACAGTTTTTTCATGTACAGCTTCGTTTTTTAGAACTTTCCATTGGTCATTATTGTCAGTATTGATGACTTGTTCTTTTTTAGAATTTCCTTGTAATAAAAAACCTGTCTTATATGAAATTATCGCATGGCTACGTTCAACACCCCAGTTCATAACTTCAGCGGCTATTGTATTCTTTCCTTTTTGAAGAAAAGGGGCTAGATCTAATGTTTCGTAGCGCCAATGGCGTACATCGCCCGCCTGTGGCCCATAACAAACTTCTTTTTCATTTACATACAGACGATATCTATTGTCACCACTTACATGCACGATAAATGCTTCTGGTTTTGCGTCAAGCGCAAAAGTCTTTCTAAGGTGAATCGATCCGTAAGCTGTTTTGTCAATATCAGGGTGTGTTATCCATTTTGAATTCCATTCTACGGGGTACTGTGGTAACGTATGATTTGGGTATTGGGCGTAAATACTATTTAATTGAAATGATAATAAGACTATCAATAAAAATATCGATTTTGTTGTTTTCATTAGGTTATTTTTCATTGTTCAATTTATAACTATTCGTCAATCCTATTTATATTTTACACTACTGCTTTTTATTCTTGAGATCATTGCCGAATCAACTTTTCCAGTTTTTCGAAATTTTGATAAATTTTCCATGGATCATCTGTATTACTTTGAAAATCAACAAGTTTTGATTCGTATATTTTCACCATACTTTCAAATGCAGGGTCATTCGCTAAATTATTGATTTCATCAGGGTCGTTCATCAAATCATACAGCTCATATTTTGGTCGTTGCAGATAATCCTTTATTTTTCTTTTTCCGATATGGGTAAGTTTGTTTTCTTCTACCAACTCGATAAAACTATTTGTTTCTACTCCTAGATGAAAAGGCTTCTGGTATTCTAAATTCCATATGAATTTATACTGCCGATCACGAATCATACGCATGGGATAGTACATTTGAATCTCATGAAAGGTATGTGAGGCATAAATAGTGTCAAAACCTACACTTTTTTCTTTGTCTAACTGGCTTTTAAAAGAACGCCCATGAAAACCGTACTTGGAGATATCAACGCCTGCAAAATCTAATAATGTAGGTGTGATATCTGTAAAACTAATCATGGCATCGGTTACTACATTTTGTTTGCTTTGAAACGGATTCCGAAACACAAAAGGCAATTTAATACCTGGCTCATATAAATTTACTTTAGCGCCTGGGAATGGTCTGCCATTGTCTGAAGTGAATAAGATGATGGTATTCTCCCATTGCCCTGT
>CAZEUV010000321.1:0-1974 GCA_964515285.1 uncultured Maribacter sp. | reverse complement strand
TTAAGTTGTGAGAATATGAACAAACCATTGGTAATCGGCCACAGAGGTGCCATGGGGCACGAAACCGAGAATACACTGGCCTCTATTCAAAAGGCATTGGATCTGGGTGTTGATATGATCGAGATTGATGTTTTTAATGTCAAAAGTGGTGAAACGGTTGTTTTTCATGATGAAACGGTGGATCGCTTGTCGAACAGTGGCGGTAAGATCGAGGAATACAATTATTATAATCTGAGCCAGCTTACCCTTGATGGCGGCCATAGCATACCCATGCTTCAAGATGTACTGAAACTGATCGATAACAAAGTACGTCTTAATATTGAGCTCAAAGGCGATGGCACTACCGATAGGGTCAATTTCATCATCGAATATTATATAAGGGAAAGAGGTTGGACGCTTGATAATTTCTTGATTTCAAGCTTTAAAATCAACGAACTACGAGAAATGCGGGCGATAAATGCAAGTGTACCCATAGCAGTACTTACCGAAGATGATCCTGCCGATGCGATTACTATTGCCAAAGAACTGAAAGCGGAAGCTATTAATCCGTATTATGAAAAACTTACCCCTGAAAACAAAGCTCAAATACACGATGCCGGTTTTAAGATATATACGTGGACGGTGAATGAGCCCGAAGATATTCTTGCGATGAAAGAATTGGGTGTCGATGGTATTATAACCAATTACCCTGAACGCGTTCACTGATGTTCGATGTAATAATCATTGGGGGCGGGGCAGCAGGGTTTTATGCTGCGATTCATATTGCCGAAGCGGCACCGAAATTGAAGATCGCAATTCTTGAAAGGGGCAAAGATGTACTTTCAAAAGTAAAAGTCTCAGGTGGTGGCAGGTGTAATGTTACCCATGCCGAATTTGATCCTGGTGAGCTTGTAAAAAATTACCCAAGGGGAGAAAAAGAAATGTTGGGTCCGTTTCATACCTATTGTACCGGTGATACTGTTGCCTTTTTTGAAAAGCGGGGCATAGCGTTGAAGGTAGAGAACGATGGCCGAATGTTTCCCGTTTCAAATTCTTCGAAGACGATAATCGATTGTTTTTTAAAGGAGACCGAAAGCCTGGGTGTTCGGGTATTGAAGCATAGTGGTGTAACCGATATTACATCCATCAAAGAAAAAGGAAAAAAATTATGGCAGATCACATCGGTTAAAAAAGTATATCAATCTAAAAAATTATTGATAGCAACCGGAAGCAATCTCAAAATATGGAAGATGCTCGAATCTTTGGGACATACCATTGAGCCCCCAGTGGCATCGCTTTTTACCTTCAATATAAAAGATGACCGTATCAAGGGTATTCAAGGTGTTAGCACCAATGCAAGGGTAGATTTATTGGCAAAAAGTCAGTATGTCAACCCAAAAATCACCATAAAACTCAGGAGCACGACGCCCGAAGAAGCGATTATGACCGAAGAAGGGCCCGTGATGATAACCCATTGGGGACTTAGTGGCCCCGCTATTTTGAGGCTGTCGGCTTGGGGCGCGAAGATATTGAGCGAAAAGCATTATAGATTTCCTGTTCGGATCAATTGGTTGCCCGATTATCATGCAGGCGGCATAATCGACCTATTCATGCATATCAAAGATGTAGAGGCCAAGAAAACCGTTCTGCGTACAAAGGCGGTAGATATTCCTCGGCGTTTATGGACGAATTTGGTACGCGCTTCGGGTATACCCGAAGATATGAAATGGGCAGATGTGAGCAAAGAGCGTCTTCAAGACCTTTCTGCCCAATTGACCAATTGTGTTTTTGCCGTAAGCGGAAAAAGTGCCTTCAAAGAAGAATTTGTTACCGCTGGTGGGGTAACCCTAAAGGAAATAAATTTCAAGACCTTTGAGAGCAAGGTGCATAAGAACCTTTTTTTCGCCGGTGAGGTGATCGATGTAGATGCCATCACAGGAGGTTTCAACTTTCAAAACGCTTGGACGAGTGGATATATAGCAGCGAAAGCCATTG
>CAZEUV010000320.1:0-1986 GCA_964515285.1 uncultured Maribacter sp. | reverse complement strand
TGTTAAACTTAAGAGGTTATATAAGATTTCCTGTTATCTATACAATATCTAGAACAGCCTATACAATTTTTCCTATACTGACCTCCGAAAAATAGTATATTGAAGCTCATTATCAATTTCATCCCCTGTAAAGAATAAAACAATCTTTAAACCCTAGGCGATGAAACTTCTAAAAACCATAACACTGCTACTCTTTGGCGTTCTTTTCGCCCTTGTTTTGCTCCAATCCTGTTATTCTGTTCGTATTAGAAGTACCGAGGGAGCACCAGAGCCCGAAGCGCCCCTTGTTCGAGAAGATTATTATAGGGGAATGACCGTCATCGAATTGGATACCGTTATTACGATCAGTGCCACTTCAAAGAATTTTACCTATTTGATAAAAAAGAGCGATCTGTGTCCTTCAGGTATGTTGCACACCATCGAATACAAAAATACGCTCGGTAGTGTCTTGCTAAGTGCCATTACTTTAGGAAGAAAACGAAAGGTAAAGATCAAGTACGTGTGCATGAAAGAAAACCCTAATTAGACGATTATGGCCAGAACTACAAAGCTCTCACTTCAAAAATGGGACACCCTTCATAACAACGGCCCTTTTCCGTTGAAATTTTTGTACAAGACAAAATTGGAAGGTGCCGGTACAATGCCATCGAAAACCGATAGGTACAATGATGCGGCCCTAGAAATACAAAGGCTTATTAGAGAAACTCAAAATCAAGGCCATGGCTTTAGGGCGTACGGCTCCGCTTGGTCGATGTCGAACATTGCCCATCAAAAAGACCGTATGCATTTTAATGCCTCGATGAATCTAAACCTGCCTATAGCAACACAAGATCTTCATGCCCTTTCTCCACATAAGGCCGATAATCTGTTTCTTTTTCAATGCGGTAATACGATAAAGGAAATTTCAAGGATATTAGAGTCCCATGGAAAATCTTTGAAGACCACAGGGGCAAGTAACGGGCAGACCATTGCAGGATGCATTTCTACCGGAGTTCACGGATCGGCACTTGGTACGGGCTCGGTACAAGACTATGTTGTTGGGCTGAACTTGATCATTGGCCCTGACCCAGGAGATATCGTCTATCTAGAAAGACACACAAAACCGGGACTGAATGATTTTTTTATACAAAAATTAAAGGCACGCGTCATTCGCAATGATGGTCTTTTCAATGCAGCTTTAGTAGGCTTAGGGGCATTCGGCTTTATTCATGGGGTGGTCATCGAATCGCAAAACCTTTTTTTATTAAAACGCTACGTTCGAAAAATAGATAAGAACCTGGCCCTAAATTTGGCCGATACCATGGATTTTAAAAATTCCACTTTTAAGATTCAGGGCGAAACCGATGTGAGCGGTAAAGGCAAAACTCCATATCACTATAAAGTATTCATCAATCAGTATAAAGACGACAATAAATACATTGTTGAATGTATGTTCAAGAAACCTTACGTTCAGCAATACCCAGATCCTTTTCCTATTATCAAACAATCCGTTTATCGTGATTTGATCAATGTTATTATTCGAATAAGCCAACGGTTTCCGTCGTCGATTCCCTTGTTTATTAAAAGTTTAGAGAAAACGATTCTCCCCAATGTAAATGAAGAAACAACCGGAACTTTGGCCGAAACCTTTTGGGATGCACCCTATCAAGGCCCAGCTTTTGCCATTTCTTTTGGGGTCGATCACAAAAATTCATCAAAGGCCTACAAAGTATTATCCGACGTTACCAAAAACGATGGCCCTATACCGGGCATTTTTGCGATGCGGTTCATAAAAAAATCACAGGCCACTTTATCTTTTGCGAAATTTCCGATTACCTGCATGATCGAAGTCGATGGCGTACTCTGGAAAGATGGTAATATCATTAGTCTCAAAGATATCTCAAAAAGAATGATCGAAGAACTCAAAGCCAACAATATCCCTTTTACAATGCATTGGGGCAAGAATTCGCATTGGGCATTTCCTGGCCTTGTAAACCATATGTACGG
>CAZEUV010000319.1:0-1994 GCA_964515285.1 uncultured Maribacter sp. | reverse complement strand
TGAGTGCCTTTCGACTGCGCTCAAGGTGACAATTGGGACAAAGAGTCACTTTTTAGACGACCTCTCTCTTTTTATGTTGAAGCATAAGCGAAAAAAAGAGCTTTTTAAATGGAAATCTTAAGATAGAAAGACTACTTGCCTTTTTTTACATATTCAGAGGGAGACATTCCATAAAGCTCCTTAAAACATCGGGTAAAATAGGAAAGACTGTTAAAGCCCACCGAATACGCTACTTGTGAGATATTCTCTGCATTTTGTGACAATAACTGGGCCGCTCGTTTTAATCTGAAATTACGGAGCAATTCTCCTGGCGGTTGATCGGTAAGGGCCTTGATTTTGGTATGCAATTGCGTTTTGCCCATGCCCAGTTGTTTTTGCATCTGTGGCACCCCAAATTCAGAATCAGCGTGTTTTTCTTCTAACAGGCCAAGTACTTGTTCTAAAAATTTGTTATCGAGAGAGGTTACGGTGATTTCTTTAGGGTCAAGGGAGATATTCTTTGAAAACAATTCTCTCAAGTGCTGACGTTGGGCGACGAGGTTTTTTGTTCGTACTTGTAATTCTTTTGCATTAAAGGGTTTGGTCAAGTAATCATCGGCTCCCGTCTCCAGGCCCTCCAATTTGTTTTCGATGCCCGCTTTGGCGGTAAGCATTATTATGGGTATATGGCTGGTAGCTATGTTGGTCTTTAGTTTCTTGCACAAGGTTATGCCATCCATTTGGGGCATCATAAGATCTGTTATAATAAGGTCGGGCATTAGTTTCGTGGCCTTTTTCAACCCTTCTTTTCCGTTAGGGGCTTCAAAGATGTCATAATCCTGTATTAACTGTTCCCTGATAAAATGCCGCATATCATTGTTATCCTCAATAATCAAAATACCGGCAGTTCTTTTTTCGCCCGATATTGCTGATGTCACCTCATCGTCAGCATCTTCAAAAACTGAGACGGATGCCTCTTGCTCGAACATTTCTTCTTTTTGATATGATTTAATTTCCTCTAAAGGCATATGCACTTTAAAACGTGTTCCCTTGCCCAATTCGCTTTCCACATAGATTTCCCCTTTCATTAATTGCACCAATTCCTTTGTCAACGCCAGGCCTATGCCAGACCCTGCCTTCTCTCTAGTATAACTGTCATCTACCTGAAAGAAGCGGTCATAGATATAGGGCAGTTTTTCGGCGGCGATGCCGTTGCCCGTATCCGATACCTTTAGTTCTAACTGGTTATGTCTAAAGCTGGCGGTAATGCTGATCTTACCCTCATCAGCAGTAAACTTAAAAGCATTGCTCAATAGGTTATACATGATCTTTTCAATTTTGTCACGGTCAAAAGAACCCCATAACGGTCTAGACGGTATTTTTATCTGATAATCTATATTGCGTGATGCGGCATGCGAGCCAAAAGAAGAAGCAGCGGTTCTGACACATTTAAAAACATCGCCTTCTGCGACATTCAATTGTAGTTTACCGCTATCAAGTTTGGATAGATCCAACAATTGGTTCACTAAGTTCAATAAGCGGTTCGCATTGCGGCGTATCATTTTAATATTGGTGGTGCTGATCGTGTTTTTCTGGGTTTCCTCCAATTTTTCAATGGGGCCTTTGATCAGGGTAAGCGGGGTACGGAACTCGTGGGAGATATTGGCGAACAAACGGGTTTTCATCGTGTCCAATTCTTTTAAACGCTCGGTTTGGGACTCTAATTGGGTGTTCTTTTCTGAAATTTCTTCGGTACGATTGGCAACTGTTTTCTCTAAGGCCAAATTCTTTGCTCTAAGTTGTTTGGAACGCCATTGAGAGAACAGTAAAATGGTGAGCACCGCTCCTAAAGAATAAATCAAATAAGCCCACCATGTGCGATACCAAGGTGGTAGAATAGTAAAGACATAGCTATCTTCGTCACTAATCTCATTAAATAGATTTTTGGCCCTTACTTTAAATGTATAGGTGCCTTCGGGTATATTGGTGTAATCTTTTTTTGTTTCTAAACTCCA
>CAZEUV010000318.1:0-2003 GCA_964515285.1 uncultured Maribacter sp. | reverse complement strand
CTGACTTGCCTTAAATGAAGTCAAAGTTTTGCCCGAACCTGTTGTATGCCAGATATAACCGTTTTTATTGCTGTTTTTTACCCTGTCAATTAACGCTTCCACGGCATAATATTGATAAGGACGAAGCACCATTAATATTTTATGGGTTTCGTTTAATACTATGTATTTGCTTATCATTTTAGAGAGGTGGCAAGGCTCTAAAAAATCGTGGGTAAAACCATTAACAATATTGGTTAAGCGGTTGTTTTCCTGATCTGTCCAGTAGAATGTTTGTTTGAAAGATTGTCTGCGGTTGTTGGC
Organism: uncultured Maribacter sp.; assembly: GCA_964515285.1. Classification (GTDB taxonomy): domain Bacteria; phylum Bacteroidota; class Bacteroidia; order Flavobacteriales; family Flavobacteriaceae; genus Maribacter_C. The sequence goes on along the minus strand of CAZEUV010000318.1, from coordinate 1,703 downwards.
ATAATATTTTGTGTTTACGCCATTGCTGATGACAAAAATTTGAATATATTGATATAAGGCTGAATTTGAACCGAAAGAGTGGCGTTGATAACGGTTTATCTGGTTGAAGGCTTCTTTTAGCTCCAAGCCTCTGCGTTTAAGTTCTATCTGCACCAAAGGCAAACCATTTACCAGCAAGGTAACATCGTAGCGATTTTTATATTTGCCCTCAATGGTGACTTGCTGTGTTACCTGATATTGATTTTGACACCAATGGTCAGTATTTAGAAACTCAAAATAAAGGTTTTCGCCATTATCTCGGATAATATGCTGTTTTTCTCTGAGAGTTTTAGATTTCTCAAAAACAGAACCTTTGGTAAGGATGTTCATTACCTTTTTAAATTCTGCATCTGAAAACGAAATATTATTGTGCTTTTCCAGTTGCTGTTTCAGGTTGGATATCAGTTCTTTTTCGTCTTTTAATTTCACCAGGCTGTAGCCCAACTCTTGCAGTTGAGCTACTAACTGGTTTTCTAATATTTGTTCTGGTTGTTTACTCATTATTTATACGCAAAACATTTTTTGCAAAAGTCCCTTTTTGTATTCTTTGGTTTGCTCTATTTGTTCGTTTACCGTTTTTATTTTATCATCAATTTTTGATAGGAAATTGGCGATTTTGGTTTGTTCTGGAATGTTTGGAATATTTATTTTTAATGATGACAATTGACTCGAATACAAATGAACAACCGAAACTCCCTGAGCTAAATTTGCAATTTCTACTTTCTTGATACTGTTTAGATAATATGAAAGAAATATTCCATTATTTTCTGTTTTGATAATGTTCAAATCACCTCCAATAGCAATACCAGATCTCAAAACACAGGACGCTGTTGCAATATCAAATCTATCTTCACCTGATGCAGGAATTATTACATCATTGGCATTACTCAAGATTAAATTGTTAATGTTAATATTTGTTTTTGAAACAATTTCAGAAATTATTTCTGAATATTGTGTATATAACTCCCCATATCTGATACATTCAATTTTTCCATTGTTCGATATATCACTTTTTGAAAGCCCCTTGCCTTTTGAAAATTTTGCTACTTCCCCCAGCTTTTTCTCTTTCCACTCAGGAAAATCATTCCCATCATCATCTTTAAACCTGATTTCCTGCGAGAATATTTTTTGCATTACCCCTTTTTTATATTCTTCCAAAAATGTTTTCTTTTCTTGGAGTTGGTTTATTTTTTTATCAAGAATGGTAAAGAAATTGGCTATGCGTTTTTGTTCGGGAATACTCGGTGCAAAAATACGATCATGCAAAACATACCCGTTGTTAATCTTCATATCGTTTTTTGCACCTTTACGCACCAATGGCCGCAAATAACGGTTAGTATTTGCATCTAACGAAAAATAATAATCCAAAAAATCGCCATAGGCGGTTTTTTTATTTATTTTGTAGACTGCATAAAGCGTAGAAACAATGCCAGCTTTACCTTTGTTGATTTTTATAATTCCGTAGGGATTGGCTTTTAATGGGCTTTTGGTATAAACAATGTCTCCAATTTCAACCACTCCATAATTATGCACAGAAACACCTGCATATGATCGCCCCAAATGTTCAATCTGGTTTACAATGCCCAATTCTCCCGAAACTGATAAGACTTCCTTTTTGCTGTATTTTAAGTCAATATTTTTCTTTTTTGATTCACTTAAAAGTT
>CAZEUV010000317.1:0-2005 GCA_964515285.1 uncultured Maribacter sp. | reverse complement strand
GAACCCATGACAATCAAATCAGCACCATTTTTCTTAGCGACCTCATTGACCTCGTCAAAAACTTTAAAGTGTTTTATAATCGGTGTAATCGAAACATCCTTTAAGTAGGGCTTGTCCAAAAATTTATTAAACCGTTTTTCGGCCAACTTTAAAAGAAAAACCGTTTGCTCTGGGTGAAAACCCTCAGAGGAAGTAATCATGGCCTGGTTCAATTCTAGCATATGAAGTGCTAAAATTTCGGCATCATATCTTTTCGCCAAAGATGCGGCGACTTTTATTGCGTATTCAGACTGCTCTGAAAAATCTATGGGTACGATTATTTTTTTCATCATTTTAATCTTTAGGTTAATTCTAAATCATATGGTCATTGAAAAAAGACGCGTTTCAGGCGCTCTTCTATGCAATAGAACGTCAAAAGCCATACAAATATTACGTATAAAGGGTCGTCCTTTTTCGGTTACCTTGATTTGGTCAGGGTAAATTTCAACCAAGCCGTCTTGTTTCATTTCAAATAGCTTTTCCAAAACTAGATCGAGTTCGGCAAAATATAGTGTCTTTTTATCCCAAGATGTTTCAAAACGACACATTAGATTTAAGATGTGCTTTCTGATAATTTGGTCTTCATTGGTCAAAATATGACCCCTATATATGGGCACAACATCATTCGCCACTAAATGTTGGTATTCTTCCAAACTCTTTACATTCTGGGCAAAGCTGTACCAACTATCACTTATACTAGAAGCCCCCAAACCAATCATCAATTGGGTTTTAGATGCGGTATAGCCCATAAAATTACGATGCAAGGTTCCTGTTTCCATCGATTGAAAAAGATCATCTGAAGGCAATGCAAAATGATCCATACCTATTTCATGGTAACCCACCTCGGCCAATAATTGTTTGCCCTTTTCATATTGTTCTCTTTTTTCTTCCCCAGATGGTAAATCCGCATCCTTATATCCTCTTTGCCCGTTGCCCTTTAGCCAAGGTATATGCGCATAGCTATAAAATGCCAACCGATCGGGCATCAGTTCTTTGGTCTTAAGAATCGTCTCTTCTACATGTCGCATTCTCTGAAATGGCAACCCAAAAATAATATCGTGCCCTATCGACGTGTACCCTATCTCTCTGGCCCAATTTGTTGCTTTTTTTACATTTTCAAAGGGTTGTACCCTATGAATGACCTTTTGAACCGTTTCATTATAATCTTGCACCCCATAACTTACCCTTCTAAAACCAACATCATACAATGCCTGTAAATGTTCACGGGTCGTATTGTTAGGGTGCCCCTCAAAACTAAAGCTATGGTCTTCGGCCTTATCGGCGTATTTTAGAATTCCGTTGATGAGCATTTTGAGGTTTTCTGGAGAAAAGAAGGTCGGTGTTCCACCACCCAAATGCAGCTCTTTGATAATAGGCTTTTGCGAAAACAAATCTAAGTATAGCGCCCATTCCTTCAACAAGGAATTGATATAGGGCGACTCAACATTGTGGCGTTTGGTAATGCGCTTATGACACCCACAAAAAGTGCACATACTTTCACAAAAGGGCAAATGAATATATAGGCTGACACCTTCTGTCGCATTGCTTTCCTCGAAACTTTTTTGCAAGGTAGATTTCCATTGTTTGCCTGAAAAGGTATCCATATTCCAATAAGGAACGGTAGGATAACTTGTATAGCGTGGACCGGGAATATTATATTTCTGCACTAGGCTGTACATATACCTATATATTTCTATACCACGAACTTAGCAGTACTTGGCGGTATAAAATATGATAATTATCAGGTTTGGGGTTTGGTTATATGAAGCTCGGCTACTCATTTATGATTTCTATATATCATTTTCATTTCTTTAAAGTGAAAGAGAGCTGAACGAAACCATGATATAAAGCACAAGAATCACCACTACTACCGAGGCGACGATATCCCAGATATTATAACTCGACCTGTTGGCGGTTTTATGTTCTTCACTGATTGTTCCAAACGTCAGCCCTTGTAACTGTGCTT
>CAZEUV010000316.1:0-2005 GCA_964515285.1 uncultured Maribacter sp. | reverse complement strand
GCGGTCTGGACGAGACTCGAACTCGCGACCCCCTGCGTGACAGGCAGGTATTCTAACCAACTGAACTACCAGACCAATTATTTATTAAGCTTTGGTAAAAATTACGATTTCTTTGTTTTTTAAGAAATCGTTCTCTCACTATTGCTTCTTTTCTTGTTTCAAATTCTTCAAAGTAAACTATTTTCCATGGTACTTTTCTACTTGTATACTTAGACAAACCTTGATTATGATAATCTAGCCTTTTCTCTAGATTATTGGTTTGACCAATATAGTAGGTTCCATCAACATCACTTTCTAGAATATAAACAAAAAACATATTTTAAAGAACTTACCTCATTTGATGACAGGCAGTCCCGAGTACTCGGGATAACCAACTGAACTACCAGACCAATGATTTTATTTGCCTAAGCTAAACTCTAGCAACAGCTAGATTCAAATCTTGTTCAAAATGCTTTAGTAAAGCGTTCGCAAATATACGTTGCTTATTGTTTTGTGCAAACAATTTTCTTCAAAAAAACAAATCGCTATAAAAATTTGTGCCGTTCTACCATATACGTATTGAGAACCCTAGAAAAATCAGCCCTTACATCTACCTCAACATACTTGATTTTATATTGCCCGCATTTTAATTTCAAGGCATCAAAATATTCAGTGATACGGGTTTGGTACGCTTCTTTGACCGTATCGGCATACAAATCAATATGCTCACCGGTCTCAACATCGATAAAACGTTTGGGCGTACTCTCAAAATCAAAATCATGCTCGGTAGACCGATCCAACAAATGAAACAGAACTACCTCATGTTTGTTGTATTTCAGATGGCGTAGAGCCTCGAACAGTTTTTCGTCATCAGTGGCGGTTTGAAACATATCGGTGAAAAGAAAGATAAGACTACGCCGTTTTATCTTTTCGGCAATAAGATGCAGGTAGGTATAGGTTTCGGTCTGTTTGGCAGATCGGTCATCTAAACTTGTCGCACTCAGTTTCGCTAATAACATTTGATGGTGACGTTCGCTTCCTTTTTCAGGAGCGTAAAAATCATAGCGGTCTGAATAAACACTCAGGCCAAAGGCATCACGCTGTCGCTTAAGAATATTCATCAAGGCGGCGATTGCCAAGACTCCGAATCCTATTTTATTGAGGTCGCCCAGCTGGGGGTTTTTAATTTGGGGGTAGTACATTGAAGCAGAGCTATCTAAAATCATATGACACCTTAGATTGGTTTCTTCTTCATACTTTTTGGTGTACAGCTTATCAGTCTTTGCAAAGAGTTTCCAATCAATATGCTTGGTGCTCTCTCCATTATTATAAATCTTATGCTCGGCGAATTCCGCCGAAAAACCATGAAACGGACTCTTATGTATACCACTGATAAAACCCTCGACCACTTGATTGGCCAACAGTTCAAGGTTTTGAAACAGTAACGATTTATTTAATTCAGACTGAAGGTTCATGCAACTAAGATAAGGATATTAGACGGCAGGAAAAATCAAACTTTTCTAAATGAATAAACTTCTAAACAAAAAAATCTCGCAGAAGCGAGATTTTAAATTTATCAGTTACAATGACTAAAGTACTGCGTCGATTGCATCGGTATAGACTTTCTTGGGTGAGACCCCAACTTGCCTATTTACGATTTCACCATCTTTAAAGACCAATACCGTAGGTATATTACGAACACCGTATTTAGCGGCAAATTCTTGATTGGCGTCAACATCTACCTTGCCAACAATTGCCTTACCTTCATATTCGGTACTTACCTCATCAATGATAGGGCCTACCATTCTACAGGGTCCGCACCAAGCTGCCCAAAAATCTACTACTACGGGTTTATCACTTTTCAAAACTACTTCTTCAAAAGTAGCGTCTGTTATTTCTAATGCCATTTTAATTTAGTTTAAATATTATGCAAAGTTAGTCAAATAATCTTCTGTATACTTACTAACGCCCTATACGTTATAGCTATTGTGGTATAAAGGTTATTTATCTTCATTGTAAGCCCCGC
>CAZEUV010000315.1:0-2026 GCA_964515285.1 uncultured Maribacter sp. | reverse complement strand
GTAGTAATTCCCTTATTGGTGAGGTCTAGTTGGGTTACGCGTGCTCCCGTAGTGGCTACACCCACCCAACTTTTCATAGAGGTGTCGTCAAAATCCCATCCCAGGGTATTTCCTGAATTGGCATCGTAGAACCCTTTGAGCACAACATAATCTGGCGGAAAGACTACTTGTGAATTATTGTCTATTTCAACAGGATCATCCTTTTTACAAGAGTTTATCATAGCCAATAAAACGAGTAGCAGTAGAATGAACAGGAAATCGGGCTTAAAATTTTTTAATTTTTTCATTACATTAAATTTTAGTTACACATTAAAGTTTGGGGGGAGTTGTCTTTATAAAGGAGGCTTTCCTAATCACTGTGACAACCCTGTGATTATTGCTTTTTAGGGTTGATGCACATAATGCATAAGCAGTAGGCGGAAGAAGCCTCCTTATTTTTATCTTTTGTCTGTGTTAGGGGGAAGGTTTTTGGTTGAACCGATTATGTAGCTTTTGTCAAGGCTGCACATACTAGTACGATTCATAGGTGTAAAAATAAGATAGGTTTATGAGGTGATTCAGGTCAAACTAGTAAGTGGTATGCTAAAGGAAGTAAATGCGAAGTGAGTTTTAGTAAATGGTATTAAACCCGATTCAACTGCTGTAGAAAGTTGTCTTTTTTCCTGCGTGACACGTTGAGATGTATGTCATTCGAGATAATAACATAGCCGCCTTCTCCTTTGATATATTTGGCCACATGCCCCATATTGACCAAGGTGGAATGGTGAATGCGGCAGAAATCGGTCTCGGGCAATATGTTTTCAAATTCTTTCAGGGTCTTGGAGACGGTAATCTTTTTATTGTTCACCAAATACAAGGTGGTATAGCTGCTATCCGCTTCACAATAGATGATGTCATCGATGGGCTGCATAATGATTTCGTTGTCTGAGGGAATGGCCAAGCGCTTTAATTTTTCCATGCCTGGTCTTACATTGTTAAATAGGGAAGTATATAGAAGCGACTTATCTTGTCTTTTTTTAGAAATTTTGTTGACCGCAGTAACCAATTCATCAATGTTAATGGGTTTTAAGAGATAATCAAGTGCACTGAATTTTATGGCCTTTATGGCATAACGGTCAAAGGCCGTCACAAAAACAACCTCGAAATTGATTTCGGGAACTCTTTCCAACAAATCAAAACCTGACATCTTCGGCATTTGAACATCTAAAAAAATCAGCTCTGGTTTAAGGGATTCTATTTTTTCCAAACCCACTTCTGGTGATTCACAAAGCGCAAGTACCTCTACTTTGGGGCAATATTTTTCCAACACCAACCGAAGCCCTTGCCTAGCTCTTGATTCATCATCTATAATTAGGGCTCTTATCATATCAAGAAAGCGGTATTTGTATATTCACTTGTGTACCTATTGCATTGTTATTCTCATCTTTTAAGTCTATAATAGCAATCACTTCGTTTATTTTTTGCTGCGTTAGTAGCCTTAAGCGCTCGGTTGTAATTTTAATGCCCATCGATTTCTTTTTTAGGCCACCTTCTTTTTGTAAAGTAAGCGACTTTTCTCTACCAATGCCATTATCGATAATGCTACAATATAAGTTTTCTGAATCTTCTTTTATTATAATAGTGAGTAAACCTTTTTTGTCATTATGTAATAAGCCATGCCAAATGGCATTTTCAACAAAAGGTTGTAATACCATTGAAGGCAAGTATGTATCGTCTTGATCTATGGTTTTATTTACTTCAATTTTATACTCGATTTTATTGTTAAAACGCAAGGTTTCTAACTGTACATAGGTCTCTAACATATTGATTTCATCTTTTAATGAGACTTTAGGGCGTTCAGAATTCTCTAACATCAAACGTACCAATTTTGAGAATTTTGAAAGGTATTTACTGGCACTATCATTTTCATCACTCAAAATCATAGTATTGATAGAATTAAGACTATTGAATAAAAAATGTGGATTCATCTGCGCACGTAGTGCTTTCATTTCTAAGACTTGTAATTGTTCTCTGTATTGGGAGCGTT
>CAZEUV010000314.1:0-2032 GCA_964515285.1 uncultured Maribacter sp. | reverse complement strand
CAAAAATCCACCAAGAAATAGTTATTCTATATGCAAAATCTTCTAACCATTTACTCATAAAATACCATGAAATAGGAATGGAAAATACAATGGCTATTAAGACCAGTTTTAAAAAATCTTTGGAAAGAAGCGTTGTAATATTGCTTATTGTGGCCCCTAAAACCTTTCGAATACCAATTTCTTTGATGCGACTTTCGGCCATATAACTTGCAAGACCAAATAAGCCCAAGCAAGAAATGAAAATGGTAAGCAAGGTAAACAAGCTTACGAGTTGACCAGTTCTTTTCTGATCATCGAACTTTTTAGCATATTCTTGATCTACAAACTCATAGTTGAAGGGGTACTCGGGATTATATTTACGAAAAACAGCTTCAGTTTTTGCAAGGCTTTCCACCGTGTTGTTTACGTTATTAAACTTAATATGAACTGCGCTAAACCAAGCTTTTGCGCCTTCAATTACCATAGGTTGAATATTTTGAAAAGGTGAGTTTATTACAAAATCTTTTACCACGCCAACCACGTGCCATTCAATACCATTATCTTTAATAATCTGACCTATGGGTTCTTTGAAATTCATTAATGTTACCGCAGCTTCATTGAGAATAATCGCTGTTGAATCTGTTGAATATTTGCTCAAATCAAAATCACGTCCAGAAATAAGCTCAATACCCGTGGTTTTTACAATGGCGTCATCAGCAATCAATCGGTGAACAAGGGTTTTATTGCCTTCTTCTTTTCCTACCCATTCAATACCCCATGAATTACTCCAACTTTCTGTTATTGGTGAGTTCGTCTTGGTAACTGATGATGCAATACCAGAAGACAACAATTCTTCTTTGATAAGTGTATAGTTCTTTTCAATATCGCCTTCCATTATTGAATAGACTAAGTTATTCTTAGAATAGCCTGTTTGTCGATCTTGAACTTTTTTTAATTGTTGTGTTACGATTATGCTCGCCGTAATCAGTATTATAGCCGCAGAAAATTGAAGTACCACCAACACCTTTCTAGGTGTAAATGGTGTATTCATTTTTTTGAAAGTTCCCTTTAAAACTGCTGATGGTTTGAACCCTGAAAGGTATAGTGCCGGATAACTACCTGCCAATATTCCCGTAAAAAGTATAACACCCAAGGCCGATAACCAAAACCACATATTGGTTATATCCAATGACATTGGTTTGTCTATCAGTGTACTAAAAAAAGGTAAAGCGACCCACACTAATAGAAATGCAAATAGGGCTGCTATAAAAGAAATAAGGATCGCTTCGCCTAAAAATTGCACAACAAGAGCCATTTTTCTCGCTCCTACAACTTTACGAATACCAACTTCTTTGGCCCGTTTTTCACTGCGCGCCGTACTTAAATTCATGAAATTGATACAGGCTATTATTAAAATGATAGCTGCGATAATACCAAACATTCGAATCAAATCAACTCTACCACCTGTTTCCTTACCATTTTCAAATTCTCCATACAACCACGTTCGAGAAAATGGGTATAACAAAGTTTTCATTTCAGGGGATCCTTTGTCGTAGCGTTCTCGTAAGTTTTTTATTTTTTTAGAGAAGGTAGTATAGTTCGTCCCTTCTTTTAACATTACATAGGTTGCTATTGAATTATTGCCCCAATTTTCATCATCCCTGCCTTTTTGATGGAGATACGCCCAAGGTATTAGGAATTCAAAGGTAAAATCGGTGTTTGGGGGTAGATCTTTTAAAACACCAGATACCGTAAAGCTATCGGTATTGTCAATCATCACTATTTTACCCACAGGTGATTCGCTACCAAACAATTTTCTTGCAAATTCTTGAGTAATGACCACTGAGTTTACATCAGCAAGAACCGTTTCTATATTACCTTCTAATAAGGGGAAGCTAAACATCTTTAAAAAATCAGGATCAACAAGGGTTCCTGTACCTTTTATTCGTTTATTATCTACTGAAAACAAGAATGTATCTTCATAATTATATCTAGAAACGCCTTCCACTTCAGGGTAATCTTTTTTAATTACCGATGCCATTATTTTAGGTGT
>CAZEUV010000313.1:0-2042 GCA_964515285.1 uncultured Maribacter sp. | reverse complement strand
CAGGGTTTTCGCCTATAAGTCCCTTTTTTGAGCCAGAATGTGTAGACACAGCAGAAAAAGTGATTACCGGGTACATCAACACCATAAAATCAGGACGTGCACTCAAGGTGTCATTTTGATCTTGTTGGGCATATACGACCTCATTATAATGCGTTCCTAAGGTAGAGGCTAGGTGGCCTCCGGCAGAAAATCCTATAATACCTATTTTATTCGGTTCGATATTCCATTTTTCGGCATTGCCCCTGACCAGTCGCATTGCCCGTTGGGCATCTTGTAAAGGTGCCTTATGAGGTTCTATTATAGATTTCGACACTGGCAACCTGTATTTGACCACTATTGCTGCAATACCTATTGAATTTAACCATTTGGCTATATCTGTACCTTCCCAATCATACGCTAACAATTGATAGCCCCCACCAGGAAAAATAACGACCGCTTCACCTGTTGCATTCCTTTTCGAGGGCAAGAACACATCTATTTCAGGTGTCTGCACATTACGTATTAAAAGGATGTCATGTTTCTCTTGCTTTTCCTTTTCGTTCGTTATACGCTGATTGGGAATTTTATCTGGCCAAAGCGAAAGGGTTTCGTCTTGGCCTATAACCGGCATACAGAAAATCAACATGAAGGATACAGAAATAAGAAATTTGTTTGTCATTGTATTAAATTCTATTGTTTAATTGATTTTCGCCTTCTCTTTATTTTAACTCACCATTCACCCATAATTCCAATTCACCCAAACGCCCTTTAGGTTTTACAATAACCTTTGCATCTTTTGGAACGGTATAATTAAGTAATAAACGATTGCCCATTATTCTCCAAGATACAAAAACCGTTCCTTGCGGATGCGCTACACTACCTTCTGTCCAATTTACAGTTGCTGACTGTGGTTCAATTTCAATGACATCACGATTTAGTTTTTTATAAAAACCCAGATTTACACCTAATACTTCAGACGACAAATAGTAGGTTGGATGCCCGCTCCATGCATGGCTTGAAGTCCCTAAATCACCAGAAATACTAAAGTTCTCCCAGACCGTTGGATTTTCAGTATGTTGTGCCATTGGTCCCCAATGCTTTTTTATAAGTGCTTCGGCTAAACCAGCTTCTCCAGATTGGTATAAGAGTGCAAAGAGGTAAAATGAACTATAAGGGGCAATCTTATTTTGTCGAAAACCTGTAATAATGTTTTGTGTTTCCACTTTTAGCATTTCAATGATTTTTGCTTTTCTAGTTTCATCAGACACATTGTATAAAGCTGGCCAAATACTTGAAGTAAGATGGTGTTTATCAATCAAACTATCATTTTTTATCCCATCCCAATAACTGTTTGTTGATGCATCCCACAGCATCGTATTTATGGCTTTAGTCAGCGCTTTGGCTTCTTTATTAAAAAACAAAGCGTCATCAGGTTTATTTAGTTTTGTTGCCCAATGAGAAATGATATGCATTGATTTCACCACTAAGGCTTGTTGCGCAGTCATCACTGCATCATGTTTGTTTAGCTTAGTCCATTCAATAAATGTACGATTATGGTGTTGTAACCCATTTTTAGTTTTACGTTTTAGATACTGTTGTAAGAGCGATTTGTAATTGTTATAATGCTTTTCTACAAAAGCCCAATCGTCTGTATATTGTAAATAATAATCAAGTGTTACCAAAGTAATCAATGGAAAATCGGCATGTCTGTTTTCTTTATCAGTATACATTTCATCATAATACATATCTTGAAAAATATTTAAGGAATGTTCAAGCAACCGAGTATCTCCACTTACCGCCATGGTAATTGCAGCTTCGGGTAACATATCGCCTGCATACAAACCTCGCTCTCTAAAGGGAGTATCTGTATATGAATCTTCGGCACAGATTTGTAAAGTACGCCAACCAGCATCCCAAATTCTATTGAGTAAAGGGTCAGAACAGGTAAAGCTTCCCACTTGCTCAAAAGGATATACTTGCCGTACCATTCCCACTTTTTCAACGATAGCAGTTTCGCTATTATTTCTGATATTTACTTGTAAATAATGAACGCCGTAAGGTTT
>CAZEUV010000312.1:0-2054 GCA_964515285.1 uncultured Maribacter sp. | reverse complement strand
GAATTGAAAGGTCATTTGTACACCTATGCTTCTGATGCCTATGAAGGAAGGGAAACAGGCAAGCCAGGGCAAAAAAAAGCAGCGGCCTATATCAAAGAACAGTATAGAAAACTTGGTATACCTGCCGCAAAAAATAATGGCGATTACTTGCAAAACGTTCCCTTGGAGATAAGCGGACTACCGACTGGAAGTATAAATTTGAACGATATCGAATTTACTATGGGAGAACATGTTCTCACATTTTCGGCATTAACAGGGGCCTACGATACTATTGTTTATGTGGGTTACGGTATCGAGTATGGCAATTATTCAGATTATAAAGGGTTGGATGTTAGAGACAAGATCGTCTTGGTTAAATTAGGTGAACCGATCAATGAAGATGGCACGTATGATTTTTCGGGATCAAGTAAGAAATCGTTTTGGAGTAAAATGTACGAATCTCTACAGAAGCGAATAGATCTTGCATCAGAAAAAGGAGCCAAGGCCCTGTTGTACTATGACCAAAATAATTTTGCGCGTTTTAAAAGTCAATTTGACACTAAGAAAAAAAGAGGTGGAGACAAAATGGAGCTTAAGAAAAAGGAAAACGATGCGTTGACCACTATTTTTATAGATACCGATTTCGCAAAGGGTATTTTGCCCAATATAGATGAGAACCATTTACCGCAAAAACTTGCCACGGCCATTGACTTCAATATTAGTGGCAGTAACGAAGAGGTGAATTCAGAAAATGTAGTCGCCGTTTTAAAAGGCTCTGAAAAACCCGATGAGTATGTGGTGATTTCTTCTCACCTAGATCATATAGGTATCACTGCCGATGGCGAAATCAATAATGGTGCCGATGACGATGGCTCAGGTACGGTAGCTCTTTTAGAAATTGCAGAAGCTTTCAAGAAAGCGGTAGATGCTGGTATGGGACCGAAAAGATCTATTGTTTTTTTACATGTCACCGGTGAAGAAAAAGGACTCTTGGGATCGAGGTATTATACCGATGTAGATCCTATTTTTCCGTTAGAAGAAACAGTCGCCAATCTGAATATCGACATGATCGGGCGTATCGACCCCAAACGTGAGGGTGCTAGAAATTATATTTATTTGATAGGGTCTGATAAATTGAGTGCTGATCTGCACCAACTGTCAGAAATAGTGAACCTGAAGTTTATGAACATCGAATTGGATTACACCTACAACGATGATAACGATCCCAATCGTTTTTACTATAGAAGCGATCACTACAATTTCGCCAAGAACAATATTCCCATTATATTTTATTTCAACGGAACACATGCTGACTATCACAGACCTAGTGACACACCTGATAAAATAAACTATGACCTACTTCAGAATAGGTCAAGATTGATTTTTCACACCGCGTGGGAAATTGCCAACCGTGATGAACGAATAGTTGTTGATAAGGCAGGTAGTCAGTAAGCAATACGTTAGTATTTTATAGAATGAAATACCTCGTCGAAAATATTATTCAACAATTAGAAGAAGTCCAAAATGGAAAATTATGGATAGGTAGCACTTTTGATAGTAAATTGAATCAAGTGGATGAAAATTCTGTTTTTTTAAGACCAATTGAAAACTTACATAGTGTTGCGGAAATAATTTCTCATTTGACATTATGGAGAAAAGAGACTATCTTGAAAATCCAGACAGGAAAAGGAAATAAAACGGACGATTGTGAGGAAAACTGGTTGGCTAATGATAAACTCGAAATTTTGGGCTGGGATTACATTAAATCAGAGTACGATAAAACTTTATCAGAATTGATTAATTTATTAAAATCGAAAGATGATGAATTTTTGAATGAACAGTATTATGATACAGATTTTAAAGGCAATTATGAATATAATTTTGTGATTACTGGAATGCTTCATCACGATATTTATCATTTAGGACAACTTGGAATAATTATAAAGTATTTGAAAGAAAATAACAAATGCTAGTAATTGGTATAATTCATTGTTACTGATTTCCCTTCGAAAAAATCCATACGTGCAAAGTCGAACTAATCTTTAACTTTTGTAAACGATGTATCTTAACGAACA
>CAZEUV010000311.1:0-2058 GCA_964515285.1 uncultured Maribacter sp. | reverse complement strand
CCATCATCTTGCGAAAACCTTTGTATCCCTTTTGTTTTGTACGGATAAAAGATTGTTCTAATGCTTTTACAGGCTCCCACATCATTGCCGAAGCCGTCCATCGGTCATCGTCCATATGGGTTATCGGGCCATGATGCGTTCGGTATGCAGGAAACATTTTCTCTTTTATTACATCGCCATCCTTATATTTCAAAATGATTTCAGAAGTTTCTACAGCCCGAAGTTCTTCTCCATATTGATACAAGATCTTATCATCGATCTTCACAATGGTCTCCTTGAACTCGTCCATCACATCGGTATAGGTAGAGGTATGCATCCACCCTGTTTTTTCGTTAAAACCCTGATACACAAAAAATTGTCCCCATGTAACCGCGCCGTAGGCATTCAGCCCCTCTTCACTTACCACATGCACCTCGCCCCTAAAGAAAAACGAAGTATGCGGATTAATAAGCAACATGGCATTGCCCGATTTCGTTAGTTTACCTGAAATAGCGATACCATTTGAGCCCTGAGGTTCCGCCATTTCTTCTTTCTTTTTAAGCTGTAGTTTTTCTTCTTCGGGAATGTCCATTCCACTTTCATAAAAGGCCTTTATCTTTTTGGTAGAAATCCGTTCGATATCTCCCCCGATAGAACCTTCACTAAAGTACATCGGCATCCAAGGTTCAAAATGGGTCAATAACCTCGGTTTTACCTCAGAATGCGTTTCTAAATAATAATTGATTCCGTCTGCAAAGGCATCACACAATTTTTTCAACCAATCAGGGCTTTTCTCATAATTAGCCTTCGCCTGATCTTCGGTCATAAATAATTTTGCCCTTAGATCACTATAAAGTGCTTCTTCACCTTCTACCTCTGCCAATCGGCCCGTAGCCCAAATATAATTTTGCTCCACACGGTTGAAATCGTCTTCACATTGAGCGTACAACAAACCAAAAACAGCATCGGCGTCTGTCTTGCCATAAATATGGGGCACTCCGAAATCATCACGAATTATGGTGATATTTTCCGCTTGGGCCTGCCAACGCTCCGAATCGGTTTTGGGCTGGGTATTCGTTTTGCAAGAAAACAAAACGAATACCAATAAAATGGGAAGCATTTTCATAAGCGAAAAATTATAGGATTTCTGCTGTTAAATTACAGGTCTGATATTTGAAATGCTAATTTTTACTTAAAAAACACCTGCTTAGCACCTTGATACTAAAATCGTGGTATTTTTACCAATAAAAAATTTCTTAAAACCGAAAATTCTCAAGAGAGCGCTATAGAAGTGCTTTGCCGTTTTCGGTTCAGGAGCAAGAACTAAATTTTGTATTTTTCCTCACCCGACCCCGAACCGTCGGGGGCAAAAACGCAGTTCCGACCTCTCCCAGGAGAGGTAAATTAGGAAGCCGTACCTGTGGCAAACAGGCTTGAGTTATTTATAAAACATATCAAACCTTGTAGAAATGGCCAACAAAAAAGTCAGTATCCTCACCGCATTCAAAACCATTATTTGGCCTAGGCGCAAGCTCGTTTTTATAGGGTTGTTCTTAATCGTTATCAGTAAAGCTGCCAGTTTTGTAGCGCCCTTATCCCTCAAATACCTGATGGACGATATCATACCCAATAAGGATATTGACTTCTTGAAACTGTTGGTCGCTGCCGTCGCCCTTGCCATTTTAGTGCAGGCCATTACCTCCTTTTTACTGACTAAAATTCTTAGCGTACAAGCGCAGTTCTTAATTTCTGAACTTAGAGCCCAAGTACAAAAAAAAGTATTGTCACTGCCCATTCGATTTTTCGACAATACCAAGTCAGGGGCATTGGTCTCGCGTATTATGACCGATGTTGAAGGGGTTCGTAACCTGATCGGTACGGGCTTGGTTCAATTGGTAGGTGGTACGATTACTGCTGTGGCCTCCTTAATACTACTTCTGAACATTAGTTGGAGCATGACACTTTTCACCTTAATCCCTTTGGCCATATTTGCGGTCATTGCATTGAAGGCTTTTAAAATAATTCGCCCGATATTTCGTGCCCGGGGAAAGATAAATGCAGAGGTTACAGGTCGACTTA
>CAZEUV010000310.1:0-2061 GCA_964515285.1 uncultured Maribacter sp. | reverse complement strand
TTAATAGCAGAAATGATTGAGATGATACAAAATAAGTATCTTTGTATTCTGATTTTAATTTAAAAAACATACATATGTATCCCGCAGAACTAGTAAAACCCATGAGAGATGACTTGGCAATGGCCGGGTTTGAAGAATTATATACGGCAGAAGAAGTAAAAAAAGCAATCGCACAAGAAGGCACTACCCTTGTGGTCGTGAACTCTGTTTGTGGTTGCGCCGCTGCCAATGCAAGACCAGCCGCGAAAATGAGCCTACAAAACGATAAGAAACCCGATCATACCGTTACCGTATTCGCGGGAGTAGATACCGAAGCTGTAGATGCTGCCCGGAATCTAATGACTCCTTTTCCGCCATCTTCGCCAAGTATGGCCTTGTTCAAAAACGGAGAATTGGTTCATATGATCGAACGCCATCATATTGAAGGAAGACCTGCTGAACTGATCGCTGAAAATTTGACAGAGGCTTATAACGAGTTTTGTTGATTCTTTACTAGACTCTACTAACAAAAGTAGCAGGCCTTCCAAGGAGAAGTTTTTTAAAATAGTCTTTAAAAAACCGTTCGTAAGGAGCGGTTTTTTACTTTTGTAACATGCGGAAAATAGCAGCATACCCTTTAAGCGTTGTTTGTGTGATTTTTTATGGGGCTACGCTTTTGATATTCCACCCTATACAATGGCTGTGCTTCACTATTTTTGGACACGACCTACACCAAAAAAGTGTAAGCTTGATGAACCTGAGCCTAATGCGCTGTACGCACCTTTTGGGCACTACCTACTCTTTTAACAAACCACATGATATACCAATGGGTCGGCCTTTGATTATCGTGGCCAACCATCAAAGTATGCACGATATTCCCCCGATCAGCTGGTTTTTGCGCAAACACCAACTTAAATTTGTCAGTAAACAAGAGCTCGGCAGGGGCATTCCGAGTGTTTCCTATAATCTAAGGCATGGGGGTTCTGCCTTGATCGACCGAAAAGATAGTCGGCAGGCTCTAGCTGAAATTGCCAAATTGGGCAGGTATATTGAAAAGCACAACAGAAGTGCCGTTATATTTCCCGAAGGTACTCGAAGCCGTACCGGGCATCCAAAAAAATTTCAGCCCATGGGCATAAAAATATTAATGAAAAACGCTCCTTCTGCCTTGATCGTACCCATTAGCATCAATAATTCATGGAAAATACTTAGGTACGGAAAATTTCCCAGTGGCATTGGCAACCATATTACTTTTGATGTTCACCACCCTATTGAGAACAATAAAAATATTGATGACCTTTTGGTTCAAATTGAAAAAGTAGTGGTTTCTGGGGTAACTTCGTTCAGATGACAAATGCAGAAATTGTAACGCGCACCATCACCTTTGTAAAAAAAACTTTGCAAGGAGCCGAAGGTGGGCACGATTGGTTTCACACACAGCGTGTGCTTTTAAATGCGGAACTTATTTCGAATAACGAACAAATAGACGGCTTGGTCGTTTCTTTGGGGGCTTTGTTGCACGATATCGCCGATGCCAAATTTCATAATGGCGACGAAACGGTGGGGCCAAAATTGGCGCAAGAATTTTTGAGATCCCTGAACGTAGATAATGGCGTAATCGATCACGTGGTCAAGATCATCGAGAATATTTCTTTTAAGTCCGGTTTGGCCAGTAAAGAACATCCGAAGAAAAAGTTCAGCTCTCTTGAGCTTCGAATAGTGCAAGATGCCGATCGGTTAGATGCGCTAGGAGCTATTGGAATAGCCCGTGCCTTCAGCTACGGAGGCTTTAAAAACAGGGAACTTTACAATCCTCAAATCCCACCAAACCTAGAAATGGACAAGAAGACGTATAAAAAATCGACCGCACCTACCATCAACCATTTTTACGAAAAATTGCTGCTTCTCAAAGACAAAATGAACACCAAAAAAGGACAAGAACTGGCAACGGAGCGCCATCAATTTATGCTGGATTATTTAAAGCAGTTTGATAGGGAGTGGAATCCTCTGAGCAGTGAGGTAGACTAAGTTTATGAGTTTATGAGTTTATGAGTTTATGAGTTTATGAGTTTATGAGTTTAT
>CAZEUV010000309.1:0-2065 GCA_964515285.1 uncultured Maribacter sp. | reverse complement strand
GTTCGTTATCCATTTTTTTGTGCTTGTATTTTCTATGACCCTTTTAAATGCCTACGGATTCTTTACGCTGCCCGATACGCCACTCCTTTTTTTTACCGCACTTTTTCTATTGATATACAAAAAATTCACCTCATCGCCATCGCCGCTTTTGGGCATGGCCATGGGCCTTGTAATGGCCGCTTTGATGTACAGCAAGTATCATGCGGTATTGGTCATATTTTTTGTGTTGCTGTCAAATCTTAAGCTCTTGACAAACAAATACGCTTGGCTGGCCGTTATTGTTGCCCTCTTAAGCTATTCGCCCCATTTTATCTGGTTGTATGAAAACAATTTTGTCTCTATTAAATACCACCTCTTTGAGCGGCCTAACCAAGCATACGATTTCAATAAGTTCACGGTAGGCTTTTTTGTAAATCTTATCGCCATTTTCGGTTTGACCTTTCCGTTGTTCTATTGGTTCTTATTAAAAACAAAGGTCAAAGACGATTTTACAAAGGCCTTGGTTTTTCTTTCTTATGGTATTATTCTTTTCTTTTTTATGTCAAGTTTTTTTAAACGGGTACAAACGCAATGGATCATAGTGATTTCTATACCCATGGCTTTAATCGTATTCAACTATATCATAGTTAATGAGAATATTAAAAAATGGGTGTTTCGTTTAGGAATAGTGAATGTAGCCATATTATTATTTCTCAGAATCGGTCTGATCTACAAGCCTTTTTTTCCTATTTATTATGAAACCCATGGCAATAAAACGTGGATAAAAAAAATATTCTCAGTGGCTGGCGATACTCCAGTGGTATTTGAAAACTCGTACCGCAATGCGCCCATGTATGCCTTTTATTCAGGAAAAACCGCTGTTTCATTGAACAATATCTACTACAGGCGAAACCAATATTCCATCGACGGTTCAGAATCTGAGGTTCAGCATAAAAAGGTATTGTACGTTTCAAAAATTTTATCTCAAAAAGAGTTTTCTTTTACACAGGTCAATGGCACAAAATATTATGGAAAGTATATTGATGATTTCGAATCTTTCAGAAAATTAAAATGCTACATCAACGAAGAAAAGGTCAGCTTCGACCCAAATCAAGAAATTCTTGTAAAAGTATACAACCCCTATAGCATCGATATTGATCTAAAGAAAATTAAATTTGGAGTAGCCTACATGAATGATTACAAAAAAGTGTACAATGTGCAACCGATAACCGCATCACCAATTGATGCAACAATTTTAAGGCTAAAATCAAATGATACAACAAGTTTTACGTTTAAGCTTTCGAAAACCCATACAAAAGACACTGGTTACTTCAAAATAGTGATTTCTGAAAATGACTTACAATACGGCCTCAATGGCAACAATATTAAGATAAAGTAATGGAACCGATACTAAGGCATATAGATAATTTGGACTGGGTCACCATACTTCTTTTCAGTAGCCTACTGTTTGTTGTTATTGCCAAAAACATCTTTTATAAACGATTTTTGAATTTTATCGTTCTCCCATTTAACAACAAGTATATTTTTATGTACAACAAGAAAAAAAAGTTGATGAACTGGTTTCATCTCTTTTTCACGGTTTTTCAAATAATGAACTTTGCTCTTTTTATTTTTTTATCATGGCGTGCACTATCAACAACCAATACTAATAGCGTAGATTCTTATATGTACATCATGGTATTAGGGGCTTTGATACTGTTCTTACTATTCAAGATTTTTTTGCAATTGGGCAACGGTTTTATTTTTGGATCGAATAAAGTCATAAGCGAGCTTATTTTCAAAAAAATGTCTTACCTGAATTATAGCGGCATTATCATGTTTTTGTCCAATATCGTACTTACCTATGTCCTTAAAGATTCAATAATCGTTATATATGCAACAATACTCTTAATCCTTACGGTTAATGTCATAGGTTGGGTCACATTATTGACCAATCATCAAAAATACATAGCAAGAAATTTTATCTATTTTATTTTGTACCTTTGCGCTCTCGAAATTGCCCCCTTTGTTATCATCGGTAGTTATCTAAACGATTGGTCTCTATGAAAATAAAAACGATTTTGGT
>CAZEUV010000308.1:0-2073 GCA_964515285.1 uncultured Maribacter sp. | reverse complement strand
AACGAATCAGAACAAACATTCTTGATAGAAATTGGACTTTCAGTCTTATTATACAGCACGAGGGACGCAAATATATAGCGCAGACCAAATATGTGCCAGCCGTTCCGATCGATAGCCTTGTTCATGGAGACGATACTTTATTTGGCGGTGATGAAACCGAAATAATTATTTCTTTCACCGATAATCCGGACAGGGATGATTTTTATTTGTTCGATTTTAATTTTGGGGAGTACTTGGTTACGGAAGATGAATTTTACAATGGACAGCAATTTCAATTCTCATATTTCTACGATCAAACATTTCAATCGGGAACGGAAATAGAAGTCAACATTTTGGGTGTAGACGAGGGGTTTTACAATTATATGGATATGCTAATAGAACAAAGCGGAGAACTGCAAGGGCCATTTCAAACACCCGTTGCCACTGTTCGGGGCAATGTGTTCGATATCACAGGCCTTGACAATAGAAATCAATTTGATAATGCTGAACAGCCTAATGTATTTCCGTTGGGTTATTTCGCCATTGTACAAGAATTCAAACATACGCTCACCATTGAATAAATACATTGCCAATTATTTGGTCAGGCCTTTTCCTTAAAGAACGTATAGATGGCATGCTCTATTAATTCTGACGCATTTCTCATATTGTAGGCCAATGGTTTGGATCGATCGCTTATTTCTAGAACCTCGTGCAAGCCCTCTTCTTTTAAGTCTTCTTTATCGGCATCCAAAGAGCCGCAAACGGCGACAACAGGAATGTTGTGTTGTCGGCCTAGATTTAAAACGCCATTGATCAACTTACCATTAAGTGTTTGCGAATCTATCTTTCCTTCCCCTGTAATAAGGTAATCTATAGGCTGTTTTTTAATAAGTTCATGGATCTTGGCAAGCTGTAATATAAAATCTATTCCACTTATAAATTGGGCATTGGCAAAGGTTTTCAAACCATAAGCAGTTCCCCCAGCGGCTCCCGCCCCAGGAATATCTGCGTATTCTATTCCCATTTGCTTCTGTACGGTTTTATCCAATTGCCGCAATCCATCATCCAACATAGCAATTTCTTTTACCCCTGCCCCTTTCTGTTTTGCATAAATATGGGCCGCCCCGTTTTCTCCAAATAATGGATTGTTGACATCGTTTACGGCATAAACAATAATATTCTTTAGTACCTCTGTAGCTTTCGGGCTTTCTATGCAATCAATTTTTGAGAGATTACTTCCTATGGGTTTCAATTTCTTACCCGAAACATCTAAAAAATCATATCCCAAAGCATTTGCGATGCCTATTCCCCCATCGTTGGTAGAACTTCCTCCCAACCCCACATAAATGGTTTTTGCGCCTTCTTTGATTGCATCTCTAATCTGAATGCCCGTACCGAACGTAGAGGTGTTCATAGGGTCTTTTTCCATATTCTCAAACAAGACCAAACCACTTGCCGCCGCGAGTTCTACATAGGCTTCCTGAGTGTTTCGATTAATCAAATAGGTTGCTTTTAAAGGCCTTTCGAGCGAATCAACGGTATCTACCACAATCTTTTCAGTTGTAACATAATTGGCCACCGCATCTAAAAAACCATCGCCGCCATCAGATGCCAAAACAGAATGTATCTGTGCTTGCGGACGAGCCTTTTTTATGCCATTGCCAAGCGCTCGTATTACCCCCTTGGCAGATAACGAACCTTTGAATTTATCAGGAACCAGTAACACTCTCATTTTTGCATAGTAATGAATTATATTGACTCTTACGGTTTTAAATATATCACTAAATGATTATTTTTAAGCGCTGAAAATAGAGAAACGTTATGAATAAGGATATTTTTGTTAAAGGATTAAAATTCTCTGCCTATACCATCGCCCTGTTGTTTACCGCACCCATTGTTCTCTACCAAGCCTTTAAAAATGAAACGCATTCTTTTTATTGGCCAATTCTGATTATTGGCGCACTACTCGGCATCGCTGCCATTTCACTGGGTTTTTATAGTATAAAAATAATTATGGATGCCCTTTTTGACAAACAGAAAAAAAACGAATAAACCTATACCAGCTTAATAGTAAATCTCAAAAACAATTAATGA
>CAZEUV010000307.1:0-2109 GCA_964515285.1 uncultured Maribacter sp. | reverse complement strand
TTATTTTTCTGTTTTCGCCCATTATATCTTTACCTTTGTATCTTGAACTCGTCTTGAGTTATTCTTTTACCTGCGAATTTCGAATTTCGCACCCTAATTTTGCCGTTTTTTGGTTTCGTAGCCATGCTATGAAACCAAAAAACGACTTCATTACGGCACGAAAGCCTTCATTCTCGGTTCCAAACAATAATTCAAGACGAGTTCCCAAATTCCAATTTAACAAAACTACTTAATTTAAACGGAAGATGTTTACGGGTATAATCGAAACTTTAGGCGAGGTACTGCAATTAATAGAGGATGGTGGCAACCTTCATATCACCATAAGTTCACCACTTGCCCCAGCGTTGAAAATCGACCAAAGTGTTGCCCATAACGGTGTTTGTTTGACCGTCGTCTCTTTAGATGAAAATTCATATACCGTTACCGCGATTGAGGAAACCTTGCAAAAAACAAACCTTGGAAATTTAAGGGTAGGCGAAAAAATAAACTTGGAGCGCGCCATGATTTTAGGGTCTCGATTAGATGGCCATATCGTTCAAGGACATGTTGACCAAACAGGTAGCTGTACGAACATTGAAGAAAAAGATGGTAGTTGGTTTTTTACCTTTGAGTATGGCACTGACCAGAACAATGTTACCATCGAAAAGGGAAGCATCACGGTAGACGGTGTTAGTTTGACCGTAGTGAATTCTGAAAAAAACACGTTTAGCGTTGCGATTATTCCGTATACCTACGAGAATACCCGATTTAGTTCGTACAAAATAGGTACGGCGGTCAATCTTGAATTTGATGTTATCGGCAAGTATGTGGCCAAATTGATAGGCAATAGGGGCAACCTAGTTATTTAATCTTTTTTATCCTCCCCTTTAAAGTAAACACATAACCGAATGGCCTTTTTTCTTCAGTTGAAATCCTACATATATCAGACCAATTCCTTGAAAGAGCCTGAACCATCTCCCAAATGGTAAGTCCCCTTTTCTTTGATGGCCCCCTAAGAAAAAACATCCCAACACCATGCTTTTGATAGAGTTCTAACTCATCTTTTCTCCTAGAAATATTAATGTCTTGTGTTACAACACAACTACGTTCCTTACCAACTTGTGGAATCCATTCTTTGTCACTAGCGCCATAATTAAAAACCTCAGGCAAAAACTTAACTTTAATATCTTTACTGGTTTTTATACCTTCAGGAAATTGAATGATATCAAAACCATGTGCAAGATGTTTGGGCATATTTTCATCGAAGTATATTATCATGCCGCTCTACAATATTCCAAAGCGTGATTTACTTCTTCTTCAGAAATTTGATAAACATGCGCTATATAGGCAACAGGATCGCCAGCATTGTAATGCTTAAAAATTATCTCAGGAAAAATATTCTTACCATCTATTACAGGATGGCCAAACCTCCTTTCTGGATCTACTAAAATAGACTTGTCTTTTCCTATCGGCCAAAATCTTGAAGCAAGATTTTCTTGATCAAATTCAAGGTTAACAAAAAATAACTTGATTAAATCAAGATTAAACTGTTTGGTCCCGTTTAGTTCTATGATTCCCTCCTTCGTTCGGAGGAATACATGTTTCCCATCCGACTTGATTCCTTTTAAAACTTCCTTTAGAGCAAAAGGGAAGGCTGTATTGTACAATTTAACAAGCTCTGCATGTGCTTCAAGAACTTGTTTCGGTTTTACCCCAGCTTCTGAAAAGCGCATCATTACATAGAATTCAATGAACGTGTGAAAACTGACAGAACGAGCACCGTTATGTTCCCACGAATATCTCGAGCCATAATCTTTCCCAAGCCTGCCATCCCAATATTTATTCATCCAAGTATAGACCTTTCGATATGGAACACGTAGAATCTGTGCTATTTCACTAGCAGTATAGATTCCAATACCTATTTTTGGCTTATTCTCAAAATTCATGAACATTTCTTAAGTTTGTACAAATTTAATTATTTCGTCAAGACGCTTACCCAAATAAGTCTTAAAATCAGTTAAACCTTGATAAAAATCTTTTTCTTATAAAGCACATAGCCCAAAAGCACATAAAAGCTAACCACGGTCAATGCGTACAGTAAAGAAGAGAGCTGCATCGACATAAAATCGT
>CAZEUV010000306.1:0-2111 GCA_964515285.1 uncultured Maribacter sp. | reverse complement strand
ACCAAAATCGTTTTTATTTTCATAGAGACCAATCGTTTAGATAACTACCGATGATGACAAAAGGTGCAATTTCGAGAGCGCAAAGGTACAAAATAAAATAGATAAAATTTCTTGCAATGTATTTTTGGTGATTGGTCAATAATGTAGCCCAACCTATGGCATTTACTACAAAAATTAAGAGTATTGTTGCGTATATAACGACTTCTGAATCTTTAAGAACATAGGTAAGCACGATATTGGAGAAAAACATGATAATGCCGCTATAATTCAGGTAAGACATTTTTTTAAAAATGAGCTCGCTTATGACCTTGTTCGACCCAAAAATAAAACCGTTACCCAATTGCAAAAAAACCTTGAATAGTAAGAACAGTATCAAAGCCCCCAATACCACAATGTATACATAAGGATCTGTATTGTTATTATTGGCTATTGATAAAGCACGCCATGATAGAGAAATAAAAAGTGCGAAGTTGATTGTTTGAAAAATAGTAAAAAAGAGATGAAACCAGTTCATCAACTTTTTTTTCTTGTTGTACATAAAAATATACTTGTTGTTAAATGGGAGAACGATAAAATTCAAAAATCGTTTATAAAAGATGTTTTTGGCAATAACAACAAACAGTAGGCTACTGAAAAGAAGTATGGTGACCCAGTCCAAATTATCTATATGCCTTAGTATCGGTTCCATTACTTTATCTTAATATTGTTGCCATTGAGGCCGTATTGTATGTCATTTTCGGAAATCACTATTTTAAAGTAACCAGGATCTTTTATTTTGGTTTCCGCAAGCTTAAACGTAAAATTCGTTGTATCATTTGATTTCAATCTTAAAATTGTTGTATCAACAGGTGATACCGTGATGGGTTGCACATCGCGAACTTCTTTGTAGTGGTTCAGGTAGGCGATGCCGAATTTGATTTTCTCTAGATCAATATCAGTGTTATAGGGGTTGTATACTTTTAAAAGAATGTCTTGATTTTGGTCGAAGCCGACCTTTTCTTCGTTGACAAAGCATCTTAACTTTCTGAAAGATTCAAAATTATCGATATACTTTCCGTAATATTTTGTGCCATTGACTTGCGTAAAGGAAAACTCTTTTTGTGGTAAAATTTTTGAAACGTACATGACCCTTTTATGCTGAACCTTAGATTCTGAATCGTTGATGGAATATTGATTTCGCCTATAGTA
This sequence comes from uncultured Maribacter sp., assembly GCA_964515285.1. Taxonomy (GTDB): domain Bacteria; phylum Bacteroidota; class Bacteroidia; order Flavobacteriales; family Flavobacteriaceae; genus Maribacter_C. Next base: position 923 of record CAZEUV010000306.1, on the reverse strand, counting down.
GATATTGTTCAATGACACAGAGGTCTTTCCTGAATAAAAGGCATACATAGGTGCGTTGCGGTACGAGTTTTCAAATACCACTGGAGTATCGCCAGCTTCTGAAAATATTTTTTTTACCCATGTTTTATTGCCATGGGTTTCATAATTAACAGGAAAAAAAGGCTTATAGATCAAACCGATTCTGAGAAATAGTAATATGGCCACATTCACTATTCCTAAACGAAACACCCATTTTCTAATATTCTCATTAACGATGATATAGTTGAATACGATCAAAGCCATGGGTATAGAGATCACTATTACCCATTGTGTTTGTACTCGCTTAAAAAAGCTGGATATAAAAAAGAAAAGGATAATGCCATAAGAAAGAAAAACCAAGGCCTTTGTGAAATCGTCTTTTACCTTTGTTTTTAATAAAACCCAATAGAACAACGGAAAGGTCAAACCGAAAATGGCGATAAGCTTTACAAAAAAACCTACCGTAAACTTATTGAAATTATATGCTTGGTTAGGCCGCTCAAAGAGGTGGTATTTAATAGAAACAAAATCGTTTTCATACAACCATATAAAATGGGGCGAGTAACTTAAGAGGGCTATAATAACGGCTAGCCAAGCGTATTTGTTGGTCAAGAGCTTAAGATTTGACAACAGCACAAAAACGATGACCAATACAGCATGGTACTTGCTGTACATCAAAGCGGCCATTACAAGGCCCATGGCCATACCCAAAAGTGCCGATGGCGAGGCGATGAATTTTTTGTACACCAATAGAAAAAGTGCGGTAAAAAAAAGTAGTGGCGTATCGGGCAGCGTAAAGAACCCGTAGGCATTTAAAAGGGTCATTGAAAATAGGAGTACAAAAAAATGAATAACGAACGCCTCCTTTTTTCGATGGTCTATGATGGCCCATAAAATAAGATAGG
>CAZEUV010000305.1:0-2137 GCA_964515285.1 uncultured Maribacter sp. | reverse complement strand
CATACCTTTTCTGTACACTCCTTATATTTCTTTTCCACTTGATGATCGGCGTCTTACAGGCTTTTTACCTCCAACCTGGGGAAGTAATGACCGCAGCGGTTTTGGGGTGCATATCCCGTATTACTGGAATATTGCACCTAATTATGATGCATTGTTTTGGGGGCGTTATTTAAGCAAGCGTGGTTTTGCTTTTGGCTCAGAAGCTAGATACTTAACCGAAACTTCGGAGGGTTCACTGGAATTTGAAGTTTTGCCAAATGATGATTTGGCTGGTGAAAATCGAGGTAGTCAATTCGGCTTCGATAATAATCAGGTGTTTAATGAGAATCTTAACCCGGTTCAATTTGTACCCAGTAAATCATTTAGAGGTTACGCACGGTTTAAAAACACTTCCCGATTTACATCAAAGTTGAATTCAGAAATGGATATCAACTATGTTTCTGATCCTTATTATTTTGACGATTTGGAAGGTGGTCTGCATATTTCGACTAATACCCATTTGCGTAGCTTTGCCAATTTGACCTATAGAGATGCGTTTGGTGATAAAGACAGTGAACAAACTACTGTTTCTTTTAAAACCAAAGTAGAAAATTTTCAAAGTATTGATGTTCAAAATAGATCTCGACCATATCAACGCTTGCCTCAATTGTTACTGAATGTACATCGAGATATGGAATTCATGCCGCTAGCTTTGGATTTAGAATCCGAATACGTTTATTTCCAGAGGAAAAATGTAGATGATTTTTTTGGTATTGAACTGGATGATTATAGGCCCTTTACAGATATAAACCCAAATGAGAAAGAACCTGTTACTGGACAACGTTTTGATATCAAACCTTCAATCAGCTTTCCTTACGAAACGTCCAGTTTTTTTATAACGCCCAAGGTTTCTTTACAACATACTCAATACTGGTTACAGAACCGGAATCCAGGTGAGCCAAGCCAGATATCTCGAACCCTGCCTATTGGTTCTCTCGATACAGGTTTGTTTTTTGAGCGAGAAATTGGTGATTTGGATACGGGATATATTCATACCCTTGAGCCGCGTCTATTTTATCTCTATATTCCTCATACTAATCAAGATAATATTCCAATATTTGATTCGAGTGAATTTGACTTTAACGGCAGTCAGCTTTTCAGGGAAAACCGGTTTAGCGGCAAGGACAGAATACAAGATGCCAATCAATTGTCCTATGCTTTGACATCGCGTTTGCTGGAATCGGAAAGCGGCAGGGAGTTGTTAGATTTTTCGATTGGTCAGATTGTCTATTTTCAGGATAGAAGAGTAACTCGCTTGAAGACTGACAAGCCTGAAACAGATATTTTTTCCAATATCATTATTGGCTTGAATGGCAGAATAACAGATAATCTCCGTTTTACATCAGGACTGCAATGGAATCCAGATACTGGAGATTTCGAAAGATATCAGGCAGGGCTACATTATCGCGGACCATCTAGACAAATACTGAATTTGAGTTATCGTTTCCGGGACAGTGATAATGAAAATGAATTTTTGGCAATAGAAAACGTAGAAACCCGGAACCAGCGTATTTTTAGAAAGAAAATTAATCGAGTTGATATTTCATTTCTTTGGCCCATCTATGAAGGCTGGAGTGTGATGGGTGGTTGGCAGTACTCTTTTTTGAGGAAAAGTACAGTAGATAGTTTTATTGGGGTCGAATTGGATAGTTGCTGCTGGCGTTTTCGTATTATAGGGCAGCGTTTTGCCACTAACCTCAATTTCGAAAATGTTTTTTCTATATCTGACAGAAACAATCCTAATGGAAATAATAATTTTTTTGGAGATGTCGAAAATGTAGAACTGGATACAGCCGTGTTTTTACAATTTGAGCTTAAAGGGTTAAGTACTTTTGGTGAAAAAATAGATGAGTTCCTGGAAAGAAAGATCAGGGGTTATCGCAAACGTGACTAAACATGATGGTTATGAACAAAATAAATAACTTTAAATGGTTTTTCGTAGTAGCATTGCTGAGCAAATTCTTATTGTTTAGCTCGATCGTTTATGCTGAATACCTGGATCGTATTGTCGCAGTGGTTGAAGACGATGTGATACTGGATAGCGAACTTTTTCGGGAAGTTGCAGCAATTTCTAAAAAATTGAAAGCGGCAAATACTC
>CAZEUV010000304.1:0-2155 GCA_964515285.1 uncultured Maribacter sp. | reverse complement strand
GTTTTCCAGGGGTCATTTGTGGTAAACGTGAAATAATTCGTTCTGCCTCGTTTTCCAAAAGTTTGTGAGGCCCTCTAGTTTTAACATTAACGATATTACCGTCTTTAGCTATTGTGAACATTATATAGACTTTGCCTTGAACGCCAAGTTCTTGTGCCTCTTGAGGGTAATTAAAATGTTTACTCATATGTTTTTGAAGCATTTTATTAAAACAGGATCTTGGATCTGTTTCATTTTCACAACCTGGAAAAATTGGGGCTTCATCGACAACGGCAAAGGGAAAAGTATTCTCCATCATTGAAACTTTAATCGATCTTGCTCTAGCTCTACCATCGAAAAAATTGAAATCATCGTCTAAAACACTCGATATTATGTTCATTTTGGCATTTATAAGCGTATTGCCGGGTCCTGAAATACCAGAACCTTCTTGGGATCTGGTAAATTCTATGGTAGATTTATCATCTTTTACATAAAGAATCCAGTCGCCATACCCTTCCGAAAGAGGAATCAGTTTTGTGAACATCTCGCTCTCTTCATCCTGAGTGAGGTTTTCAATATCCCCAACAGTTATGGTAACAGCATGGGGTGTTTCTACTTCTTCTTGGCATGAAGAATAGAATAACATAGCCGCTAAAACCGGCATTAATGTTAAATACTTCAATTTCCATATTCTGCTTGACTTTGTTTTTTGTAACATAACGATTCGTTTTTTGATTAATGAATTTTTATAAAACTGATTGATAAATGATATTTTCTGTGTTTGAAAGACCTGTGACAACAAAAGTTGATATTGCGCTCTTTTATTCGTTTTGGCCACTTGGGCATCGGCAATGAATTCATGTAGTTCAGATATTCTATTTTGATATACATAAACCAAGGGGTTAAACCAACCCACAATGCGCATAAGCTCAAAAAACAACAGGTCGTACGAATGCTTTTGGCGAATATGCACCAATTCATGGGCAACAATATTTTTATAATCCTCTTCTACTATCTTATCGCCTAGAAAAATAGATTTAAAGAAAGAGAAGGCTAGGCTACTATTCGCAATAATCACCTGTGTGAAATCTTTAAAATAATGCACCTGTCCTTTCTGTTTCAATTGTTGAATCTGTAGCAGTTTGTATACAAAAACGAAAATCGCAATGAACATGCCTCCGAATAAGACACTATATTCCCAAGGCATCTGAAAAATAGAATCTTCTGCCCCCGTTACGGTAACGGCAGCATCGTTAGCACCCCAAAGAAATTCAGAATAGCCCTTAAATACATTAGGCACCGAGGTTTTCAAGGCTTCAATTTTTACCCATGGTAGAAAGAGCGACAAGGCATAGGTGCTTATTAGGTACACTCGGTTCCATTGAAAAAAGGTTTCTCGTTTCAAAAACAGATCGTAAATAATAAGAAACACCAATTGAAAGGCGATGCACTCTAGAATATACTGTATCATAGGAAATATTTTAATTGTCCGCTTTTTTATTTGCTTCTGCCGGCTCGGCAGTTTTAATGTCTTTCATAATTGCTTCCAATTCAGAAAGGCTCATATCGTTCTTCTTCATAAAGAAAGACACCATACTCTTAAAAGAACCCTGAAAATACCCGTCGACCAATTTGTTGATAGACTGGTTGCTATAGTCCGATTTCATGACCAAAGGAAAGTACAAATACCCTTTTCCCTCTTGCTCATGATCCACAAAACCCTTGCTCTCTAAAATGCGAACAATAGTAGAGACCGTATTATAAGCAGGTTTCGGATTAGGCAATTCTTTAATAATCGCAGCTACATTGCATTTTTTCAATTGCCAAAGCATTTGCATAACCTCTTCTTCTGCTTTTGTGAGTTGTTTCATGTTTTAAACTAAATTTTTAGTTAAACTATAAAACAAATATAACTATATATTTAGTTTAAACTAATTTTTTAGTTGAATAATTTAAAACACCTCTCCTCGCTCCTCACGGAAGGAGAATGCTTCGATTGTCAGTAAGGCCCTCTAAACTTAATAAAAATCGTATTCAGAACTTTTATTTACAGTGCTGGATCTGTAACAAATTCGTACTATCTTCGTCAAATAAGAAAAATTAAAATGGACATCGCCCTATTCGTCATAGGATTTATTTTTGCCCTCGTAGGTATTGTTGGCAGTTTCTTGCCCGT
>CAZEUV010000303.1:0-2183 GCA_964515285.1 uncultured Maribacter sp. | reverse complement strand
AAACATACTTGTCAAGTTTTCGGTAGTTTAGTACTTTTATACATGTTTTCTTTGTGGAAAAATATGAATAATGGATACCTCCTTAACTTTTGAAGAAAAATATAGTATCATAAGTAGCAAAGACACAACCTATGAAGGGGTCTTTATCACTGCCGTAAAAACAACAGGGATATTTTGTCGTCCATCATGTAGGGCAAGGAGACCAAACCAAGAAAATGTAAATTTTTATAACACAGTGCAAGAGGCAATGCAAAATGGATTCCGCCCATGTAAAATTTGCAAGCCTTTAGAACAAGAGGCAACAACGCCTAATTACATAAAAGAAATCATCACTGAGTTACAAACCAATCCATACAATAAAATCTCGGACGAAGATTTAAAGCAAAGAAGCATTGAGCCACATACTATTAGAAGATGGTTTAAGGAACATTATCACTTAACCTTCCATGGTTTTCAAAGAATGTTGAGAATTAATGATGCCTTTACTAATATCAAAAATGGTCAATCAATCACGCATGCTGCCTTTGACAGCGGCTATGAATCGTTGAGTGGATTTAATGAAAGCTATCATGCTATATTTGGAGATTCGGCAAGCAAAACAAAGAATAAATCTGTGGTGAACATTGTACGGTTCGGTACACCAATCGGAGCTATGTTTGCATGTGCCACTGAGAAAGGAATCTGTTTACTTGAGTTCACAGATCGCAAAACGTTGGAAGCACAGTTTAAAGACATCAGACATAAATTGGATGCAGTGATTCTCCCTGGTAAAAATTCGCATTTGACACAAGTTCAAAATGAGTTGAATGAGTATTTTGAAGGAGAAAGAAAAGTATTTTCTGTTACGATGGATTTGCAAGGAACAGATTTTAGAAAACAGGTTTGGCAGGAATTAACAAACATACCCTATGGAAAAACGAGAACATATAAGGAACAATCCATAGCGTTGAATAATCTGAAAGCCGTACGTGCAGTAGCATCAGCCAATGGTGCAAATAAAGTCGCCATCATAATTCCTTGCCACCGAGTGGTTGGTTCCAATGGCACACTTACGGGGTATGCAGGTGGATTGCACAGAAAAAAATGGCTACTAGATTTTGAAAAAACAAATTCAAATCAATCCGTTCAGAAGGAATTAGAATTTTAATTTGCTCCAGAGGAGCAACATCTTTGTAGCACGTGTTAACAGATGGTTTTGAGCCCCATAGGGGCGTCCTCTTTGTGATTGATATAAATATGAAAAAGCAGAAAAAAATAAATATTCCCGTCCCTGCAAACTTCTCTTTCAAAGAATGTCTCCACTATCTAGATAGAGGTTTTGACGACTGCTTATATCACCTAGAAGCCGAGACGGTATCACGTCTTGTTGAATTGTCTGACGGAAAGGCCTTGATCAATATTTATGAAAAAAGTAATGTACTGCAAATTGAAATACTAAAAGATTCCATTTCAAAGGATAATTTAGTGGAGGTGAAGGCGTACGTGTTGGACTGGTTTGATGTGGGGAGAAACATTCAGCCTTTTTATGAATTCCTATCAAAAAATGTAGCGCTCAAAGAATTTCCTAACTTATATTTTGGCGCACGGCTAGTGGGGATACCTGACCTTTTCGAAGCACTATGTTGGGCGATTATAGGTCAGCAGATTAACCTGACTTTTGCTTATAAACTGAAGCGGTTATTGGTAGAAAAGTATGGAGAAAAAGAGGTAGTTGGAAATATTGTGTACCACTTATTTCCTTCGCCTGAAGTACTAGCGAACCTAGATAGGGATGAGTTAGTTGGGATGAAATTTTCTAGACAGAAAATAGATTATATATTAAACGTGAGCAATGCATTCTTAAACAATGAAATCAGCAAACCCATTCTTTTGAATCGCAAAAGCAAAGATGAGCGTGTAGAAAAGTTAACCAAAATAAAAGGAATTGGTATTTGGACGGCCAACTATGTTTTGATGAAAACTATACGGGATATGTCTTGTATTGCTTATGGGGATTCGGGTTTAAATAACGCAATGCACACTATTTTCAACACCAATAAAAAGCCTACCAAGGAAGAGGTCGATGGCATTTTTAAAAACTTCAGGCACTGGGAGAGTTACCTGAATTTTTATTTGTGGAGGACTTTGACTTAAACACCTGACAGGTTTTAAAAACCTGTCAGGTGTTTAAGGATTCAAAACCC
>CAZEUV010000302.1:0-2218 GCA_964515285.1 uncultured Maribacter sp. | reverse complement strand
AACGAATGGATGACCAAATAGGGGAAATCGTTCAACAGCTTAAAGAAGACGGACTTTACGATAATACCATCATCTTTTTCTACGGGGATCATGGCGGCCCTTTTCCGAGGCATAAACGGGCGTTGTACGAAACAGGCACCAAAGTGCCCATGATCGTTAAGTTTTTAAAGAGCGAGAAACAGAGCGACACCGATGATCGTTTTATCAGTTTTATTGATTTGGCACCTACCATACTCTCGTTGGCGAATATTAAACCACCCAAAGTCATGCAGGGCAAGGCACAGTTCGGAAAATTCAAGGTTGTTAAAAAGCCCAACTATGTATTTACCACTTCGGACCGTTTTGATGGGTTTTATGACAGGCTTCGTGCGGTACGTTCTGAACGGTACAAATACATCAAGAATTTTAATGTCGATATTTCAAATGTTCTTCCCGTTGTATATAGACAACAAATGCCCATGATGAAAAAATTGGATGCGATGTACGCCAAAGGCGAATTAGATTCCGTGCAGTCCCTTTGGTTCCGAACCCCAAAACCAGAAGAAGAACTTTATGATTTAGAGAACGACCCTTATGAGTTGGTGAATATAGCTGATAGGCCCGAATTGAAAGATACCTTGGCACACTTGCGGACCGTTTTAAAAGATTGGATAAAAGAAACCAATGACTTGGGCCAATATCCTGAAAAAAAATTGATAGAAAAATGGTTGACCGATGGCAAGCAACCACAATTACCCCCTTTGGAATTGGAAGAAAAGGACGATAAAATTCGTTTGATCTCAAAAAAGACAGATGCTACCGTTCTTTGGAAACAACCACAAGATTCACTTTGGCGCATTTATTCAGAGCCATTGCCCACAGGTATTTCGTATATGGCCAAAGCTGAACGGATTGGGTATTTGGATAGTGAAATTTTGGAGTTTGGGGCAGTGGAGTAGGGCTTCTATTTGAAAAACTGTTGTTTTTATTTTGAAGTTGGCATCAATTAATGGCCACCAAAACCTAATAGAATGGAAAGTTTAAACCAAAGTATTGAAAGGCATTACCTCAAAGAAGAACTTTATGAAGATATCATCAATTGTCTCAAAGAGCAAAGTATTCCTCTTGATAAAGTAAAGCGGTCGGATATTGCAAGTGTTGATGAATTTCATGTGCGTGGAGCAGCAGTATCGCAAGAACTAGCCAATAGTATTGATTTAAAAGGAGTATCCGTTTTAGACGTAGGTTGTGGTTTAGGAGGGCCTTGTAGAATGCTTGCAGATAAATACAATTGCCAGGCTACAGGAATAGACCTTAGCAATGAGTATATAAGAACGGCCAACAAACTATCTAAACTAGTAAATCTAAATAACAAAACGACTTTTATACAAGGAAACGCTACTGAACTGCCATTTGAGGACAATACTTTTGATGTTGTATGGACACAACATGTTCAAATGAATATTCCAGATAAGAAAAAGTTTTATTCAGAAATAATTAGGGTATTGAAAACAGGTGGGTATTTTCTTTTTTACGATGTCCTAAAAAAAGGAGATGGAGAAATTAGTTACCCTATGCCTTGGGCTAGTAATGCTAATCTTAGTTTCTTATTCAAAGCGAAGGAAATAGATGTTATTTTAAAAGAGTTTGGTTTAACAAAAGAACAATCTACTGATCAAACCCAGGCGGGAATTGATTTTTTTGATTCACTTGTTGCAAGACTAAAAGAATTTGGATCTCCTAAAATGGGATTGAACGTTCTCATGGGCGAAACGACAAAACCAAAACTAATGAATCTGCTGAACCATTTGAAGAATGGAGAACTCGAACTTAAAAGTGGAGTTTATAAAAAATAAACAATTGCCGTAAACGATATAAAAAATGGCGAAGTTTATGCCAAAACGAAATGAAGTCAATAAACGTAAGATTTGTGTCAAACTGGAAAACGAAGTGATGAACTCGTCTTGAGTTATTCTTTTACCTGCCCCCGAAGCTTCGGGGTCGCATTTCACGCCCTAATTTTGCCAGTTTTTGGTTCCGTAGCGATGCTATGGAACCAAAAAATGACTTCATTATGGCACGAAAGCCTTCATTCTCGGTTCCAAACAATAATTCAAGACGAGTTCGATATTAAACCCGCTACTTTTCATATACTAGCACGATAAACATGATATAATAACGTAAAAAAAAAGCAACAATGAATTCAACAATCAAAAATATACTAGCTGTTATCTTCGGT
>CAZEUV010000301.1:0-2241 GCA_964515285.1 uncultured Maribacter sp. | reverse complement strand
GCAGTCGAAGCTTCAAGCTGGATAAGCCTATGGAGTTTAGAAAAATGGAAAACGCAAAAACATAAACCCACGCTAAAGGAATCTTTACAAGAATTCAATATCGGCTACTTAATGACCACTATATTGGCCGTTATGTTCTTGGTCATTGGTTCGATGACGCTCTATGGCACAAATACCGAACTTAGCGGTAGTGCGGTAACTTTTGCAGACCAAGTCGTTCGGTTGTTTACAACGCACATTGGTCAATGGGCCTATGTATTTATAGCTGTTGCGGCCCTTGCGACAATGTTCAGCACTTGCATGACCGCACATGATGCCGTCGCAAGGGTTGGGTTGGACATTATCGACCTTCTTTCACCAAAAACAAAGCTTCATGGTAAAAAAGGTTATTTTGCCCTGGCCATAGTCATACTCGCAGTAGTTAATTTTATGGTCATCATTATTTTTGAGGGTAATATGGGCGCACTGGTAGCCTTAGCTACCTTTGTTTCTTTTGTAGTTGCACCAATTGTAGGGTATATGAACCTTAAAAATGTAATGAGCGAAGATCTGCCCGAAATTCACCGCCCTAAAAAATGGCTGCAATACCTTACCTATGCCGGTATTGCTTTTCTTTCCTTTTTTTCAATCTATTATTTTTGGATCGTGGTGTTTTAGCCGAACTCATCTTGAGTTCACTATCCCAAAGGCTAAAAGAGGAAACGTTAAGAGATTGTTAAAATCTAGAGTATATACAACTTTTTAATGTTTCAACAGCGTAAGTAAATAGAACCCTAAATTTTATTTATGAAACGCCCCACATTATTCACCCTGTTTTTCCTATTTCTAATATTGGCCAATTGCTCCACCGACGACGCTAGCAATAGCTCCCCATCGAATGATCAAGAACAAACCGATGATCCTGAAATTACACCAACAGTCGATATAAGTAATGGCCTGCCCGTCAATGACCTCGCCGAGCACCCGATGCAGGATATTGCCAAACCAGACTACTTAGAGACAATAATCGACCCTTCTTTTGGCACTACGATCAGAAGAATAACCAATGCCGGTGATGGCAATGTAATCAAACCCATGTACAGTACCATTCAAGCTTGGAACACTGATGAAACCTATATGATCTTGTACGATCAGAGCCAAGGAAAACATCAACTGCTCAATGGCGTGGATTATACTTTTATACGTTTTCTTGATGATATACTCCCCGATGATATTGAACAAATTTATTGGGACTTTGATGACCCTGATACCTTTTTCTATGTTGACGGCCTCACCAACGATCTTACCAAGTACACCGTAAGTAGTAAGAATAAAGAGGTTTTGGCTAATCTAATAGAACTATCTGGCTGTAGCGGTGGTACTGGTTCGGGCAATGATGTTCAAATGATGTCTTGGGATTCTGATGTCATCGGTTTTCGATGCGGAAATGAAAAAGCCTATGCGTACCGCATTTCTACAGAGACACTTACCGAATTCAGTATTGACGACCTGAATTATACGGCTCCGATGCCTGCCGCAAGCGGAAAACGCTTTTACCATGGCCAAAAAGTATTCTCAGAAGATGGAACGGTCGAGACCGATTTAAATGAAAATTCTACAGAACATTCTTGTTTAGGACAACTTGTTGGTGGCCATGATGCCCATTATGCTGTTGCCTTTGCAGAAGGACCTCAAGGTGGGTGTATTGGCAATATTGTCGCACACGATCTAACCACTGGCGAATGTTTTCCTGTAATCAGTGAAAGTCAAGGGTATGGCTACTCAAAAACCGGTACCCATATTTCTGCCGTTGCCCATAAAAACCCAGGGTGGATCGCAGCCTCTATGATAGGCTATGAAGAGGATGGAAAAGGATTGTTAGATCAAGAATTGATTTTAGCCAGAGTCGAAAAAGGCAATGTCGAAGTCTACCGTATAGGGCACCACAGGGCCGATGAAAATGAATTCGATTATTGGGGAGAGCCCCATGCTGTAATAAGTCCTACAGGAACCAGAGTACTGTTCGGCTCTGATTGGAGTGGTACCGATGACGGTAAATCAGTTGATTCGTACGTTGTTGAACTACCCACTTTTCAAGAAAACAATCAACAATAGTGATTAGAAGAGAAAAGAATTCGACTGGAAGTAAAATGTTTTCGGTCGATTTTTTCCAATGAACTCATGATGGGTTCAATTCAATTGATCGTAATTGCTCACTACGAACAAGGTTCTAAGGTTTTGTTTGTGCAAAAACTCCAAACA
>CAZEUV010000300.1:0-2242 GCA_964515285.1 uncultured Maribacter sp. | reverse complement strand
AAAGTGCCCGAATCTGCATTTTTAGGTGCGAAAAGTTACTTTATGCTCTCGCCCGAGTATTCTTTGGATCAAACAGATACTGACAAGGCATTGGTGAAATTGCAAAGTTATATTAACACCTATCCCGATTCCGAATATTTTGCGGACGCCAATAAAATGGCCAAGGAACTGACCACGAAAAAAGAACTAAAAGCATTTGAGGTCGCAAAACAGTTCAATAAGTTGGGAGAATTCAACTTCCCGCTTTTAAAGTCCGCAGTAGCTTCATTGAATAATTTCGTGTCTGATTTTCCGGGCTCTATCTATCGTGAAGAGGCTTTGTACCTAAAAGTTGATGCAACTACGCATATGGCGATCAATAGTTTGGACAGGTTGAAAGAGGCGCGCTTGAAAGATGCAAAAGAAGCCTACAATACATTGAAGAAAAAGTACCCAGAGACGAAGTACGCGAAGAAAGCGGACGCTTTATTAAAAAAAATAGAAAAAGAATTGCAACGCTATAGCGATTCGAACATTAAAGAAACCAAATAAAATAGCTGTAATTATGAACATGAACGATTTAAAGAACTCAAAAGCTGCCGTTTCGACGAAAACTTTCAATAGAAATGAATTTGATGCAAAAACCGATAATATTTACGAAGCTATTTCAATAACTTCGAAAAGAGCGATACAGATCAATTCAGAAATAAAGAAAGAGCTTCTAGAAAAGCTTGAGGAATTCGCAACTTACAGTGACAGTCTTGAAGAGGTTTTTGAGAACAAAGAGCAAATAGAGGTGTCTAAGTTCTACGAAAAATTACCAAAAGCGCATGCGCTTGCGATTGAAGAATGGTTGACAGATAAAATTTATTTTAGAAACACTGAAAAAGACGAGTAGGACCATGTTGGGCGGTAAAAATATTCTTTTGGGCATTACTGGGGGAATAGCAGCCTATAAAACCACCTTTCTTGTTCGGTTATTGATAAAAGCTGGTGCTGACGTTAAAGTTGTTTTAACGGAAAGTGCCAGTTCTTTTGTTTCGCCCCTTACGTTGGCGACCTTGTCTAAAAATCCTGTACTTTCTTCGTTTGTCAAAGAGGAAAGCGATACCGTTGATTGGAACAACCATGTAGAATTGGGCCTCTGGGCCGATTTGATGATCATTGCCCCGGCCACGGCCAATACCTTATCAAAAATGGGAGGTGGAGGTAGTGATAATTTATTATTGGCTACCTATCTCTCGGCAAAATGCAAAATTTTTTTCGCTCCTGCAATGGACCTTGATATGTACAAGCACCCAACCACAAAGGCTTCCTTTGAGAAATTAAAATCTTTTGGTAATATTATGATTCCCGCTACCTCAGGTGAACTGGCCAGTGGGCTGCATGGCGAGGGTAGAATGGCCGAACCAGAAGCTATCGTAGATTTTATAAAGAGCTATTTGTCAGAGGGACTTCCGTTGAGCGGTAAAAAAGTATTGATTACGGCGGGCCCAACATACGAAGCCATTGACCCTGTTCGGTTTGTGGGCAATTATTCTTCAGGCCTCATGGGGTATGAGTTGGCAAAAGAGGCGGCAAAACTCGGTGCTGAGGTTATTTTGGTCTCGGGGCCTACCCATTTGAATGTTGAGCATGATCATATTACCTGCATAAAAGTGGTTTCGGCAGACGAGATGTACGAAATAGTTCATGCGCACTATAGCAACGTCGATATTGCTGTCTGTGCAGCCGCAGTAGCCGACTACAGGCCAAAAACAGTAGCGAGCCAGAAAATAAAGAAGCACGTTGATGACCTGTATATCGACTTGGTGAAAAACAAGGATATTCTTTTTTCCTTGGGAGAACTGAAAAAAAAGCAATTTTTGGTAGGTTTCGCCCTGGAGACCGAAAATGAGCTCGAAAATGCAAAAGGGAAGCTGAAAAGAAAAAATTTAGATGCCATTGTGCTCAACTCATTGAACGATTCAGGTGCCGGTTTTGGAAAACCAACCAATAAAATCACTTTTATAGATAAGAATTCACAGATAAAAGCGTTTGAATTAAAAACTAAGGCAGCCGTTGCCACCGATATTTTCTCGGAAATCATTAGTAGAATCCATGCGTAACCTTTTAATAACAGTCATTTGCTTTGTTTTTTCCTCTGCTCTTACCGCACAGGAACTGAATTGTGCGATTACCGTAAATTCGGATCAGGTGTCGCAGACTAACCAACAAGTGTTTAAAACATTAGAGCGCGCCTTGAACGATTTGGTCAACAAAA
>CAZEUV010000299.1:0-2243 GCA_964515285.1 uncultured Maribacter sp. | reverse complement strand
TAAGGGCGTGTTTAATTCGTCTTTCGTACCAGTTTTCGAACCGCACCATAGCATTTTTTTGAAAGGCTGACGACCATTTTTTTAGAGCGTACTTGTACACCCAGAACATGATCGCCGTAATTATCATAACCGTACCAAGCCCTCTCATTGCTCCCCCAAAGATGATTATGAAGAGTCCGAAACCACCTAGTAGTATGCTTATGCGTATCAGTTGTTTTACTTTCAGTTCTTTTTCGCCGACCTCCATAAATCGTGATACCAACATAGAGTTCATGAAAATGGCAACAAAAAGTGATGACCCTAAAACTACCGATAAGGTAATGGGAAAGTAGATCATAAACTGACCAAAAATACCTGGCCAGAGCCCAAGCGGCACAAAGGCGGCCACGGTAGTAAGGGTAGAGATAATGATGGGAAAAGCAATTTCTCCGATACCTTTTTTAGCGGCCTCGGTTCTTGACATGCCCTCGCCCATAAGCCGATATACATTTTCTACGACAACAATACCGTTATCGACCAACATGCCTAACCCCATGATCATTCCGAAAAGAATCATGGTGTTTAAGGTATAGCCCAAGAGGGATAATATCATAAAAGACATGAACATTGACATGGGTATGGCAAAGCCCACGAAAAGGGCGTTTCTGAACCCTAAGAAGAACATCAAGACGGTCACTACCAGAATAATACCAAAAATAATGTTGTTGACCAGATCATCAACTTGGTTCAGGGTCCTATCTGAAGAGTCGTTGGCTATAGTGATATTCAGATCTGATGGGTAATAATCGTTTTTTGCCTTCTTTACGATTTCCCTTATCTTATTTGAAGCTTCGATCATATTCGATCCAGAACGTTTTTTGATATCGAGCATGACCACACTTTCTCCGAATTCGCGTGCGAAAGTGGTTTTATCTTCCTCTTCAAATGTTACTTTGGCAATGTCCTTTAAGTAAATGGCTCCATTCTCTGATTTAATAACAAACTTTTTTAGCTGCATGGGGTCTTTGATCTCACCTAAAATACGAATCGCTCTTCGTTGGTCTCCAGTTTTGATATTGCCTGCCGATAGGGTCATATTGCCATTGTTGATGGCATCTAAAACATCTTGAAAGCTTACTTTTGCCGCCATCATTTTATAAACATCAACGGCAACCTCAACTTCTTTTTCTTGGGCACCACGAATATCGACTTGTTTGATTTCTGAAAGATCCTCGATTTCATCCTGTAAATATTCCGCAAATTCCTTTAGTTTTTCCACAGGATAATCCCCTGTAAAATTCACGTTCATGATGGGGAAGGACTCTGACAGGTTCAAATCAAAAACATCGGGTTCTACCTTGGCATTATTGAAAGTGGGCCAATCTTCACTAGCTTTTTCACTATCGACCTCGTCTTTTATCTTTTGTTTCGCCTGTTCTACGGTAAGTTCCTCGTCAAACTCTACGGTAATAATCGAATAATCTTCTTGCGAGGTCGAAGTGATTTTGACAACGTTGCCCACGTTCTTTAAACGATCCTCCAAGGGGTCTGTAATCAAACGCTCTACATCTTCTGCGGTATTGCCAGGATAAGGTGTGCTGATATATACTTTGGTCTCCACAATTTCAGGAAAATCTTCTCTTGGCATCGCAAAATAAGACTTGAGTCCGATCCATAGAAAAAGGGCGATCATTACGTAAATGACCGATGGGTTGTCAATGGCCCAAGATGATAGCCGAAACTCTTTATCCGCGTTTTTTTTATGTTTGCTCATTGACTTAATCGTTTAAAATTTGTACGTTTTGGCCATCTTTAACACTTCGCGCGCCTTCCTTTATCAATAGATCACCATCTACAATACCCGAAAGTACCTCAACGATACTGCCCTGGGTCTTGCCTGTTAGTATAATGTGTTTGTTTACCAATGCCTTATCATCTTCTGTGCTTTTGGCCACATAAACATATTGCTGGCCTTCGGCATTTTCTGAAATAATACTCTGAGGAATAGTAATGGCCTCTTCATTGGTATAATCATTAAGCCTGACTTTTGCGGTCAAGTTTGGCTTAATGTTTCCTTTTTTATTGGGGACTGGAATCTCAACTGTAAAAGAACGATTGTTCGGATTGATGAAATTTCCGGTTTGACGAACTTTGCTTCTGACCGTATCGCCCAAAACAGGAAAATACACGGTAGCTTTCTTTCCTTTTTTTATTCCGCCCAGATAACTTTCAGGTACATCGACCTCTATGAACATGTTCGTCAG
>CAZEUV010000298.1:0-2280 GCA_964515285.1 uncultured Maribacter sp. | reverse complement strand
GATGGTGGTAAGATCTCTATGATGGTCAATGACGAATTACTGGGCACTGTTGATGTGCCAGGTACAGGAGCATGGCAGACCTACACCACTGTTTCAAATACGATAAGCCTGTCGGCAGGTATACAGAACATTCGAGTGTATGCAACACAAAGGGGCTGGAACCTAAATTGGTTCGAGCTTGAATTCCAGGTCCCTGCTTCCTCATCAAAGGCAATATCGCAAGGTTTGGAGAATGGTAAATGGGCGATAGGTGAATCAGATGACATCCTTATTAACCCAAATCCTTCTAAGGGTATTTTGGATCTTTATTTAGGTAAGATGATGAATGTTTCTGCCAGGGTTTCAATCTATAATACAGTTGGTAAAGAAGTATACTCGATCAGTTATAATAAAGACCATCAAGATGCAGAAACGATGGATCTGTCTTTTCTTGCCAATGGCGTTTACCGAATCATTGTGGAGACCGATAACAATATTTATCATAAATCGGTAGTTATCCAGAAGTAATCATGTTCTAGATAGATGGTTGTTAAAATCATTTTGACAGTCCTAAAAAACCCTTTCGTAATTATTCGAAAGGGTTTTTTTATGTTTGTCGTGTGTGGCACAACAATTGTCATTATATGTAAAATGAAAAAGCTATATTGACCATAAATCAATGGTATTGGGCTTTTCGTGAATGTAGAGTTTAACTAATAAAATCGTTCATGTCATTGTTAATGACAGAATGACCGAATATACTATAATGGGAGACGCCAAGTTTTCAAATTTTGACAATATGTCCTTACATTCAATTGATGAGGACGCAGAACTTATACCTCTTTTGACCCCTGAGGATGAAGAGGAAATGAATAATGAGGGCTTGCCCGAAACATTGCCTATTCTGCCGTTGCGTAATACGGTTTTGTTTCCAGGTGTGGTGATACCCATTACCGCAGGTAGGGATAAATCGATCAACCTGATTCGAGATGCCAATAATGGTTCTAAGGTTATAGGGGTCGTTTCACAAAAAGACGAAGAAACCGAAAACCCTGATGTGAAAGATATTAACACCGTGGGTACGGTTGCTAGAATTCTGCGCGTACTTCAAATGCCCGATGGTAATACGACCGTGATCATCCAAGGAAAAAAACGTTTTGAAATAGCCGAAGTGCTGACCAAAGATCCGTATATCACAGCCACGGTTCGAGAGGCAAGTGAAGAACGACCCGCTAAAAACGACAAGGAGTTTTTAGCCATTATCGATTCGATAAAAGAACTGTCGCTGAAGATAATCAGGGACAATCCCAATATCCCGAGTGAGGCTTCTTTTGCTATCAAAAATATAGAAAGCGATTCATTTCTTATCAATTTCATTTCCTCAAATCTGAATCTGGCTGTAAAAGACAAACAAAAACTACTTGAGATAAGAAATTTACAAGAACGTGCCTTGGCCACTTTGACACATATGAATGTCGAGCTGCAAAAGCTAGAACTGAAAAATGATATACAGTCTAAGGTAAGGAGCGATATGGATCAGCAGCAACGCGAATATTTTCTGCACCAGCAGATGAAAACCATACAAGAAGAGTTGGGCGGAGTTTCGTATGATGAGGAAATCGTGGAAATGAGAATGAAGGCCAAAAAGAAAAACTGGAATGAAAAGGTGGGCGCTTATTTTGAAAAGGAGTTGTCTAAAATGCAACGCATGAACCCTCAAGTTGCCGAGTATTCAGTCCAAAGAAATTATTTGGATCTATTTCTTGAATTGCCATGGAACGAGTTTTCAAAAGACAAGTTCGATTTAAAACGGGCCCAAAAGATATTGGATCGAGATCATTACGGTCTTGAAGACGTAAAAAAGCGTATTATCGAATATTTAGCGGTTTTGAAGCTTAGAAACGATATGAAATCGCCTATACTATGCCTTTACGGACCTCCGGGAGTAGGTAAAACATCTTTGGGAAAATCGGTTGCCGAAGCCTTGGGTAGAGAGTATGTGAGAATTTCGTTGGGTGGCTTACGTGACGAGGCCGAAATACGAGGGCATCGTAAAACCTATATTGGTGCCATGCCCGGCCGTATAATTCAAAGCATCAAAAAAGCGGGGACTTCTAACCCAGTATTCATATTGGACGAGATCGATAAATTATCGAACAGCCATCAAGGGGATCCATCTTCCGCCATGCTAGAGGTTTTGGATCCTGAGCAGAATAGTGAGTTTCACGATAATTTTCTCGAAATGGGCTATGATCTATCAAAAGTGATGTTCATTGCGACCGCAAATAATCTTTCGACCAT
>CAZEUV010000297.1:0-2287 GCA_964515285.1 uncultured Maribacter sp. | reverse complement strand
TGGCTATTTCGGAGCGACCGTGCCACCCATTTCGGTCAAATGATGCCACTTTGAAAGATCATGTAATTATACAAAAGTTTAGTTGATTTTTAAAGTTCCTTTTCTTAAAGATTCTCCTTTTAGACTTATTCTGTGCGATGAATTTACAATTCGATCGAGGATGGCATCAGCAATAGTACCTTCACCAATAATATCGTACCAGACCGATACTGGTATTTGAGATGATATTATAGTAGAGCAGCTCAGATATCGATCATCGATAATATCCATTAAAGATTCTCTTGCTTGTTTATCAAAAGCTTGCAGCCCAAAGTCATCTAAGATCAGTAGATCTACTCTGTTGAGTTTTTTCAGTTCTTTCAAATACGTACCATCGAGTTTAGCTAGTTTAAGATTTGCAAACAAGCGAGCTGTATTGGTGTAACGTACTTTTTTAGTGTTCAAACATGCTTGACTTCCCAAGGCTTGTGCTAAAAAGCTTTTACCCACACCAGAGGCACCGGTAATGATTATATTCTCTTTTTTGGCAATAAAATCCATGGTGGCCAAACGGTTGAACATATTCTTGTCCAGATTTCTTTGCTGTGTAAAACGAACTTCGGCAATGCTTGCTTTTTGTTTGAAACAGGCCTGTTTAAAGAGCCTGTCTATTCGTTGTTGTTGGCGTTGTTCCCATTCATGGTCCACAAGGATAGCGAGGTATTCATCACAGGTCATATCGGTATAGAGGTTGTTCTCTAATTGTTGTAAATGTAATGTTGCCATGGCCGATAGGCGCATTTGTTTTAATTTTTCAAGGGTTTGATCGTTGTTCATATATTTAGATTTACTTATTGATAATCAGAAGCACCACGAAGGTTTTCATGTATTGGAATGTGTGAAT
The DNA here is from genome assembly GCA_964515285.1 of uncultured Maribacter sp. Taxonomy (GTDB): domain Bacteria; phylum Bacteroidota; class Bacteroidia; order Flavobacteriales; family Flavobacteriaceae; genus Maribacter_C. The sequence goes on along the minus strand of CAZEUV010000297.1, from coordinate 1,404 downwards.
TGAACAGGCTCGCCTGAGCTTGTGGATCTTCTTGATCCAAATCCAAGTTGTTCTTTAGAATATTCTTGATTCGGTTATAGGAATAACTTTGTGCGGACAATGCTCTTTTACAGGCATTATCAAGTCGACTGGAGCCATAAGCTCGGTGAAGTTGTATAATGCCCATAGACCGTTTATAGGCAATCTCAGGATAGTCGCCATCAGAGAGCACCCCTTTTATTATCGATAGTACATGGTTACCGTGTTTGGCTGCCATGTTTTTAAAATAATCAGGGTTCCATTGGGTATAAGCCTTGTGCGCACTGCTCAAATGGTCTTTGTTGGTGTTGTAGCTTCCTCTTACATTTTTACGTTTATGTAAGGCTATACGCTCATGGTTATGATACACCTCTACCGTTGAAACGGTATAATGTATTTGGGTCATTTTACCGATATAGCGATAAGGAACGCTGTAATAACTCTTATCTGGCGAAAAGTATATATAGCCCATTTTCTGCACCTTCGCTCGCTTATAATCTTTCATTTGATAGACTGTACTTGGTAAGGGTTTTAGATAGCTTCGTTCAACGGATTGAAAAAGCTCCTTACGGCTTGCTCCCTTGCGTTGTAGCAGTAAATCGTTATATGCCACTAAGCGTATCCGTATTTCTTTATTGAGCTCTTCTAAGGAGAAAAAGGTCATTTCCCGAAGCGGATAATAGATGCGTTGATAGGCCAATCGAACAGCATTTTCCACTAATGCCTTATCCTGTGGTGCGTAACTACGTGTGGGGTTGATCACACAATTATGGTGGCGTGCAAAATCTTTGAAGGTCTTATTTATTACAGGCTCATATTTACTTGCCCTGGTGACGGCTGATTTCAGGTTGTCCGATACGATGGCCTTAGGCACTCCCCCGTAAAAACGAAGTGCATTGCCCATACAAACAATCATATCTTCACGTTTTTGACTTTGACAAGCCTCTACATAGGTATAATGGCTGTGTGGAAGAATAGCCACGAATACTTCTACTTTTTTGATTTCTCCTGTTGCCTTGTCCACGATCTCCAGCTTCTTGCCAGCAAAATCTATATAAACTTCATTGCCCGCTTCATGTTCTAGTTTCATTGAACCTTTCACCTTGGGGTACTTGCGGTTGTAATGGGTCATGAACTGGGTATAGCTGTAAGGTTCTTTTGCCTGTGAAAAATACTCGACGTAATGAAATTGAAAGGTGAAACCAGGGTGCTTGCGAGATTGGTTGATCTTATCAAAATAGCACATCAACTCATTGTATCTACTGTTATCAATGGTCGTGGTCGAAGTAAAGAGTTCCCTCAATTGCCCTTCGCTTTTTGCTAAAAGCTCCTTGGGCCTGTAGTTGCTGGCTTTAAACAGTATTATATAATTGTTAACGGTGTTTC
>CAZEUV010000296.1:0-2291 GCA_964515285.1 uncultured Maribacter sp. | reverse complement strand
TTGATTCTTTAGCCTCAAAGGCCAAGGCCATCAAAGTAACGTTCACAATGGCGATTCCCTTTATACCAGCTTTGGAAAGTCCGATAACAAAAGCTGCGGTAAAGGCGAGAACCCATGCGGTCATTGAAATTTCAGAAGTCATTGAAAGGGTCACGGTTAACGTTTAGCGAACAAAGAACAAAAGTATTCTAAAAAACTATATCTTTAGCTCTTCACCAACAACCAAACTATGGAATTAAGTACACTCGATTATAGTTTTATCATTGTTTTCTTTTCAATTGTTTTAGGAATCGGAATCTACGTTTCGAAAAAATCAGGCAAAAGTTCTACTGAATTTTTTCTTTCTGGTAGAACAATGCCTTGGTGGTTGTTGGGCTTGTCTATGGTTGCGACTACCTTTTCTACCGATACTCCAAATTTAGTCACTGACATTGTTCGTACCAACGGCGTTTCAGGTAACTGGGTTTGGTGGTGTTATTTGTTGACAGGACTTTTAACGGTATTTGTATACGCCAAACTCTGGCGAAAATCAAATGTAAAGACCGATCTTGAATTTTATGAAATGCGATATGGCGGTGCTCCTGCAAGTTTTTTAAGAAAATTTCGAGCTGTTTATCTTGGGGTACTCTTCAATGTTATTACAATGGCCGCAGTTACATTGGCCGCTATAAAAATAGGAGGAATCATGTTAGGTCTTGAACCATGGCAAACAGTTATAGGTGCTGGATTGATTACGGTGATTTTTAGTGCTTTAGGAGGATTTAAAGGCGTAGTTTACACGGATTTCTTATTGTTCTTTGTAGCAATGGCAGGTGCTATAGGTGCTGCTTACTATTTGGTCAATATACCTGAAGTAGGAGGAATCGAAGCCATGATGGCCAATGAAGCGGTCTCTTCAAAACTGAGTATCTTACCTGATTTCAGTAACAAAAAGGCAGTTATTACCTTGTTAATTATACCACTTGCCCTGCAATGGTGGAGTTCGTGGTACCCTGGTGGAGAACCAGGCGGCGGAGGCTATATTGCCCAACGTATGCTAGCTGCGAAAGATGAAAATCACGCCATAGGGGCGACATTCTTTTTTAATATAATGAACTATGCGCTTCGTCCTTGGCCATGGATTTTAGTGGCCTTGGCCTCATTGGTGGTATATCCCGACATTGCGAGTATACACGAGGCATTCCCTAACATGGCAGAAGATAAATTAGGTCATGATTTAGCTTATTCAGCGATGTTGACAAAACTGCCAAGTGGTCTTTTAGGGTTGGTACTTGCCTCACTGATAGCTGCATATATGAGTACCATTTCTACCCAATTGAATTGGGGGTCATCATACATAGTATTTGATTTTTACAAACAACAGATTAATCCTGATGCCTCTGAAAAACAGATGGTAGCCGTGGGAAGAATTTCTACAGTTGTGTTAATGGTGCTAAGTGCATTTTTAGCCTTAGCGCTACAGAATGCTTTACAGTTATTTGAATTATTATTAGCCTTCGGAGCTGGAACTGGATTGATTTTTATTTTGAGATGGTTCTGGTGGCGGATTAACTCTTGGAGCGAAATTACCGCCATGTTCGCTTCGGGCATACTATCAATTTTATTGAAGACAACGTCTTTGGGGCCATTTCTTTTTGCGGAGGAGACGGGTTTTTTCCCTGATTGGGCAGAATACCCTTTCATAGTTGTGGTAACCACGGTAATTTGGCTGACAGCTACCTTTGTCACCCAACCTGAATCGAAAGAAGTGCTTCGCTCTTTTTATAAAGAAATTCAGCCTGGTGGGCCAGGGTGGGCAAAAGTGGTCGAAGAAGCAAAAGCCGATAATGTTGAAATCGTTAGGCCAAATGAAAAGTGGAGCGTACCCTCAGGTATTACGGCCATGATATTAGGGTGTGTATTGATTTATTCGATTATGTTCGCAACTGGGTATTGGATATATGGTAAAACAACTCCAGCAATGGTTTTAACCGGGATTGCCTTTGTTTCTGGCTTTTTGCTTCTTAAAGCCTGGAACCGTTTAAAAAGCAATCTTTTATAATTGATGGGAATACAAAACAGAATACTATCAGTAGACATTTTTAGAGGCGCGACCATTGTGTTGATGATCTTGGTCAATACGCCTGGTACATGGTCTTCAGTCTATGCGCCGTTTTTACACGCTGATTGGCACGGGTATACACCAACTGATCTAGTGTTCCCCTTCTTTTTGTTCATTGTAGGAACTTCAATTGTTTTTGCCTATAAAAACAAAATTGCCAATGCGGGTACTTATAAAAAAATAACCGTAC
>CAZEUV010000295.1:0-2316 GCA_964515285.1 uncultured Maribacter sp. | reverse complement strand
TATACGTAGTTCATGCGATGGAGTAGATCATTCATGCCGCTGACGCTATATTTTTTTTAAAAACCTTCTTTACCCTAAATTGAGCGATTTTTTTAAAAAATAAAAAAAATGTGAATTTTCTTGTTTTTTTCTACAATCCGTAAGGTTTTTTGTCCATTGATCAACAAGGTTGTCGCTTGAGAAGGTGGTAGCTAGTGCCTGAACGAAAACCCCAGTTTTCTGAACAGGTTTTCCAAAATATATCAATAAGTTGATTTATTATGTATTTTTTCTTGGCAATACGTACTCGATAGCCCAGCAAATACTCAAGTAAACATTATTTTAAAACAAAATCAGCTATGTGAAGGCACACTGCCCCTCCCCTACACAAACAGCTTTTTTAAAATTGTGCTGATTTTTGGCTATGCCGCTTTTTTTAATATCTCTCGACGCTTTACAACTTTAGATTCTTTCTGCCGGAGGATTGCCCCCAGCTTCTGAAGATTCCTCGCCAATACCGCCAATGAAACATATCGTTTGAATCCATGCAATCCATGATCCAAACAGCGATCAAGCCCATGAACTTCAAGCGCATTGATGGCTGATTCTACAGCTGAATGCTGGTGTCTCGCCTCTATAAATTCTTTGCTATGTTCTACTTCTTTATCCTTGCTGGACAATTTCCCTTTTTTAGGAAGCACGACTTTATCCAAGAGTCGGCGTAGTTCAATTTGATTTGAAGGAGAGTGGAACCCCTTGTCGAAGCTACAAAGGTTTAGAGCAAAAAACTTTTTTTTGGCTTCCTCCACCATGTATACCGCAATTCGTTCATCGGTTTGTTTTTCCATAACATTATGATGAAGAATGAACCCATGTTGATCTTCCAATATACAAACTTTTAGGCCAAGCTCAACGGGAACACCTGCCTTACCCTTGCTAATCCATTCCGTGTGCTCTTCAAATATGGAAAATACTTTCTCATCGTGAGGGATTGTTTCATCGTTCATTACTCTGCGTTCAACTTGATCAATCTGTCTGTTAGCATGAACAATATATTTCTCAATTTCAGCTATCCTGATCCTGGCGATAAGACCTTCCCCATTATGACTATTCAGGGTTTTTTCTACTTTCTTAAGGTAGCCACGAACGATGTCTATGTAAACCCGGTGGGCTTCTTTAATTATTTCCTCACGCTCTTTTTTCTTTTTTTCATCTTTGGATGTTGAGTGTTTTAGCTTTCGAGCTCTTGTAAATAATTTCTTTACCTTTCGAATATTGTCAATATGTTGTCTCCATATTGTCAGTCCGAAATCCGCGCTCAGAACAGCAACCAAAGAAATTATTTTTCGAATCGCATCAAATAGTAGGTTTATGTCCGTTGGATAATGAACATTTGTTTCTAAAACAAATGAATCACATCGGCCTTGCAGATTTTCGTCTTTTTTTTTTACAAGTTTATGTCCCGCCTTGATTACTATTGTGCTGATCTCATCTAATTTTTCAGGCGTCAACAGTGATACATTATCTTTCAGGGTTTGCAATTTATACTCTTTTGCATCATCAAGAATGCCATGCTGGAGCATTTGCCTGATTGTCTTATGATTATTGGTCAATTCTAAAAGACGGTCATAGTCGCAATTTAAGTTAAGCCTCAATGTTCCAAGAACAAGTATTTTCCACAGGGTCATACCAGGACGGCCATTTTTTACATCTACATTCTTGGGAACAATGTCTTCAAGAATTTTAAAAACTTCTTCTCTAACTTCAGGAGTTGTGTAGATGTATTGAAGACCTCTTAATAGTTGTGGGATATCATCTCGAGATTTTGGATCAAGATAAATTCGTGAAATATCTTGTTCGCCGATTTGAAATTGAGTGTTTTTGATCTTTCTCATGGTTTTTCTCAGACGAAGTTTAGTGTTTGATTTAAAGTAATTAATAATTAGCTATATTATACAACTAATATAATTAACTCACAATAAAAAAAACTTCAAAAAAAGAAAATCGATGCAGACCCTTAAGCGATGCGGGGTTAAGGGTTTTCGTTCAGGCACTAATTAGACTAATTATTAAAGAATTCAAAAAAAAAATTCGTCAAATTGTTGGTTTATAAAGCTTTTTTTGTATTTTGTGCCTTGGTGGCTGAAATAGTTACTGAAAAATGTTGGTTTTATTCCAACCGCGTTGTTACGGCCTTTCCATGGGCCTCCAGGCCTTCCAGCTCCGCCAGGCAGGTCACGGTTTTGGCGATTTTCCGGAGACCTTTTTGGGAAAAGGAAATAAGGCTGGTCCTTTTCAGAAAATCATAAACACCGAGGGGAGAAAAAAACCTGGCGG
>CAZEUV010000294.1:0-2323 GCA_964515285.1 uncultured Maribacter sp. | reverse complement strand
ATAAGATTGATTCCAAAATCAAGACTTTCAGAGGCTTTGATATTTAAGTTGCTCATGATCGAATAGCGTTTGAAATTCGACTTTATAACAACCCCTTCTTGGTCATAATAAATACCCGATACATAATAATCAACATTATCTGTTCCGCCACTCAATGAAAGTTGGTAATTTTGTGTTAAACCCTGTTTGAAAATTTCTTCTTGCCAATCTGTGTCAACACCAGTAGCAACAGTACTGCCTGGGTTCACTTCATTGTTCAGGGCAATATATTGTTCAGCATTTAATAAATCTAAGCGACTAATTTCTTTCTGGATGGAAGTCGAAGCATTAAAAACAATTTGTGGTTTTCCTAATTTACCTTTTTTTGTGGTAACAATAATCACCCCGTTTGAACCTCGTGATCCGTAAATAGCGGTCGACGAAGCATCTTTTAAAACTTCAATTGAACTGATATCTTCAGGAGCTGGCAAAACGGCTCCGGGAAAACCGTCTACAACATATAATGGATCAGATGATGCATTGATTGAAGTAGCCCCTCTAATACGTACTTTTAAACTTCCGCCAGGCTCACCATTATTGGCCGCCACAATGATACCAGAGGCGCGACCTTGTAAAGACTGTACAACATCTGCAGCTGGAAAAGCGATAAGTTCTTCAAGTTTGACATGAGATACAGAACCCGTAAGATCTTTTCTTTTGACCGATCCATACCCAACAACCACAACTTCTTCAAGTGCCGCAGAATCAGTTTTTAAAGTGACATTAATGGTTGATTGCCCGTTTATAGCCATTTCCACGGTTTTAAAACCCAAATACGAGAACACCAAGGTTTCACCATTTTCGGGTACGTCTAATTGGTATTTTCCATCAAAGTCGGTCACAACACCCACTGTGGTGCCTTTGACCAAAACATTGGCTCCGGGCAATGGTTGTCCGTCACCATCTGTAATGGTTCCGCTGATTTGTGATTGATCCGCTACGATTGTTTTCGTATTCAACAGCAAAGTATTGTCAGGAACGACATCAGAGTGGTTCTCCTTCTTTTTAAGGATGATCTGCTTTCTTCGCACTAAGAACGAAATGTCAGTATCGTCGAACAATCTCGTCAAAATGTCTTTAAGAGGTTCGTTGTCCGCTTTTAAGGATACAATTCTATCAACATCGATTTCTTCATGGTTGTATAGAAATTTGTACTTCGTGTCTTTTTCAATTCTTTCAAAAATGCTTGTGATTTTAACATTTTCGAGATTGCAGGTTATTTTTGCCTTCTGCGAATAGGTATTGGCTTGAATTGAAAATACTGAAACTAGTAAGAGAATGGTAGTTAGTTTCATGGTCAAATTGAATTTAAACGAATAGGGCATAAAATGCCTTATTCTCTCATCATTTTTCATACTTTTGTGTTGCTTTAAATGGTTAACTTTTGTTGATCATTTTCGTAGATCGGGAAATGTTACTGCATTTTCCGATTTTTTTTTACTTCATACGCAAAATCTGTTAGTTTAAGGTTCGCTAATGGTTATTGTTCTGTTGTCTATTTCAAAAACGAAATTTCTGTTCTCAGCAAAAGAGCCCAGTACTTCATCTATCGTTTCAATATCAAAGGATGCGGTAAATACCTGATTATCAAGTGCCCTAAAGTTGTTCTTGATTTCAACGTTATAGTGTCTTTCAAGTTTCTTAACGATATTCTTAAAAGACATGTTCTTAAGCACCAGTCTACCTAAGATCCAACTAGTATAAACGTCGGTATCTACTTTCACTATATTGGTTTTTCCGTTATCGATATCCCATTTGGCCTTGTAACCAGGCTCAAGTTGTATACGTTCATTATCGTCTTGATCTGTATCGGACAAACTTACCGAACCTTCTACCAAAACGGTATTTATAAAGTTGTCTTCTGGATAAGCGGTAACGTTGAACTTGGTTCCTGTGACCGTAACATCCATTTCAGAAGTATTCACAATAAAAGGATGTGCCTTGTCACTACTAACATCAAAAAAGGCTTCGCCAACCAAAAAGACATGCCGCTCCTCCTCTTTTAAAAATTTAACCGGGTACCGTATTGAAGACCCTGCATTAAGGTGAACGATAGTACCATCTGAAAGCATAATCTCAAACCTTTTCCCGTTGGGTATTTTTAAGGTATTGTAGACCAGTTTTTCAACTACTGCCTTTGTATTTTTATAATCAAGTTTGTTATCTTGCTTTGTGCCCAATACATTTCCTTTTGCATCGGTAATTGCATGTGCGCCATCTGAGGATAGTACTTGTATATCGCCATTGTCCAATTGTAAGGTAATGGCATCAGAATCCATTTTTA
>CAZEUV010000293.1:0-2360 GCA_964515285.1 uncultured Maribacter sp. | reverse complement strand
ATATTATCGGAAGGGTTAATAGCTGGTATGGCAGTATTGGGTGAAGATTTTAAACATAACATTCTGTATGTGCCAGAAGTATTAATTGCTGCAAGAGCCATGAAAATGGGGCTGAATGAATTGAAGCCATATTTGGGAGAAGGGGATAATATTCAAAAAAAAGGTGTTGTAGTAATTGGTACCGTGAAAGGGGATCTTCATGATATTGGAAAGAACCTAGTAAGTATGATGGCAGAAGGTGCGGGATACGAAGTACATGATTTAGGTGTTGATATTTCTTCGGAACAATTTATTGAAGCTGTTCATAAATACAAGGCTGACATTGTGGGAATGAGTGCTTTGTTAACAACAACAATGCCATATATGAAAACTGTGGTTGATGATTTTAAAAGTAACGGTCTTGAACATGTAAAATTAGTGATTGGCGGAGCGCCAATAAACAAAGCCTATGCAGAAGAAATTGGTGCAGACGGATTTGGTGCGGATGCAGCTTCGTCTGTGGAGGTGTTTCATCAGTTGATGGAGGCAAGTTAATGTTAATTTATGCCTTCACTGCAAAATATATTAAATACTGCTGGATTTAAAATTGGGATTGAACTTGTATCAACAAGAGGTACAGCTACTCAGGAAAAAACAAAGAAAGCAGTTGATTTTGGTGAGCAATTGTGTCAACAAGATGAAGTAGACTGGATTTCTATCACTGATAATGCAGGTGGTCACCCTGCTATATCGCCCTCAATTATTGGAAAGTCTTTGTTGTCAAAAGGAAAAGAAGTAATAATTCATATGACATGCAAAGACCATAACAGGAATGGTTTTGAAAGTAAAGCATGGGAATTTTCTAGTGAGGGATTTTCTAATATACTAGCTATTACAGGGGATTATCCAACTTCAGGAATGGAAGGAACTCCTAAATCAGTATTTGACCTTGATTCAGTTGGACTTTTGCATTTTTTGAAACAATTAAATAAAGGCTTGGAAACTGGAAAAAAGAGAATATCACACCTTGATAAGACTAATTTTTTTTTAGGAGCAGTGGTTTCCAATTTTAAGAAAAATGAAAACGAGTTAATACCTCAATACATAAAGCTCCTGAAAAAAATTGAAATGGGGGCGTCGTTTATTATCAACCAGGTTGGGTTTGACGCAGGAAAAATGAGCGAATTAATCAGTTTTCAACAGCATAAAAAACTATCACATGTTCACATGATTGGAAATGTATTTGTATTAAGCAAATATACGGTGAACTTGTTCTATGAGAATAAAATACCTGGTGTTGTGCTTACACCTGCGTTATATAAGAAATGCCAAAATGCTATTGCTTCCTCTGAGGATAAGGGTAAACAGTTTTTTCTAGAACTGGCTGCTAAAATGTTAGCCATTTACAAAGGATTAGGATATAAGGGTGGTTACTTGGGTGGAATTCATAATATTGAGGACTACAAAAAAATTATGAGAGTGTTTTATTCATTTGGTGAGGATGACTGGAAGCAATTTGCAATAGAAATGCAATATCCACAACAGGATGAATTTTTTATGTTTAAAAAGGACGGTGCAACAGGTTTAACAACCAATGAGTTAAACAGTGTATTGCTAGAAAAAGGGCGGAGAACAAAGCATGTCAATTTGAATTATAAGTTTTCAAAAAGATTTCATAAACTGTTGTTTACCAAAGGCGAAGGATTTTATAATACTGGCAAAAGCCTGTGTGAAAAATCAAACACTAAGCTTGGTGCTCCGAAATGGTTATACAAACTAGAGCAAACTGGAAAAAAGCTCTTGTTTGATTGCCGGGAGTGTGGAGATTGTTCGCTGCATGAAATTGCCTACCTGTGTCCTGAATCGCAATGTGCCAAGAACCAAAGAAATGGACCGTGTGGAGGAAGTTTGGATGCTAAATGCGATGTGAAAGACATGGATTGCATTTGGACGAGGGCATACGATAGAACTAAATATGATGGTGATGTGTGGAAGTTGTTAGACCATGCCCCAACCATTCAGAATCACCAACTAGAGGGGACATCAAGTTGGGGAAATTTTTGGTTGGAAAAGGATCATTGTTCAAAACGGAAATAACCTATTAAAACTATATCTATGAATAGAATTGGAATTATTGGAGACTTAATAAACAATGCATACGGCAGGGCTCGTAGAGCTTGGCAAACAAAAGATTTGAAAGCGTATCAGGCATTGGCAATTTCGCAAACAGAACAAGGGGCAGATTACTTGGATGTGAATATTGATAGCACGAGAAACCTCAGTGTTAAGTTAGAAGAAATGCTTGCTTTTTTGCCCGACCTAATTCCCGCATTACAGGAAGTTACTCACTTGCCATTGTGTTTTGATCACCCATCTTTGGT
>CAZEUV010000292.1:0-2364 GCA_964515285.1 uncultured Maribacter sp. | reverse complement strand
TTCTGCGGAGAAAGAGGGATTACCTACGGTGTTCCCTACAACCTTCGCACCTGACAATAAAGCTCGATACTGCTCGTGCAGTATCAGGTTTTTTCATTTTAATACATTTACGAAAACTGTGTTTTCGGCATTCCTTAAAATGAAAAAGCCCGATTCCCTATCGGAAATCGAGCTTTGCTCTAAGCGGAGAAAGAGGGATTCGAACCCCCGGAGGTGTGACCCTCGCTAGTTTTCAAGACTAGTGCATTCGACCACTCTGCCATTTCTCCGTGGTATGCTTTTAGGAGGCGTTTTACCGCATTCGGCCTTCCGAAACTTCAGGACTGCCATTTCTCCTTTGAGGCTGCAAATATAGAAAGCTTTTTCTTTCTGTAAAGGCTTTTATTGAATTTTTATTAGCGTGAAGCCCACCCAAAGTGTCTAGATTAAAAAATCACTTAGGAATGTATTTATACAGATGGTTTTATGAATCCCTTTTGTCATATGCTTCCATAACCATTTCAATAAAGAGTACCTTGCAACTGATGGAAGATTTGTTGGTCAGTATTTTAATTCCCTTTAAAAATACAGAGGTATTTCTGCCCGAATGCATCGATTCTATCATTGATCAAAAATACCAAAATTGGGAAGTTTTGGCCGTAGACGACCATTCTACAGATCAAAGCAGAACACTAATGCATTCTTATGCTGATAAGGATCCTCGAATTAAAGTCTTCTCAAATATAGGTAAAGGTATCATTGATGCGCTTCGGCTCGCATATAAAAATAGCAAGGGGCAATTGATTACCCGAATGGATTCTGACGATATCATGACCCCCAACAAAATAAAGCAAATGGCCACCTCATTGGTGCATTTTGGAAAAGGCCATTTGGCCATAGGGCAGGTACGTTATTTTTCAGAACAGGGCATCAGCGATGGGTACAAACGTTATGAAAACTGGTTGAACAACCTAACCTTAAACGGAAACAATTATACCGAAATCTATAAAGAATGTGTCATACCCTCACCTTGTTGGATGGTCTTTAAAGAAGACCTTGACAAGTGCAATGCCTTTCACTCAAATATATATCCAGAAGATTACGACCTTGCCTTCCGTTTTTATGAAAACGGAATGAAATGTATTCCCTACAATGAGGTTCTTCACCTTTGGCGCGATTATAGTACCCGAACTTCGCGAACAAGTGAACATTATGCCCAAAACTATTTCTTGGACATCAAACTGCATTATTTTCTGAAACTTGATTATGACCATAAAAAACCTTTAGTGCTATGGGGAGCAGGCAATAAAGGCAAAAGTATCGCTAAGGAACTGTTGAAAAAACAAATCGATTTTCATTGGCTCTGTGATAATCAAAAAAAAATAGGAAAGGAAATCTACGGAAAAGATATGCAGCATTATTCTTTTCTAGAAGAATTAGATTGCCCGCAAACTATCATAACAGTTGCCAATGAAGCTGAACAGACCAAGATTCGTGAATATTTATCAACCTTGGATCATTATCAAAAAAGCCGATCTTTCTTTTTTTGCTGATTTTCAAATGTAGCTTTTAAACCTTGATTGTTTTCAATCTTAAATCTTTACCCGTTCAGTGAAACGGTCTTACATCTTTTTTTAGTTATATTTGCCAAGCAAACTACCTCGGGGCAAGCCTACATGGCATTAAGAGGAATTAATCTTTATATTTTGACGCAAGCCTGCCTGTCCGGCGAAGCAGGCGTCGGAGTATTAAACCCACCAGTGGGAATTAAAATCAGGAATGCAGTTTAAATATCCAGAACTTCTTTGGGGCTTGTTTCTTCTACTGATTCCTATTTTCATTCATCTTTTTCAACTTCGAAGGTTCAAGAAAACACCTTTCACCAATGTAAAGCTCTTGCAAAAAGTGGTCTCTGAATCACGACAGAGCAGTACCTTGAAAAAATGGTTGTTGCTCTTCACAAGAATGCTGTTGCTTACTGCGCTGATAATCGCCTTTGCCCAACCCTTTTTCGCTGAAAAAACGGCAATGAAAGAAAAGGAAACCGTTATTTATCTTGATGATTCTTTTAGTATGCAGGCCAAAACAGAAAATACCACCTTACTGGCCAATGCAGTTCAAAACCTCATCAAAGCAATACCCGAAAATAGGGCGTTCAGCCTTTTTACCAATACGAAAGCGTTTAAGCATGTAGTTTTAAAAGATATTCAAAACGACCTTTTGACCCTCGTCCATACTGATAAGCAATTACAATTGAACGAAATTCACATAAAGGCCAACACTTTCTTCACCAAAGATGAAAGCAGCATCAAAAACATGGTGGTCATTTCAGATTTTCAGCAGAGAATGGCGACTTCAACAACTGATTCAATAGGTGCTGTACGA
>CAZEUV010000291.1:0-2368 GCA_964515285.1 uncultured Maribacter sp. | reverse complement strand
AGGCGTACCATGATCTCAGGAATCAGAAACGCAAATACGATCTGAAAGAACAGTACAGAGGTGGTGCGCACCATTTGGTACATATTATGACGGTATTTGATATACATACGAACTGCCATTACGGTCATTACCGTACAATACATAAAACCGTACACAAACCAATGCCCGGCAGGGTTGCCACTTAAACGTTCACTGATGGGGTCTACCAAATACGTCCAATTCACGGCATACTCTGAACGAAAGTACAGGATGAGGTAAAAGGAGACCAAAAAAATGAAGACCAACCAAGCGATCCAACCTCTGTTGGTGGCATTTTCATGGTAAATGCCGTCATTTTTGATGCCTTTTTTTCCCAACAATATCACATTGGGTATGATAAATAGCAACGCACCAATGATACCCAGGCCAAAAGTGAGAAACCACATCAGCCCTTTGTTGTTAACAATAAATCCGCTTCCAGATTTTTTGCCCACCAAGGCAGCCATATCATGGGACTTTGTATAGATTACTTTTTTATACTCCTTATTTTTTCGGTGATGGGCATTGGTGTTTTGTAGTGCTTGCGTAATTTTTGGAGATAACGCCTGCATGCCATTGAATTCTTTTCCAATAACATTGGTCTGCATTTCTTGAATGAAAACCTCGCTCTTGATACCTTTTTCGGTAACAATTTTGGTAAAAGCGCCATTGCTTACTTCAAATTTACCAACGAGCGGAAGTGCGGCAAAAATACCCAAGCCTACTAAAAATATGATAAGTCCTATGTTTTTTATTGCTTTCATTTATTTGGTCGGTTAGACGTTGCTAAATATTCGTTTCCAACTTTTTTTCTGGGGATTGATGCTCGTTCCAAACTCCGAATTGTATTTTGATACTATTTCTGATTCGTACTGTGCATAGAATTCTGGGTCGAAATTGGCGTCTTTCAAATATTCTATAATATGGCCTATATCACGTTCTTCGGTCAGCCAACGGTCAAAAATTTCGTGTCGCATGCGAATGCCGAAGGTATTGATGCCCAAGAATTGTTCGGTTTCTTTATGAAAGGCTATGGTGATGCAAATTTTTTCAGTAGCATGCCTCCAATGAAAATGTTGTTCAAATTCTTTTCTTGCCGGACCCCCAGCAAATACCCATCCGTAGGTTTGGTATTCAATATCTAAAAATTTGGCAGAATTGAACCAATGTCCGGGTTTATATTCCGTTTTATTGCCGCATATCGTTTGCGCTAGGGTTTCGCCCATCATTCTACCTGTATACCAAACAGCCTCAATAGGTCTGCGGTTTCCGATGCTTTCATGTTGTTCGGCACAGTCGCCAATGGCATAAATATCTTGAATGTTGGTCTCTAAGAAGCGATTTACCTTAATACCCCTGCCGAGTTCAATACCCGATTCTTTTAGAAAGGCCACATTTGGCGATACGCCTGCCGTAAGGCCTACTACATCACATGCTATTTCTTCACCGGTTTCTTTTATGACCACAGCGCGTGCCCGGCCATTTTCATCGGCTAAAATCTCGCCTAAATTCATACCCAATCGCAGGTCAATGTGATGTTCTAAAATATGCTCGTTGATCATTTGAGATTCACCAGTGGGCAGTACGGCATCCCAAAAACTGTCTTCCCGTACTAAAAAGGTTACGGGAATATTGCGGCTACGAAGCATTTCGGCCATTTCAATGCCAATGAGTCCACCGCCCACGATTACCGCACGTTTGCATACTTTATTGTTTGGTGCATTGGCTTCTAGGGCATCTAGATCCTGTTTTGAATACAAGCCTTGCACCCCATCAAGATCTTGACCGGGCCAACCGAACTTGTTGGGTTTAGAACCCGTGGCAAGAATCAGTTTATCGTATTTTATGGGTTGTGAATTTTTTAAACGGAGTTCTTTTTTTTCATGATCTATGGCGGTAACATAGCCTTTTACCAGATCAATGCGATTTTTTTTCCAAAACCAGTCTTCATAGGGCTGCGTATGTTCGAACTTCATATGCCCCATGTATACGTACATTAGGGCGGTTCGAGAGAAAAAATAATCAGTTTCGGCCGAAATAACGGTAATTTTCTTATCCGAGTTTTTTCGAATGTGCCTTGCTGCCGTTATACCTGCAATTCCGTTACCAATGATTACGATGTTTTCCATATATTTTAAGTTGATGGGTTCTCTGTCGCTTTTAAAGGTAGGAACTTAATTTATTTGATTAATTTAAAGCCGTTATAAATATGTGATACTTTTTATGGTTCTTTGATTTCAATAAAGAGATGTTTCATTGTAAGATTTATGGAATTATCACGACGTATATCTTATTTTTAAATTGTAAACTTGCTTTTATGAAAAAATATGTACTGTTCGGTTTTCTTTAT
>CAZEUV010000290.1:0-2370 GCA_964515285.1 uncultured Maribacter sp. | reverse complement strand
GATCTTTTTAGAGTTGCAAATAGTTCTCTCCCGAGGCTTCGGGAGCGCTCGAACTGATAAAATCACAAAATTCAAACAGTTGATATCTAGGCTATTGAAATTTATTCTACCTATGCACTTATCTACTGACCTCTAAATTTCGTTAGTATTATCGAACCAATATCTGTGTATTTTGACAAAATAAAGTATCTTAGAGGCTTATTTTCCTTGAAAATGAGAACTGTTCTTTTCATCGTTCTATTTATCACGACTATAGTACAGGCGCAAGACCCCCTTCGCTTTGCTGATGAAGTAGCTAATGTTCAAAAAAAATACGACACCCTATGGGATGCTTCTAAAGAGACCATTGTCTTTACGGGAAGTTCAAGTATTCGGGTCTGGAGAAATCTAAAACAATCTTTTCCTGACCATCAGATTGTCAATACAGGTTTTGGAGGGTCGCAGGCCTCTGACCTTTTGGCCTACACAGAAGAACTTATACTTAGGTTCAAACCGAAAACAGTATTCATCTATGAGGGTGACAATGATATTTTTGCAAAAAAAACTACAAAGAAAATCATATCGAATACCTTAGCGGTCATCGCAAAAATAAAACAACAAAATACAGAAACCCTGATCGTACTGATCGCGGCAAAACCAAGTATTGCCAGATGGCATTTGAAACGAAGCTACAAACGCCTCAACCGTAAACTAAAAAGAATGACCAAGAAAGACACCAAATTACAGTTCGCCGATGTTTGGCGACCCATGCTTGACGGCAAAAATGTAAAGACCGGTATTTTTATAGAAGACGGCCTGCACATGAACGCCAAAGGGTATGCGATTTGGCACGACGTAATAAAAACCTTTATAGAATAATAGATTTCTTGAAATTTAGTATTTCACCTCACCCAGCCCCGACGCTTCGGGAGCGAAAATGACTGTTCTGACCTCTTCAAAGGAGAGGTATATCGGAAACCCCGAGGCAGAGCCGTTGAGGAATCATTTAGATCAGAGAGCAAAATAAAACACACTTAAAACAGAAAAGAAAATGATAAAATCAACTTTGACCCGTAGCCTGACCGCCTTCTTGGTGCTAATAACGTTCATCAATTGTCAAGAAGAGAAAAAGAAACGTGTGATCAACTTTCCCAAAACCGATCTGGCAGCCGAGAACCTGATTCCGAAGCCCGTGAAGATTATTTCGACCAACAACGGATTCGCCTTGGATCAGTTTACCGCTATTTACACTGCCGAAAATGCTTCCGGTTTTGAAGATGTGGGCAAATTCTTGGCAAAGAAAATCAAAGGAAAAACAGATTTAGATCTACAGGTAAATGTTGATGAGATTCCGAATCTTGAGAGTGTTATCTATATCAACCAATCTGATAGCACCGACCTTATTGGGCCCGAGGCCTATCAATTGTACATTACCCAAGATACCATTATTCTCAATTCGAATAATGCAGAAGGTGCTTTTAGGGGCATTCAGACCCTTCGGCAGATCATACCCGAAACGAGCAATGATACACTTGCCGAGTACAGTATATGGCCCATCCCCACGGGAAAAATAATAGATAGACCCAATTTTGAATACAGGGGTACCATGCTCGATGTCGCCCGTCATTTCTTTAGCGTCGAAGATGTAAAAAAGTATATCGATATTCTCGCCTATTACAAATACAATGTACTGCATTTGCACCTGGCCGATGACCAAGGTTGGCGAATAGAGATCAAATCATGGCCCAAACTAACAGAGGTTGGCGGTAGCACTGAAGTAGGTGGTGAAGCGGGCGGTTTTTACACCCAAGAACAATACGTTGATATTATAAACTACGCTGCTCAACACTATATAACCATAATACCCGAAATTGATATGCCCGGGCATACCAATGCGGCTTCGGTCTCTTACCCTATTCTAAACGGTAATGGCAAAACGCCCAAACTTTATGAGGGTATGAAGGTTGGTTTTAGCACATTCGATACCAGAAAAGACACCGTATATGCCTTTATCGATGACGTAGTACGTGAGATTTCTGCAATAACCCCCGGTCCTTATTTTCATATTGGTGGTGATGAAAGCCATGTGACAAAGAAAAAAGATTACATTCATTTTGTGAACAAAGTTGAAAAAATCGTTCAAAAACACGGAAAACGTATGATCGGGTGGGATGAGGTTGCCACCGCCGATGTTGATGCCACCTCTATTTCACAGTTTTGGGCCAGTAAAGAAAATGCTCAAGCAGCTGTAAAAAAAGGAATGAAGATTATTATGTCGCCCGCCAAAAAGGCCTATTTAGATATGCAATATGACACCCTTTCTAAACTTGGCCTGCATTGGATCGGTTATATTCCCGTAGATACGGCCTATGTGTGGACACCTGAAGAATA
>CAZEUV010000289.1:0-2388 GCA_964515285.1 uncultured Maribacter sp. | reverse complement strand
GTTTTTAAAAAGTCTTGAACATAACCCGGTGCATTTTCGTAGGTGCTGATTTTATCTGCAAAATGGGTAATCCCTGATTCAAAAACTATACACAGTGCCAGTTCATGGGCATAACTGGTCAGATGTGGAAAATTGCTTTTAGAGAAAGTGACGGGTGTATAATCCATCGGGCCAACTACATTTCTTGTAGCTGCATAAATAGTATGTAAGGCAGGGCTTTTTTCTGAAAACTCTTTAGAATAGCGATAAGATTCTGCACCCATTACACTTTCCATACTTACTAAATTCGGATAGGTTCTTCGCCACCCTCTTGGTATCGTACAACCATGAAAATTGACTAGCAGATTTTCTTTGGCAGCATCTTTAATTATATCTATGTATTGTTCTATCATAAATGGTTTGTCGCTCTGTAAAAAATCTACTTTAATTCCTTTAATACCTAATTTATGTATTCTTTTAAACTCTGCTTTTCTACGTTCAGGATTATCCATTAAACCACGGGGCCCATGCTCAATTACGTTGTGTGCTCCACCTGAATTATACCAAAGTAAAAGTCCAATATTTTTTGAGTTAGCATAATTTACTAAACTGTCCATCTCTCCCTCTGCCATGTTATGCCAAGCAGCATCTACCAACGAATATTCCCATTTCATTTTTACTGCAAAATCTACAAAGTGAATCAATGTACCTAACTCTCTTTCGTCTTCTACACTCGACCACCAACTCCAAGAGGCTTTACCAGGCTTGATCCAATCTGTATCTTTTAACACATTAGGCTTGCTCAAATTGGTCACGATATTTGATTCTATAACCGTTCCCAATGATTCTCCCAGCATTATGATACGCCATGGTGTTGCCCAAGGTAGGGTTGAACTCGGTTGCGATTTTCCAAAACCCATTGCTTCTCCTTCTAAAGGCATGGTAATATTAAAAACTCCATTTTCATCTTGTTGGGTTAAATGTGCGCCAAAATAAGAGGCTTCTAAATCGGCTTCGGTTAATAATACCCAATTGTTTTTTGTTTTCATTAATGCCGGAAAACACCATCCAAAAGGAGCGTCGTCTTGATTTTTTAGATTATCACCATTCTTGAATATCTTTTCGTAGGCAGGTCCATATTTTCGGACAGAATCATAAGGCTGCATCCATGTTTTTTGTTGAGGTACGGCAAAACCACTTAATTCTTTAGTAATTGTATATTTGATAGTATCTTTTTCTAAGAATTTATAACGAAAGGCAACACCATCATTATAAGAACGAAAAACAATATCAATGGGCTGTTCATCTGCATTCTTAAATTGAAGTACTGTTTCATTGAACGTATTTTCAACGCGCAATTTTTTTCCTGTTTTCAGTGTATATGAGTCTTCTAAATTGGTGTGTTTCTCCTCATCTACAAAGATTAGATTTTTATAAAACGAATTATCATTTCTAATTAGGCCAAGAGGAGATTGACCAATTACAGCTATCAGACTATCACCTTGTACTCTTTCTATGCGATAGCTTAATGCACTTACTGAATCTTTTGATGTATTGTCAATACTGATTTTTATTTTTCCATTGGGGGAAAGGAGTTCCCAATTACTTGGACTTGGAGATTCACAAGAACCCAAAGTCAGCAAAAAAGAAATAAACATGAAAATTGATAAGACGTTTCTGGAGTACATGGAAAAGGTTTTATTTAATGATAATACATACATTGCAATGTAAACTATTTTTAAGTACAAAAGTATCCTGTACTAACATGATAGAGCAGGATAGGATAGTCATATTCGCTTTATATATTTATGAACTTACAGAAAATAAAAAAAATGAAAAAGGTAATCACTGTATTTTTAACTTTAGTTGTTGGAATTGGTATTTCATTTGCACAACAGGGTAAAATCATAGAAGGACTTTCCATGAATAGTAAATTACTAAAAGACAGTGTAAATTTCTCTGTCTATATACCAGCTGATTACGATGTCTCAGAACGAAAATACCCTGTTGTGTACTTATTGCACGGCTATACCGATGATGAAACCGCTTGGGTACAGTTTGGTGAGGTCAATAGAATTTTGGATGAAGATATCGCTTCAGGAAAAATTCCACCAATGATCGTGGTAATGCCTGATGCCGGGGTCACATGGTATATCAATGACCATGATGGTAAAGTACGGTACGAAGATATGTTTATTGAAGAATTTTTACCATACATAGAGTCAACCTATAGAATTAGGGCAAAAAAGCGATATCGTGGTATTGCCGGTTTATCTATGGGAGGCTACGGAGCTTTTGTGTTGGCGCTCAAACATTCTGGTTTATTTGCTGCCAGTGCTCCACTAAGTGCAGCTATTTACACAGAAGAAGAGGTTATTTCTAAGAGTCAAGAAAGATGGGATAGAACAG
>CAZEUV010000288.1:0-2417 GCA_964515285.1 uncultured Maribacter sp. | reverse complement strand
TTAGGTTTTAAAACCTCGTATTCAGAAAGAAAGTGGGTGATGCACTTGCTACCAGAACACGACAAAAGGAGAAAAAAATGGATATAAAATCATTGCCAATTGATAACATGTATAAGTTTATAAGTGTTTTCTGCATAGCTCTTCTTCTAGCAAGCACGTATAGTACATTATCTATTCAAAGAGCTTATTCAGATAGGATTTTTTCTCTGTATGAAAAAGCGATTGAATTAGATAGTAAAAAAGAGGAAATGAAGGCCAAAAATAAACAACTTTCGATTTATGATAAGGAAATGCGCGGGTATTATTTGGGAACAATATAAAAAAGAAATGGCATGTAAAAATCTTGTTATAGTTGCCCTAGTAGCGTGCATTATTTTTTCAATTATTGGAGCGGTTTTTGGCTTCTACTTTTGGTATCAGAAGCTCCAGTCTCTTTTAGATACTCAAGTAAGGCTAGAGGTTGCAAAACTGACAAATGAGGTAAGCAAAACTAATTAATCTGGTTGTTGCCAGTTTCACTTCATCTATGAAGAGGTAAATGAGTATGAGCGAATATGACTTTTATGACAAACCCCATCGCCCTTGGCCAAACCCTCGATTGACAAACGCAGCAATAGTCGGTGAAACCACAACCACTTCTTCAAAACTATGGATCCGAGCTTATAGCAAGGGTACGTACTGCGTTGTTCTATCTAAGAAACCAATTACGCAGTTAGCAGATGCGGAACCAGTTGTGAAAGGGGGCAAAGATTTAGTACTACAAACAGTCGAAAGCGGACAAAAAGTATCTACTCCCTTGTGTGCGTGTAAGAAACTTAAGCTCACTTTTTCTACCGATTTAACCGGCACTGTCATCTTTGAGGGTCTTCAACCCGGAACAACTTATTACTATGCCTGTTTTGGCATCAAGGAACAGAAAAGTCCATGGGAATTTAGCGGTAAAGCATATCGTTTTCGAACTCAAAAACAATCGCCAGATTCTCTGATTTTTGGTTTCTACAGCTGTCACATGCCTTACCCATCAGGCGGAGGTGTGCGAAATATTTCGCAATGGAAACGAATGGAAACTGTTCTTGATGAGTTCAATGCAGATTTTGCCATTGGCTGTGGTGACCAAGTTTATTCTGATGGAAATAAGCATGTCAGTATATGGGCATTTCTGAAGAAAATGAAGAGTAAAATGCTCAAACTAGACCAGGATGAACGCATTCGCGTCATGGTTTCATGGTATCGAGATATTTATCGAGGCTATTGGGGTCACAAAGAAGTTCAGGCTTTTTTTGCAAAAATCCCCCAATACATGATTTGGGATGATCATGAGATTATGGATGGCTGGGGTTCCTATACGGATAAAGAACTAGCTAAAGAATTGAATACTTGGTGGGAATGGGATAACCCTGATGCTAATCGAGAATTGGCGTTCAGCATGCGTGAAGCCGCAGAAATAGTCTACAACGAATACCAACATTCACATAATCCCAAGACACCAAAAAGTCAGTATGATTATGGATACATAGTCGGTAACTGTGCCTTTTATATCATGGATTTACGAGGGCATCGCGATTATAACCGTAAATCAGCCAATAAGATTCTTGGTAAAGCTCAGCTGGAACGGATTAAATTGTGGTTAGCATCGCCTAAAGTTGTGGAAGCGAAAGTGGTTTATATAGCCTCGCCGGTTCCTGTTGTTCACCACAGGAATTTTATCGTAAATCATGCCGATATTGGTTTTTTTGGTATTTCCGATGATGTCCGGGATCAATGGGAGCATAAATCTAACTGGGCTGAACGTGACAAGCTTTTAATCGCCGTATTTGAACATGCTACCAAGCATAAAAAGTCTGTTTTATTCTTGAGCGGAGACGTACATGTTGGCGCGGCTTTTTCTCTTAGTAATGACAAATTTCCAGAAGCTAAAGTGTTTCAACTCACCTCGAGTGCAGTTACATATGCTAACTATCACGGTAGTATCCTCAGGTTAATAGTAAAGGAAAAAGGAACACTAGGGCATAACAATTCCAGTCGCCACGGAGTTACGAGTTTTATCAATCTTTGTGTTTTTGAAGAGAATAATTTTGCAGTTGTACGAACCACGGGTTTATCTTCAGAAGAGCCTTCTATCTCCTTTGATTTATTTGGCGCTTCTGAAGACAATGAAATAGTGATTAGGAAAGGTCCTTATGTACTCGTCTGAATTGGTTAAGCCATGCTACCTTCTATCTGAAATTACGTATGACTGCCATGCATACCAAAAACCTAACAAAACGTTGCAGCTGACCCAAAAAGCGTCCTTTATTTTGTGCATTGCGCTACGCTCCATTTTTGCACAAAACAAAGGCCACTTTTAGGTCAGCTGAACTTAGCGTTATGCTTTAAACAAATCCATTATTTATCCCTTCTCTTGATTTGTGCATCAG
>CAZEUV010000287.1:0-2439 GCA_964515285.1 uncultured Maribacter sp. | reverse complement strand
ATTTTCGCACATTGTTTTACCTGTAACAAAAACCTATTGGCCGTTAAAAACATAGGCAAATCGCTAATATCGAATGGTTTTGGGGTATTGCGGTTTGATTTTTCAGGCTTGGGCGAAAGCGAAGGTGATTTTGCAGATACCAATTTTTCAGGCAACGTAGACGACCTAATAGCAGCGGCAGATTATCTAACAGAAAACCATAAAGCCCCTACCCTCTTGATCGGTCATTCCTTAGGTGGGGCAGCGGTGATTTTTGCCGCAGAAAAAATACCAACAATAAAAGCATTGGCGACCATAGGAGCGCCTTCAGACCCCACCCATGTAGAACATTTGTTAAAAAGTGGATTAAGAGAAATAGAAGCCAACGGAAAAGCAGTGGTGAATTTAGGGGGAAGAAATTTCACCATTAAAAAACAGTTTTTAGATGACCTAAAAACGAAATCACTACCGGAAACCGTAAAAAAATTGCGGAAACCGATATTGATCATGCACTCGCCCCAAGACAATACCGTCAACATTAAAAATGCAGAGGAAATTTATTTGGCCGCCCACCATCCGAAAAGTTTTGTGTCATTAGACGATGCCGATCATTTGCTTATGAACAAAAAAGACTCCATTTACGTGGGAGAAGTAATTGCG
The DNA here is from genome assembly GCA_964515285.1 of uncultured Maribacter sp. GTDB lineage: Bacteria > Bacteroidota > Bacteroidia > Flavobacteriales > Flavobacteriaceae > Maribacter_C. The sequence continues at coordinate 1,800 of CAZEUV010000287.1, read as the reverse complement.
GGCTGGGCCAAAAGATATGTTGATATAACTGAAGAGTCGACATTAAAGACAAAGCTGCAAGTAGCCGCAAGTTTAGATGCCGAAGATGGTTTTACCACCATGATGAAAGTTGGCAATCACTATATGACGGCAGATGAACCTTTAGAGGTCGGTGGCAATGATTTTGGCCCATCGCCTTATGAGCTAGTATCTGCCGGCTTATCGGCCTGTACAGCAATGACCATTCAAATGTATGCCAAGAGAAAAGGCTGGTCTATTGAGAATGTGGAAGTTCACACTTCTTATGGCAAGTCACATCTAGCCGACTGCGAGGCCTGTGAACTACCAAGTGCAAAAATAGACACCTTTCAAAGAGAAATAAAATTGACTGGCACCTTAGATGAAAAACAAACTGCCCGTATTTTGCAGATAGCCGACAAATGCCCTGTACACAAAACATTACACAACGACACCCAAGTAATCACCAAATTGTTGATGCCCTAAGTCCAAAGAGGAATTCAAGGGTTAGTCAAGTTCAGGTTTTACTATATGAAAATCTAAAACGGGGTGCTGTCAACACTATAGAACCGTTGAAATCACTATGACAAAAGGCAGATTACCCGTAAATATCATTATCTTTAAAACCTAATTTAAATTAAAGAACCATGAAAACAGTACAACTAATGGCCATAGGGCTATTGCTTGTGTCACCTTTCAGCTGTAAAGAAGCGAAAAAGGAGGCCGATAAAGTTAGTGATGAAATTGAGAACAAAGAGACTTTCACCGTTGTGGCAGACTCTACAACAATAAAATTCACGGCCTATAAAACTACTGACAAAAAAGGGGTCGGAGGAGAATTCACTACCGTAAACCTAAAAAACGCCGAAACCAAAACCTCGGCCGTAGATGCCCTGAACGGACTCGAATTCTCAATACCCATCAGCAGCCTTTTTACAAACGACGCTACCAAGACAAGAGATCCAAAAATAATGGAATTCTTTTTTGGGGTAATGGACAATACCGAATTTATTTCAGGTACGTTTAAATTCGACGATGCTAAAAAATGTTCAATTGACTTGAAGTTAAATGGCGTAACTGCCAATTTACCAATGGAATACTCTATTAGCGAAGGTAGGCGCGTTTCTTTTTCGGGTGTCATGAATTTAGAGACATGGAATGCCTTAGATGCAGTCGCATCATTAAATAAAGCGTGCGAAGAACTACATAAGGGTACAGACGGTGTAAGCAAAACATGGAACGATGTTGCCATTGAAGCAAGTACCTATCTTAAATAAATAGTAATACGCCATACGCTTTCGTAAATCGCTTTTTTGTAGAACACATTATAGTGAATTGCAATCTATAAGGGAGGAACTTAGTATAGAAAATACAAAAGAGGTTGGTTTGCAAACAGTTTTACTGGTATGCAAACCAATTTTTTTAATTTAGATCTTTACGTACCCGATGTATTTTCATTGACCTCACCAACCATTTGGGCAAGGGTTTCGTAGGATTTCTTTTTTCTAGGTCTATAAAAATACCCAGACTCTTTAGTATGGGCACCTTATGTGTTTCTACAAATTCTATCAGAGTACCATCAGGATCTTCCACATAACTAAAATGACCTGCGGCATCGCCCATATCAAAACTATTGGCACTGTCTACCGTAAAGGCATGCCCCATTGATTTTGCCTCTTCACGTAACGCATCCATTCCGTGAATATCGAAACACAGGTGAATATAGCCCAAATCACCCCACAGACGGTCTTTGTACAGCTTGATCGGGGTTCTGTCCAACACTTGAATCAGTTCAATTTCAGT
>CAZEUV010000286.1:0-2448 GCA_964515285.1 uncultured Maribacter sp. | reverse complement strand
CCTGAAACTATGCTGAGACCTTTCTCTTTGGCCATCTTTGCCGCGGCCAAAACTTTACGTACACCCGGGGCATCGACCGCTACCGGTTTTTCACAGAAGGTATGTTTGTTCGCATTGATGGCAGCTGTTAAATGCGCTGGCCGAAATGCAGGGGGCGTTGTCAACAAAACTACATCGACCCCTGAATCGATTACTTTTTGATAGGCATCGAAGCCGATAAATTTATTTGCCTTATCGACTTTCATCTGCGACCCTTTGATTTTGACCAGCTCGGAATAAGAACTTTCCAAGCGATCTTCAAAAATATCGCCCATTGCCGTAAGTACAGCATTTGGATCCGCCTGCAATGCTTGCGAAGCCGCACCAGTACCACGCCCACCGCAACCTATGAGGCCGACCTTTATTTGTTCCGTCTTGGCCGGAGTCGGAGTTACCAATATACCTGTAGGATAGGTAATAGAACTTCCTACCAGTACGATACCAGATTTTTTTATAAATGATCTACGGCCCGATGCCTTATCACTTTTTTTTGTTTTATCCTTCATAATCCAAACATTTTTATCCATTGAAATCGTTAGAAAGCGTTTTCGGTTTTTATGTTACTTTCTGAACACCACTTCGGGGGTCATCTGTCCGTAACGCATACTGAATATAGGTTACGGGGTGTTTTTCTATGGAGGTTATATTCATATATCCTCTGAAAATACAAAATTAATGTTGTTGTGATGAGTTTTTTAATTAAAAACAGTAGTGTCCGATAAAAGTATTTAAATCAGTTCAAACCGATGGTTTGAACTGATTTTGGTTATTTTTATCGGGCACTACTGTAAATAAAAGTAAATCAATTTATTCTTATCCCAACTTTTTTCTTTTGGAAATGTGAATGCTAAATAAACCATTAATGATAAAAATAGACGATTTCTTGAAAGATATAAAGGTCTAGCATAGGGAACTATCAATTGTGATATAACTGATTTAAGCGGTAAATTAATGGGAATGTTCAAAATGAACTCGTTTAAACTTTTTCAATAGAAAAACCGGGTACAAGAATAATGGCCATAAAATTTAAAACAGATGAAAGAAAAGAAAAAAGCACCGTTGAGAAGTAGTAAATGGTTCGACAGAAGTGGAAAGGATGGATTCATTTACCGGGCTTGGATGAAAAACCAAGGAAATCCAGACTTTGAATTTAAAGGGAAACCTGTAATTGGCATTTGTAATACTTGGTCCGAACTTACCCCCTGTAACGGGCATTTTCGCGAACTCGCTGAATCGGTAAAAAAAGGCATTTGGCAAGCAGGTGGCTTTCCAGTAGAATTTCCCGTAATGTCATTGGGCGAAACATTGATGAAACCAACCGCTATGCTCTATCGCAACTTGACCAGTATGGATGTTGAAGAGAGTATACGCGCCAACCCCTTGGATGGTGTTGTACTTTTATGTGGCTGTGATAAGACAACACCATCTTTAGTTATGGGGGCTTGTAGTGTGGATCTTCCAACGATTGTCGTTTCTGGCGGATCTATGTTAACAGGAAAATATAGAGGGGAAAATATTGGCACAAGCGATATATGGCGCTATCATGACGACGTTCGTGAGGGGAAAATGGAGCAAAAGGAACTACGGAATATTGAAGCAGCTATGTGCCGGAGTAATGGTCATTGTGCGGTAATGGGCACAGCTTCCTCCATGGCATGTATGGTAGAGGCATTAGGACTTTCGTTACCTGAAAATGCAGCAATACCAGCAGCCGATTCACGCAGAAAAGTTTTGGCTCAACTGTCAGGTCTGAGAATTGTGGATATGGTTTGGGAAGATTTGAAACTATCGGATGTGCTGACCACTGAAGCGTTCGAAAATTCCATCAAGGTAAATGCTGCTATTGGAGGCTCCACTAATTTTGTGATACACCTATTAGCTATAGCAGGCCGAATTGGAGTTCCCCTTACTTTGGAGGATTTCGACCGATTATCCAGTAATATTCCACTTATTGCAAACCTACAACCCTCAGGTAAATACTTTATGGAAGACTTTTACTATGCCGGAGGTCTGCCTGCAGTAATGAATGAACTTGAGGGAATTCTGAACAACCAGTGTATTACGGTTAATGGAAAAACTGTAAAAGAAAACCTTAAAGAAGGACATAAATATAATGACGATGTTATTGGTAGTATTTCCGACCCTTTCAATGATGCGACTGGTCTAGCCATTTTAAATGGAAATGTATGTGAAAACGGAGCGGTCATAAAACCCTCTGCAGCCAGCACCCATTTAATGAAGCACTCCGGTAAGGCAGTAGTCTTTGAAAGTATAGAAGATTTTAAAGCAAGAATAGATACCGATGCGCTTGATGTAGATGAAAATAGTGTTCTGGTTCTAAAAAACGTGGGACCTAAAGGGTACCCTGGTATGCCAGAAGTTGGCAATATGGGAATCCCTAGAAAACTA
>CAZEUV010000285.1:1370-2454 GCA_964515285.1 uncultured Maribacter sp. | reverse complement strand
GTCTCTTGTCTCTTGTCTCTTGTCTCTTGTCTCTTGTCTCTTGTCTCTTGTCTCTAAAACTAAATTTTCTTCACATACTTTGTTATAATAACAATCTGTGTAGGCCCTACCTTACCTTCAATAAACTCAGCATTATCACGATCCAATGAAATTCTGCGCACTGCCGTGCCTTGTTTAGCGATCAAACTCGAGCCCTTTACCTTTAAATCTTTTATTAGCACAACACTATCGCCCGTTTTTAAAATCACACCGTTGACATCTCTGTGAATTACTTCCTCACTTGCATCATCGTTTTCTTCTGTAGCCTGTGCCCATTTTAAGGTGTCGTCATCCAGATACATCATGTCTAACAAATCTTGTGACCAACCCTCTGACTTTAGGCGGGTAAGCATGCGCCATACCACAACCTTTACCGCTTCATGTTCACTCCACATACTATCGTTCAAACACCGCCAATGGTTCACATCAACCGTATCAGGGTTTTCAATTTGCCCAATACAGGTCGTACAACCCAAAAGGCTTCCGTCAACACCTCCTATAGAAACAGGAGGTACTTCATATATTTTTAAATCATCGGTCGCGGCACATAATTCACATTTCGCACCGCTTCTATCTTCTAAATCATTTAATACACTCATTTGTTATCTTTTAATCGGTATAAACTTACTATTTTATAAGTAATCAGTATAGGTTAATATGTACCTAATTTTCAAAGGTCGCACTATATCCTATTTTATTTCGTTCTTGACTGACTATGAACAACATATTCCCACTAACGATTTCAAAGCAAAAAACTTCTTTATTTTTCAGGTTAAGTATTTCCATTACAGTATTCGGAGCGCTTTTTAAATTCATTTCTTGGCACTTAATTATAATAGGAGTCGTAGGAATGGTTATTTTTCATACCATTCAATTTTTTCAAAAGCAGCACAAATTACCCCTTGATTATTCTAGACTGCTACTCATCGTTTCTTTTTCAAGTAATTATATACTCAGCATTTTTCATGTACCCTATGGCCATGTACTTACTTTACTGACAAAGGCAGCACTTATAGCTTTTCTCGTGCTTTATATTAAAAAAATT
>CAZEUV010000285.1:0-1270 GCA_964515285.1 uncultured Maribacter sp. | reverse complement strand
GCCGACCTTGCTACAGTCTATATTGTGATAGCTTCGTTATTTAAAATTCTTCATTGGGAATTTGGAATAATAAACGGTAACGCCTTATTGGTTATTGGCCTTCTCTCTGCCTTGGTCTCCATTTTGGCGAGTAAAAAAGCCTAGCAAAATAAGAAACAATTCTTCAATGCCCACTTCTTGGAAAAAAAATTAGCTATCTGCTTTATGGCTTTGCTACAATTTGTATTTTCATAGGATTATCATTCAAAATCCTTCATTGGGAATTTGGCTTTGTCAATGGAACTACCCTTTTGACTATAGGAATATTGACTAGGATAGCTACCATTTTTCAACCTAAAAGGTACTGAAGGCCAAAAAACCTCGTTAATTCAAGTTTACTATTATTTTACTCTACATTTGTAGAATCAAAATATTTGTTCTATGTTTGTAGAACAAAATATTCAATCTCCATTGAATTTAAATTAGGTTTAAAGGAAAAATATTTTGTTTACCTCACCCAGAATTACCAAAAAGTAATTCTGACCTCTCCAAAGGAGAGGTAAACGTGTAAATGATTTTCATATAATTCTAAAAATATAGAAGTGCAACTATCAAAATCAGAAGAGGAGCTTATGAACATGATATGGAGCCGTAAAAAAGCCTATATGAAAGATCTACTAGAGGCATACCCTGAACCAAAACCTGCCACAACCACGGTAGCGACCCTCTTAAAACGAATGATCGATAAAGGTTTTGTTGCCTACAAAAGTTTTGGGCGTTCACGAGAGTACTATCCGTTGGTCAAAAAGAAAGATTATTTCTCGAAACACGTAAACGGACTCATAAAGAACTTTTTCAACGATAGTGCCGGTCAGTTTGCATCGTTCTTTACGCAAGAGACCAACTTGACCAAGACCGAGCTAGAAGAACTAAAAAAACTTATCGATAACGAACTTAAAAAGAAATGATCATGTTGGTATACCTTTTAAAATCTGGGGCCTGTCTTGCCATTTTATTCTTGTTCTACAAATTGTTCTTAGAAAAAGAGAACATGCATGTCTTCAAGCGTTTTTATCTACTTACAGCCTTGTTGTTTTCACTGATCGGACCAACCCTTGTGTTTGTCGAATATGTTGAAGCACCAGCAACGATGACCCATACCGTTGCACAACAGGTAGTAGCAGATTCAGATAATGTCATTAACGTGCCTGCGGCTTTGAAAACGGATATTTTAGACATCGCACCGCTTCTATGGGGTATCTATTTCTTGGGATTATTGTTTTTCGGAATA
>CAZEUV010000284.1:0-2477 GCA_964515285.1 uncultured Maribacter sp. | reverse complement strand
GACGGGGCTAAGATGGTCACCAAATCTGAAAAAGTCGGTAATGACAAGTGGAAAAACAAGCGATCTATTTATGAAGGAACCATTGTTACGGCAATCGTTACCTATAAAAATTTAGAAGAGCTTTCCCTTCGGGGTGAAGAAACCTTTGTTTGTGAAAGCCCGTTGGAGGGGGAGAAGTTCCGTCTTAAAATTTATGGGGAGTCTCAAGTCTATCTAAACAAAGCAATATTGGGTACGTTACAGACAACAATCTACGGAGAAAGTTATTTAGAGCTTAAAGAAGGGACTATAGAGCGGCAAAAAATCACCGCTTATGGCGAAACCAAGATCAACTCTTTAGGGGTGAACAGTACATCTGTAAAGATAACGGCTTATGGAGAAGGCAGCTATAGGGTCAAAGTTTTGGATCACCTAAAGGTTACCGCTTACGGCGAAGCCACCATTGCCTACGAGGGAGATCCAGAGGTGGATAAGGGAATTACCATTGGAGAGGTGACGATTCGAAAAATATTATGAAAACGAACAATCATGTTAAAAAACTATTTCAAAATCGCATTTCGCAGCTTGTTAAAGAATAAGGGGTACAGTTTTCTCAATATTTTCGGACTTGCCATTGGTATTACCTGCGCCTGTCTTATTTTTCTTTGGGTAGAGGATGAGGTGAGTTTTGATTCCGTCTTTCCTAAGAAAGACCAAGTATATTATGTGCCCACTAACCAACAGTACGAAGGGGAATGGCGTACCGTTTTTCAATCTACACCAGGTCCATTGGCAAAAGTGATGAAGGATGAAATTCCTGGAATTGTCGGGAGTTCCCGAACACTTGCTGTAGACCTTCTTTTTGAGGTCGGCGAGCATTCTATCAATAAATATGGGAGGTTCGCAGACCCCGATTTTCTGGATATGTTCAGTCTTACCTTTCTCGAAGGGAGTCTTAAGAATGCTTTTATGGAATACGATGCCATTGTTATTTCCGAAGAAACTGCAACCCACTTATATGGGGCAGGTACATCGGTATTGGGCAAGGTGATTCGAGTCAACAATGAAACGAACTACACTATTACCGGGGTGTTCGAAAATTTGCCGGCAAATGTGAGCTATTGGTTCGATTGGGTAGCCCCGTTTGAAGGAATTGTGGCCGATAGGCCATGGATGACTGAATACGGCAACCTTTTTTCGGACACTTTTGTAGAACTATCCCCTGAAGCGGATTTTGAGACCGTTGATGCCAAAGTACGTAAAATCCTTCCAGTAAAAACCGGAGAAGAAGACACCGTTGCTTTTCTTCATTTGATGAACGATTGGTACTTGAGATCCAACTTTGAAGGAGGAAAGAAAGTAGGTGGCCAAATCGTTTATGTGCGTTTATTTGCTCTAATCGCCATTATCATCCTCTTGATCGCCTGTATCAATTTCATGAACCTATCTACTGCAAGGAGCGAAAAAAGGGCCAACGAAGTGGGCGTACGCAAAGTATTGGGTTCCAGTAAAAAAAGATTGATTTTACAGTTTATAGCAGAGGCTTTGATTACGGCGACCTTGGCTGCGGTTGTAAGTGTTCTTTTGCTGATGCTCTTGTTGCCCCAGTTCAACATCCTTATTGAAAAGCAATTGACACTTCGACTTCTTGATACTACTCATCTGTTTACACTTTTGGGTATCACATTGATATGTGGCCTTCTCGCAGGTTGGTATCCCGCCTTTTATCTTTCCTCCTTTAAGCCTGTTGATGTGCTAAAAGGAGTTCGTAGTAAACAAGGTAGCGCCACTATGATTAGAAAAGGACTTGTCATTACTCAATTTACAATTTCCATTGTATTCATCATCAGTACGATCATTGTTTATCAACAGGTGAAACATGTAAAAAGCCGTGATCTGGGGTTTGAAAAAGAAAATTTAATTAAGCTTCCGGTAAATGGGGATGTCATTAAAAATTTCAATCCCATACAACAGGATATGATCGCATCGGGAATAATCCAGAATGTAGGATTAACTAATTCGGAAGTCCTTTCAGGAGGAAACAATGGTTGGGATTTCGAGTGGCAAGGTGGTACGGAAACCGAAGACGTTCTGATTTCCACTAGATACATAAGTTCTGGTTTTTTTGAAACAACGGGTATGGAGATTATAGAAGGCAGAGGTTTTAATAATGATATCGACAACGCCAATAATAATATTCTGATAACAGAGACTTTTGCCAAGTTAATGGGTAATGGAAGTGCTTTAGGTAAAATCGTTAGGCGTGATGATGACTCCTACACGGTAATAGGCGTGGTAAAAGACTATTTGTATGGCGATATGTACGGCACGAGTGATCCGGTCATGTTTTTTAACTATCATGGTGATGCTAATTTCCTTTACGTAAAAAGCAAAGCAGGTATCGCAATGACCGAAACTTTGGCCACTATGGAGGATATAATGAATAAGCATAATCCAGCCTTTCCCTTTGAATATGAATTTGTTGACGATGCATTCAA
>CAZEUV010000283.1:0-2480 GCA_964515285.1 uncultured Maribacter sp. | reverse complement strand
TAGATAGTTTTTAAACATGATGTTATTTTTTCATTAATCGTTCTTTTTTATTCTCCCCTTTTGGGGAAGATGCCTTTAGGCAGAGGGGGCTATTCGGTTCTCAAACTTTTTACAGGGTTTTGCAAGGCCGCCTTTATGGTGCCTGAACTTATCGTTACCAAAGCGATAAAAATCGCCACTAAACCCGCTGCTATAAAAAACCATATTGATAGATCCATTCTATATGTATAGTTTTCCAACCAATTGCTCGCTGCCATCCAAGCAATGGGCACTACCACTATAAAAGCTACCACTACCAGCTTTATAAAATCTTTTGCGAGTAAAATAATTAACGATCCCACGCTAGCTCCCACTATTTTACGTACACCAATTTCTTTGGTACGCTGATCGACAACCAAAAGTGATAAGGCCAATAACCCAATGCAACTCAAGATGATGGCAATGATGGCTCCGCTTGTGATGATGGTTATCATCGCTTTTTCCCTTCTTAAGGCCCTATCAATATTCTCATCTAAAAAAGAGCCTAAAAACTCACTATTGGGCTCTATTTTCAACCATGCATTTTTAACGAGTTCAAAAGAACGGGGGAGATTTGTGGGCGCAATTTTTACATAGGCATAGTAAACATCCCAATCATTGTCCATAAAAAGGGTAATGGGTTCTATTGCCTTGTTCAATTTGCTGAAATGATAATCTTTTAAAACCCCCACTATGGTATATTTTATTGAATCGTCCATAATAATATTCTTGTTCAAGGGTTCTTTTTCACGCAATTCAACTGCCATGGCCTTGTTGATTATTATCGATAAGCTATCGGTTGCATAGTTTCTATTGAAAGAACGACCCGAAATCAATTCAAGACCCAAAGTTTCAGGATAATCATAATCGACCACGAGCATATTCGTTTTTACACCACGGCCTTTGTGGTCAAAACCAAGAACACTGGTATAGCCACTACCATCTTTTCCCATGCCCAAATTATTGTCAGATGCCGTTATACCAAGAATATCGGGTTGGTCCTGAAGCTCGTCTCGCAATAATTTTATTGCCGTATAGCTGTTCTTTTTACCATTAATGGGAAAGGAAATCACCTGTTCTTTATTGAAGCCCAGATCTTTGGTACGCATATAGTCCATTTGGCCCCAAAGCACAAAAGTGCCGCTTACAAATAATATGGCAATTGCGAACTGTACGACCAAAAGCACGTTTCTGACCCGGTTGCCCCCTTTGGTCATTAGCTTCCCTTTTAGGGCTTGCAAGGTGCCTATTCTACTTAGCAATAAAGCGGGATATCCTCCTGCAATCACCGTTATGGCCAAAAAGCCTAATCCCACCACGATTAAAACCGCTGGTGTAAACGTGTTTTCAAATGAGGCGGCTGTTCGAAACAGATCTTTGAATTCATCCAACAACAAAACACTTAAAAGTGCTCCTATGATAATAGTTGCCAAAAATATCAGAACGCTCTCGCTCCAAAACTGAGAGAACACATGCTTTTTTCCTGCGCCCAAGGTTTTGCGCATCCCAATTTCCTGTAAGCGACGTGTGTTTTTGGCAACGCTCATATTGATGAAATTCACACAGGCGATAAAAAGAATCAAAAAGGCTATACCCAATACCACATAGGGCAAGGTCTTATTTATCTGCGCGGTGCCGTTTACATAACTCGTATAGAAAACCTCCTTGAAGGGCAATAAATGTACCTGATTATATTGTCCGTTTTCATCGGGCACTACGCCATCTCGTTTATCATTGGCGATTTGTTCTTTGAAATGTGAATTGGTGAAAGCACGTGTTCGTTTTTCAAATTGTGCAACCGAGACCTCCTCTTGCAATTGCACAAAAACTTCATGATCCTTTACGCCCCAAGCACTCAGATTTTTGTTGTAATTAGGGTAATTTATAAAATTGACGGCAATATCGAACTTGATACTGCTATTGGGCACCATATTTTCAAAAACGGCAGATACCTTAAAGGGCTCTTCTTTTTCACCGACCAATAGCATGACGGTCTCACCTACTACATTCGTTTTTCCGAAGATATTTTGTGCGGTCTTCTCTGTCATGACGACCGATGCCCCTTCTTCAAGAGGTTGCTGAATGTTTCCTTTTAAAATGGGAAACGAGAATATTGAAAAGAAGTCTGGGTCGACCCAAACAACATCCAAATCAAATACGTTCTCATTGTACGATAGCAAGGCACCTTCGCTCAGGTGCCTTGCAATCTTATCTACACCCGGCACCTCATCTTTTAACGCAGGTGCAAATGGCACAGGATTCGAAACACTAACATCTGCCCCCTTTGTAGTTTGTTCTGAGGTGTAGACTTTGTATATGGAATCTATATTCTTATGGAATTTATCATACGACAGTTCAAAAACAGCCGCCATGCTCAAGAGAATGGCCGTTGCAAAAGCAACAGATAGCCCAATGATGTTCAGGAAGGTAAAGGCCTTGTTTTTCGAAAGGCTTCTCCAAGC
>CAZEUV010000282.1:0-2485 GCA_964515285.1 uncultured Maribacter sp. | reverse complement strand
TCGAAAACCGATAGGTACAATGAATATGTAATGACGGGTTTACGCACCATTTGGGGTGTTTCATTTTCAAGAATAAAAGAAGAATATGGTGACACGTATTTTGTTTACTTACAAGACAGGGCAAAAAGACACCTTGAACAGCAATTGTTGGTGGTTGATGAGGGTAATTTAATGGCGACAAAAAAAGGAAAGTTCTTGATTGATGGGATTGCTTCAGATCTTTTTATGTTAAATTTGAACCAACCATGATCGCAAGAATAAAAAATCACGAAATAGATCTTTCCAAACCTTTGGATATCTCGATCTCCTTACGAGGCGATGCTTCCAATGTGAACGCATGGTATGTGGGGCATCCTAAAATAGAGCCACATACGGATGGTGATTTTGTTGGTAAAATAACAGAAGGAGCATCTACTAACTTCAATGATATATGGTTCAATCCGCATGCACATGGCACTCATACCGAATGTGTGGGGCATATTACTGAAGAGTTTCATTCGGTAAACGATAGCCTGAAACAATTTTTTTTCAAGGCTGAGGTCATCACTTTGGCGCCAGAAAAATATCAAGATGATTATGTCATTTCTAAAAAACAATTGAGTTATGCCTTAAGAAATAAGCAGCGAGAAGCCGTAGTGATACGAACGCTGCCTAATTTTAAAGACAAACCTTCAAAGCAATATTCAAATACCAATCCGCCTTATTTGTTAGAGGAAGCCGCCCAGTATTTGGTTGATAAAGGGGTGCAGCATTTACTGATTGATTTACCTTCGATAGACAAAGAAAAGGATGCAGGGGCCTTATTGGCTCATAAAGCTTTTTGGAACTTTGATGGAGAGTTACGGACTAAAGCAACGATTACCGAGTTTATTTTTGTGCCCAACAGTATAGAAGATGGCACATATTTCTTGAATCTTCAAGTTGCGCCCTTTGAGAACGATGCCAGCCCAAGCCGCCCGGTTTTATATAAAATATTGATGGAATGAAAAGTATATTAAAAGTAGAGGAAGTGTTTATGTTCGGTCTGGGAATTTATCTTTTCAGTTTGTTGAACTATGAATGGTGGTGGTTTTTGGTCTTGATCTTCGCACCCGATATTGGAATGTTGGGGTATTTATTCGGAAATAGGGCGGGAGCGATAGTATACAACCTGTTCCACCATAAGGGCATTGCAATTTCCGTTTATCTTTTAGGTATATATCTTTCTTTACCTTTATGCCAGTTAGCGGGGGTTATTTTATTCGCACATTCTGCATTGGACAGGGTATTGGGTTACGGACTAAAATACGATCAAGGATTCAAATACACCCATTTGGGAGAAATATAAAAAGCGATGGATACAATTTTTGATACTGTTTTAGGGTTGGTTCTAGGTGCGATCGCCATGTATTGGGCCTATTCGTTCTTTCGAAAAAAGCAAAGCAAAGAATTGACAGTTCACCAATCTCACGTGTTATTGGAAAAAATAAAAAGTGTCTGCAAATTGGTTTCCGTCGAGGGCGATTTTGCCGAAATCTATAAATATGAGAATACCAAAGAGCATTTTATGAGTTTGCTCAGTAGCAAGAAAAAAGCGTTGGTTGTAATCAATGCAAAAGCACAGATTGGTTACGACCTAAAAAAATTGATCATGAATGCTGATAATGAAAGAAAAAAAATTACCCTGACCAATTTTCCGCAACCTGAAATACTCTCAATAGAAACCGAGCTTGAATTTTATGATATTAAAAACGGTATGTTCAATTCTTTTTCGCCGAATGACCTTACGACTTTGCATCAAGAGGCCAAGAACCATATTAGAGAAAAAATTCCGGTAAGTGGTTTAATGGATACCGCCCGTAAGGAAGCCTTAGAAGCTGTTTTGCTCATTGAATCGATAGTGGCGACCATAGGTTGGAAACTGGATTATTCAGCCCTTGAAATTCCTGAAAAACAAAAAGAGCAGCTAGAGAATAAAGAAAACCCTTAGAGACTGTTTTGAAATGTATGATTAGTCCCGAAGCTTCGGGATTATAGGTTATTTTTGGGCAGGATGAGGCAAAATTTTTAAGGATAGCAGGGTTATCGTTAAAAATTTTAACGAAATAATGCTCAAAAAGAAGCATAAAAAAATAATTGATATATTTCAAAACAGCCTCTAGAAAAGAAAAGTTTAAATGAGTTCAAAAAGAGAATTTGATCCAGCATATGCCCATACCGTTTATTTTTGGTTGAACAACCCAGATTGTCAAGAAGACCGAACAGCTTTTGAGACATCGCTACAAAAGTTTTTGAAACATTCGCAATATGCAAAGACAAAGTTTATCGGAAAACCGCCAAAAGCAAGTCGTGATATAGTAGATGGCTCTTTTACCTATTCGCTGATCGCGACTTTTGAATCGGCCGAGGCACAACAAAAATATCAAGAAGAAGAAGCGCACCTGTTGTTTGTAAAAGAGTCAGAACATTTATGGATCAAGGTGATTGTTTACGACTCGATAAAAGT
>CAZEUV010000281.1:0-2507 GCA_964515285.1 uncultured Maribacter sp. | reverse complement strand
AATTTTCAGTTGCTAGAGGAAGCTGAACAGTTAGAAGAAGTTGTGGTGACCGAAGATGTTGAGAAAATGGATATTCGAAAACCACAAATGAGCGTCAACACAATGTCAATCGAAACCATAAAAAAAATACCTGTAATTCTTGGCGAGGCCGATGTTATCAAATCGATTTTACTTTTACCTGGTGTAACCAGTGCTGGCGAAGGTGCTTCTGGATTCAATGTTCGTGGTGGGGCCGTAGACCAAAACCTGATTCTTTTAGATGAGGCCATAATATTCAATTCATCGCACCTTTTTGGTTTTTTCTCGGTGTTTAATCCTGATGCGATAAAAGATATAAAATTGTACAAAGGAGGTATTCCAGCGCGCTATGGCGGTAGGGTTTCTTCGGTTTTAAATATTTTCCAAAAAGAGGGCAATAGTAAAGAACTTAAAATAAATGGAGGTATTGGCTTGGTTGCCAGTCGCTTACTCGTAGAAGGGCCTATTATCAAAGACAAAGCCGCATTTTTGGTCGGTGGGAGAGCTTCGTATGCACATCTTTTCCTTCCGCTTTTCAATCAAGACAATAAGGCCTATTTCTATGACCTTAACACCAAATTAAACTACAGGATCACTGCGGAAAACAGCATTTTTTTATCAGGGTATTTTGGAAGGGATGTATTTGGCATAAGCGATAGCTTTGTGAATACCTACGGCAATTCAGTGGGCAATTTTCGGTGGAACCATTTGTTCTCAGATAAATTGTTCTCTAACCTATCTTTAATCTATTCTAATTACTATTACGGCCTTAAGCTTGATTTTGTTGGTTTTGATTGGAATTCGGGTATTGAAAATTTCAATCTTAAATATGATTTGAAGCATTATTTAAACGACAAACTCCAGGTTAATTACGGCATCAACAATATCTATTATAGTTTCAATCCTGGAAAAATAGAGCCCAGCAATTCAGAATCTGGCATTGTTGAGAAGCAATTGACCAAAAAATACGCCAACGAATTCGCCGCTTATGTAGATATAGAGCATAGTATAACCGAAAACCTCAGTATGGAATACGGACTCCGCTTCAGTTTCTTTTCACGGCTGGGACAAGATGAGCTTAATGTGTACGAAAACGATCGACCTGTAGTCTTCGATCCTTTTCAGCTAATTTACAAAGAAGCCGAGCCTATAAACACCATCAATCCGGGAAGAAGTGGGACTCTGGCAAATTTTTCCAATCTTGAACCTAGAATTTCCATAGCGTATACTTTAAACACCAATAATTCTATCAAGGCAAGTTATACCAGAATTGCGCAATACCTACACCTGCTCTCCAATACCAGTTCCCCTACCCCATTGGATGTATGGACACCGAGCGGCCCTTGGGCAAAACCCCAACTATTGGATCAGTATGCCCTAGGCTATTTTAAGAATATCAATAATGGCGAATATAGTTTTGAAACCGAGGTCTTTTATAAAGATATTCAAAACCGTATCGATTATATCGATGGAGCCAACCTTATTGCAAATGACGCAATTGAACAAGTAATCCTCAATGGGGAAGCAAGGGCTTACGGGCTCGAGGTACTACTTAGAAAAAATGAGGGAAGATTACAGGGATGGTTGGCCTATACCCTATCACGTTCTGAGCAACGAACTCCCGGAAGACCCGCTGTGGTAGACGACGGAAGAAGTAATCTTGAAACAGGGATAAATTTGGGCGAATGGTACAATACCCCTTACGACAAAACACACGACATTGCTTTGTATGGAAGTTACGAATTGAGCAAAAAATGGAGTCTTAACAGCAACTTTATCTTTCAGACCGGCCAACCCACAAATTACCCGATTGGCCAATTCCAGTTTGAAGATCTGGTAATACCTTATTACGGGTTTCGAAACAGAGAACGACTGCCCAACTATCACAGGCTTGACATCGCCGCTACACTTACTCCCAAGAAAAGGGATGGCAAAAAAAAACAGGCGGAATGGGTTTTTAGTATTTATAATATTTATAACAGGCGTAATGCCGCCTCTATCAATTTTAGAAGAAATCAAGATACCGGTACAAATGAGGCCGTAAGAACATCGATCTTTGGCATTGTACCCGCCGTAACCTATAATTTTAAGTTCTAGATGAAAAAATCACTGCTATATTTCGGATTTGCATTGTTTTTCACGTGCATTGGTTGTGAAGATGTCATAGATGTTGATGTACCCTCTGAAGAGCCAAGGTTGGTTGTTGAGGCCTTGATCAGAGTAGATATCAATGAAGAATTCATTCCCGTAGAGGTAAAAGTTTCAACTACAAGCGGTTTTTTTGAGAAAATCCCTATAACAACTCTCGAGCGAATCGATATTATCTATGAAGAACACGAAGATGGGGCTATTATAAATTCAGGTTTCTCGAATTTAATTGAAAAAGAACCCGGTACGGGTATTTACTACCCCAATCCCAACTTTTCTACCGAACAACGAATCAGAACAAACATTCTTGATAGAAATTGGACTTTCAGTCTTATTATACA
>CAZEUV010000280.1:0-2516 GCA_964515285.1 uncultured Maribacter sp. | reverse complement strand
AAAAAACAGTTCCGACCTCTCCAAAGGAGAGGTAAATAGGATCCTCCCAGAGGCTCGTCCGACCTGTAAGGGTGGGCAAACCGTTAGGGAACTTATAGATTAAAAATATTTTTACCAGCTAGAATGTTTCTAAAGAACTTATCGCTTATCAATTACAAGAATTTCGAATCTCAAAATTTTGAATTCGACACTAAAATAAACTGCCTTGTCGGCCCAAATGGTGTCGGAAAAACCAATGTTCTCGATGCTATTTACCACCTTTCGCTCGGCAAGGGTTATTTTAATCCTGTGGCTACACAGAATATCAAGCATGAAACCGACTTCTTTGTAATAGACGGTGCTTTTGAAAAAGACGAGCGTGAAGAAAAAATCATTTGCAGCCTAAAACGAGGAGCGAAAAAAATCATCAAAAGAAACGCCAAGGCCTATGATCGACTTTCTGACCATATCGGCCTCTTGCCATTGGTCATCGTATCACCAGCCGATAGAGACCTTATAATAGAGGGTAGCGAAACCCGTCGTAAATTCATGGATGGCGTAATCTCGCAATCGGATAAGGTGTACTTACAAAACCTCATCAAATATAATAAAGTGCTGTTGCAGCGCAATTCGCTTTTGAAATATTTTGCGGCCAACCACACTTTTGATGCCACTACCCTTTCGGTCTATAATGAACAACTAACCGAATATGGCACGCCCATTTTCGAGAAGAGGGCCAAATTCATTGAGGCATTCATCCCAATTTTCAAAGAACAGTACACTACTATTTCTGGTGGAAACGAAGAAGTATCCCTAACCTATGACAGCAAATTACTGAACAATGACCTTCTCACCATATTGCAAAACAATATAGATCGCGACAAGGCCTTGCAGTACACCAGTGTGGGCATTCACAAAGATGAACTCAGCTTTAGGATAAGTAAACACCCCATCAAAAAATTTGGGAGCCAAGGACAACAAAAATCCTTTTTGATCGCCTTGAAGTTCGCCCAGTTCCATTTTATGAAAGAACTTGCAGATAACACGCCTATTTTGTTATTAGATGATATTTTTGACAAGTTAGATGAAAATAGGGTCGGCCACATCGTCGCCCTAGTGGACAATGAAAACTTCGGACAGATTTTTATCAGCGACACCCACGCCGAACGAACTGAAAATATCGTGAAAAACATTCATCAGTCCTATAAAATATTTAAATTGTAAGATGGGGCGGATTCTATATACTATCGCATTTTTTCTTTTGGTCGGATGCTCGACCTCTGTCTCAAAAACAGAGCTCGAAAATTTGAACGGTTATTGGGAAATAGAAAAAGTGACCTTCGCCAACGGAGAGACAAAGAATTATAAAATAAATACTATCATTGATTATATCGAATTGAAAAACCTAAAGGGATTCCGTAAAAAGATGCAACCCAAATTTGACGGAAGCTATACCACCTCGAACAATACCGAATTTTTTTCGATCGTAGAAACAGACGGAAGCTTTGAATTCCAATACAAAACCGAAATGAGCGAATGGGAAGAACGTATTCTAAGAGTATCACAAAACAGTTTTTCAGTGATCAACGAAGATACCCTAACCTATACTTACAAACGGTTTCAACCTATTAAGGTAAACGAGTAATGGCGAAACGAAAAAATGACCATCAAAATATGAGCGAAGCCCTACAAGGCTTCATCAAGGCCAATAAATTGGAAAAGGGCATTGATAAAGTCAGTGCACGCGAAGCATGGGCAAAACTTATGGGCAATGGGGTGAACAACTATACGACCGCCGTAGAGCTTCGTAGCGAAACCTTGTTCGTCTCGCTTTCATCTTCTGTACTACGTGAAGAACTGAGCCATGGCAAATCAAAGATCATTGTGATGCTCAACGAGGAACTGGGCAAGGAATTGGTTAAAAAGTTGGTATTGCGATAAAAAAAGACCCAGTTGATTTTGTTAATCGACTGAGCTTTTTTTTACGTTCAACTTTGACCAGCTTTAAAAGCCTGAAAAATCATTAATAGATTTCTCTACCAGAAAAATGAAAAGCACCTTCAATTTGGGCATTTCCATCGCTATCTGAACCATGAACCGCATTTTCCGCAATATCTTTGGCGAATAATTTACGAATGGTACCTTCTGCAGCATCGGCAGGGTTGGTAGCGCCGATCAAGGCACGAAAATCCTCTACCGCATTTTCTTTTTCCAAAACGGCAGAAACAATGGGGCCTCTAGTCATAAACTGGACCAGCTCACCAAAAAACGGACGTTCTTTGTGAACACCATAGAATTCTTCAGCCTCTCTCTTGCTCAATTGCGTATATTTCATGGCAACGATCTTAAAGCCAGCAGAAGTAATCTTCTCTAAAATTCCACCGATGTATCCGTTTTCAACAGCATCGGGCTTGATCATTGTAAAAGTTCTATTTGTCGTCATCTTTGAAAATTTTGTGCAAAAATACGGTTATTTTAAGAATCGGCAAGAAAAACGCTCGCCATACGCTTATATGCTACAATGTCAGGTCGAGCGC
>CAZEUV010000279.1:0-2545 GCA_964515285.1 uncultured Maribacter sp. | reverse complement strand
GTATACCTTCTGGGGGGGGGAATCCCTTGCCTTTAGGCGAAGACTTTAGTTTGATTTGCTGTTCGCTTTGCGCCGAACGCAATAAAAGCGTAAAGCGATATGCGTATGGCGTTGGGCCGAACGGTTGAACTTTAGCCAACTTTCAGTCGGAATCAAAACCCATCGGTTTTTAGCCGATGGTAGTTTAGTTATAGAATTTGTATACCGTTTTTAAAGTCGAACATATTTTTCAGCGCATCCTTCTATACAAAACTGATATATTATTAATTAGCCCTCCCCCGTTTTTTTAGTCGAACATTAAATTCAGTTGTCCGGGAAATGGTTCTGGTTGGTTGTTCTGTATTTTCCATCGCATTCTTACAGGAGTCAACAGATTGGATACCACCTTGCTTATCTTGTAATATATAAAGTTGACAAGTTCTCTGGGTATATGCTTGTTGAGGTAATTGTAGCCTGCATCTAGAAGCAGTTCCAGGTGCATACTCTTGATTTTGTTGTATATGATA
The DNA here is from genome assembly GCA_964515285.1 of uncultured Maribacter sp. Taxonomy (GTDB): domain Bacteria; phylum Bacteroidota; class Bacteroidia; order Flavobacteriales; family Flavobacteriaceae; genus Maribacter_C. Next base: position 2,039 of record CAZEUV010000279.1, on the reverse strand, counting down.
TACATGGCAACGGTGAGAACGGCAAGCATAGACTGTATACCGGTAAAGGTCTTGATTTGCACATCCTCCAATTTGTATTCTTGTTTTACATGCCTATGGTATTCTTCTATTTTCCAGCGTAGGCCATATCCTTTAAAAGCCCATTGTGCCACTTCTATAGCGTTGTAAAGACTGCTTTTTACCAACAGATAACATAGCCCTCCATGCTGTTTGCTTCTAGATATGACTAGCCACAGAGGGATCGACTTTCCTTTTGCAGTAGTATAACCGACCTTGACCGCTGCCACATCATAGGTTCTTACTACGGGCTTATTCTTTTTTATCTTGATTACCTGTTGTGAGACCATGTATTCTATCCGTTGTTCTATTTGACTTACTTTAAGTTCTTCCCCTTTATAGGTCAGCTTTGAATTTCTTTTAAGGCGAATGAGGCATTGGAGGCATTGTTGGGTGAAAAAATCCTTTAAGATGGTATTGTCCGCACCGCGATCAAAGACCCAACAACCTTTGTCGCCTATGTGTCCCTTTACGGCCAGTACCGCTTTTTTGACCTCGTTATTACTGCTCAGTGCTCCCATTTCATAACTATAGGCCTTGCCGTAAAGCGGCCTTGTTTCATTATGGGTGTTGATGGCATTGATGTTCAGCACATTGTAACCAAGCCCTGTTGCCCCTGTATCACCGTTTCTTACGAACTCAAGGCCTTCCATGTATTTGGCATGTTTTTTACTGATATCGGTACCGTCCATAAGTATGAAATCGTTCTTGGATATACCTGACCCGACCGTTTCAAGATGGCTCTTAAGTACATTTTCAGCGAAATCATCCTTTAGATACTGTGCTGACAAACGTTTGGTAACATCTTTCAGCTTCAAAGGCTCACGAAGTGAAGCGGCTATTTGGTTAACAAATACCGTTCTGGATTTTAATATCCCCAAGACCATGTCTTTTAGACAACGCATTTCGGGCTTGGTCAGCTGTGAGGCATAAGAAAAATAATGGCTCAACTGGCTCTGTATCTTTTTTATCAGTATCTTGTCCATAGAACTGTTTTTAAGGTGCATATTTGTTTGTTTTTCAACAATAAATTACAACTTTTTAAACAGTTTTCCTAGTTAAAATACCCTCAAAATATTAATGAAATCAATGCTTTACGGTTTATTGAATATGCTTTTCAGGGGAGGGCTAATTTATCTTAGGGCATGGATTAGTGATGAAAGACCAAATCTTCTATTTGATTTGGCAACATCTTGGTTGGTTAAAAACAAAATTTTACTTCCTGGAGAGACAACCCTTACCCGGTTGATAGGGGAAATTCGTCAAAGGGCATTTGAAACCTTATGGAAGAAACTGGCAGACCTTCCTTCTTTATTCCAAGAATCAAGACTGAACGATTTATTGGAGATTTCCGAACCAATGCAAAAATCTTGGTTCGATTATTATCGAAAAGGCCCTGTACGAATAAGTAGCACATCCTTCATAAAAGCTTTGAAACGCTATCAAGGACTACATTCCTTTGGAATTGGTGAATTAGATTTTCAAGGAATACCTCCCATAAAAATAAGGCAACTTGCAAAACACGCATCTATTACATCTGCCTATAGAATCAGCAGAATGCAAGAGCAAAGGCGCATAGCGGTACTAGTAGCCTTTGTTAAGGTATATGAAGTTACGGCATTGGACGACGCTTTGGATGTTCTAGAGCTTTTGGTAACTACAATTGTTAATGATGCAAAACGAATCGGAAAAAAGAGAAGACTGCGTACTTTAAAGGATTTGGATAGGTCTGCGGTTATTTTGGCTAAAGTAAGCAAGCTTATATTGGACGAAAAAATATCTGATTTGAAACTTAGAAAATCAATTTTTAAGATTGCGTCCAAAGACTTGATTGAAAATTCGATGGCCACGGTTATAGAGTTGGCTCGGCCAGAAAATAGCGATTATTTAGAAGAGATGATAGCACAATATGGGAAAATCAAAAAGATACTTCCTAGATTATTTGAGGATATCGAGTTCGAAGCTGCACCCTCTGGGGAAAA
>CAZEUV010000278.1:0-2572 GCA_964515285.1 uncultured Maribacter sp. | reverse complement strand
GATGTGCACTATTTTCTAATTCTTTTAAAAATAAGTCCATCGTAATCAAATTGAGCGCCTCAACTTCGCTTTCTTGTTTCTGTAAACTTGCCAAGGGCACTTTCAACTCACATAAATAAGTATGGTGAAATTCACAATCAGTTAAATCGTTACGATGTTTTTGAACCGATTTAAAAACTCCTATTTTTTCTAAGTCACTTTTTGAAATGGTCAAACCGATCTCCTCCTCAACTTCCCGTATGGCCGATCGTTCAATTTTTTCGCCAGCACCAACGTGCCCTGCTACCGATACATCCCAAAGTAGAGGGTGGGTTTCTTTATGCTTCCCTCTTTGCTGAATCAGTAATTTTCCATCCAAAGTAAAGAACCAAATATGCACCGTGGCGTGAAACAGACCTTTTAGGTGCGCTTCTGATTTTAGTGCTGTTTTTCCAGTGAAATCGCCTTTTGAATCAAGTATGTCCACTAGTTCATCCATATAAAAAATCAAACGTCTTTGTGAGACACGTATGGTACTTGCGAGCAACGGATTCCTTCGCTTCGCCTGCCTGCAGGCAGGTTCGGAATGACGTGTTTTAAAAAAGTCCTCCCCTTCGGGGAGGATTTAGGAGGGGACATCAATCAAAGTAACTAAAAGTCTCCCCTGATTTAATGGTCAACAAAGTTTCATAAATCAATCGAATGACATTTTCAACATCATCGCGGTGTACGGTTTCCACGGTCGTATGCATATAGCGCAAGGGCAATGAGATCAGAGCTGACGCCACGCCACCGTTACTATAGGCAAAGGCATCAGTATCGGTGCCCGTGGATCTTGAAGCAGCCATACGTTGAAAGGGTATTTTCTTTGCTTCGGCGGTTTCGATAATACGCTCACGTAATTTATTTTGTACCGCTGGTGCATAAGAAATCACTGGTCCAGCACCCATTTCGGTATGGCCTTGTGTTTTCTTATCGATCATTGGGGTAGTGGTGTCGTGACACACATCGGTTACTATGGCGATGTTGGGTTTGATGGTCTGTGTAATCATTTCGGCACCACGTAGCCCTATTTCTTCTTGTACCGAATTAGTGATATAAAGGCCAAAAGGCAGTTTCTTTTTGTTTTCGTGCAGCAATCGGGCAACCTCCGCGATCATAAAACCTCCGGCTCGGTTATCAATGGCCCTACAGACAAATTTGTCTTTGTTGAGTATTTGAAATTCATCAGGGTAGGTAATGACACAGCCAACATGAACCCCCATTTTCTCAACTTCTTTCTTGTCTTTTGCCCCAATGTCAATAGTGATATTGTCAAGTTTTGGAGGCTCTTCTTTGGCCTTGCTTCTGGTATGTATGGCCGGCCAGCCAAAAATACCTTTTACAATGCCTTTTTTTGTGTGTATGTTCACCCATTTAGAAGGCGCGATCTGATGGTCGCTTCCCCCATTTCTAATGACGTACAAGAGTCCGTTGTCCGTAATATAATTAACGTACCAAGAAATTTCGTCAGAATGCCCTTCAATAACCACCTTGTATTGTGCGTCAGGATTAATAACTCCTACTGCAGAACCATAGGTATCGGTAATAAAGGTATCTACATAGGGTTTTAGATAATTCATCCAAATTTTTTGCCCCTCCCATTCGTAACCTGTGGGAGCTGCGTTGTTAAGGTATTTTTCAAAAAAATCTAAAGATTTTTTGGTAAGGATTTTTTTAGTGGCCATTAGAATGTGTTTAGTTTACGAAGTTAACAATATTCACTTTTATTTAATAATAAGCGTTAGTTTTTATCGTTAATTTTGGCAAGGCTTTTGCTTTTAATAAAAAAAATGGAGAAAAGAATACTATTTTGTGTGATGGGTATGATCGGACTTTTTGGCTATGCCCAAATAGAAGAGCAACCCATGGATTCGGTTCAGGAAAAAATGATTATCATCGAAGGTGATTCCATTGTTCAGAGTTCTATTGCTTTGGACGAGGTCTATATCTTCGGTAAACTTGATTTTGCCTCGTATAAAGATAAATTGCGGTATTATATATTAAGGCGCAAGACCATAAAAGTATATCCATATGCAAAATTGGCCGCAGAGCGTTTGGTAGAGTTGAATGACAGTATCGTTCTTATAAAAAGAAGGTCAAAACGCAAAAAATACACCAAAAAGATTCAAAAATATATTGAAGAGGAATTCTCTGAAGAGCTCAAAAAACTTACTCGCACCGAGGGCCAGATCTTGGTTAAGCTCATTTACCGGCAAACAGGTACGACCGCTTTTAACTTGGTGAAGGAGTTACGTAGTGGTTGGCGGGCATTTTGGTACAATACAACGGCCAAGATGTTCAAAATCAGCTTAAAGAAAGAATACGACCCCAAGAATGTTCATGAAGATTACCTCATAGAAGATATTTTGCAAAGAGCCTTTGCAGCTTCGAAATTAGATCGTCAAAAGTCTGTTCTTGACTATGATTACGCAACACTGATGAACAAATGGGATACAGTTGAAAAGAAAAATAAATAGCTTTATGATCCTGTTTTAATCATTAATTGTTTTTGAGATTTACTATTAAGCTGGTATAGGTTTATTCGTTTTTT
>CAZEUV010000277.1:0-2580 GCA_964515285.1 uncultured Maribacter sp. | reverse complement strand
ATTGCCATAGCAGAGAAACACAAGATTAAAATAGGTATCGAAAATTGCCCAATGTTTTTTACCATGGATGAATGGCCAGGAGGAAAAAACCTTGCCACTACCCCTGCTATATGGGATCAGTTGTTCGAAGCCGTGACCAGTGATTTTTTCGGACTCAATTACGATCCTTCACATTTAATATGGATGCAAATGGATGAGATCAAGCCCATATACGATTATGCCGATAAACTATTTCATATACACCTTAAGGATGCCAAGGTCTATAAGGAAAAACTGGACCGTGTGGGCATTATGGCCCATCCGTTAGCATATCATTCGCCAAAACTTCCCGGTTTGGGCGATGTACGTTGGCGCGATTTCTTTTCCGCATTGACAACGGTCGGTTATAAAGGTCCCGTTTGTATTGAAGTGGAAGACAAGGCCTATGAAGGTTCTGAAATCGATATTCAGACCGCGATCCTTACAAGTCGTAATTATATCAACCAATTTATACCTCTATAATGTCAACAGCTCCTCAGTATAAAAAATTGCACAAAACTTTAAAACGTCAGATTTTACAGGGCGATTATAAGAAGGGAAGTCTTTTGCCCTCTGAAAACCAGTTGAGCAAGACGCATAAGATCAATCGTATGACCGTACGACACGCCTTAGATGAATTGGTCAAAGATGGCCTTATTACCAAAAAAGCGGGAAAAGGGAGTATCGTAAGCGCCAATAGAAAATCATTCGGACTCTTATCGCTCAAGGGGTTTTCAGAAGTCATTGGCACATCAGCACATCATGCCCAAACAATAGAATTGGATCGACCTCGGTTTATCGACTGGGAACAACCGTTTTTTTACCCTCTTTCAGAACAAGAACTTAAGAACGGATGTATTCTAATGAAACGTCTACGTATGGCCGATGATGTACCGATTTTAGTGGAACACACCTATTTTCAAAATAAAAACCTATCCCCTATTTGTGATGAGCCTTTAATCGACGACTCTTTGTTCACGACCCTATTGCTGAACCACCAAATTGAGGTCAGCAATGTAGAACAAGATATCAGGGCGGTCAATGCCCCTTTGAAAATAGCAAAACTGCTTGGAGTTCAAAAAAACACTCCCTTGATTCAGCTTTACAGAAAATACAGTACCTCACAAAAAGACTTTTTTATCTATAGCATGCTGTATTGTAATACAGAGAACTATACCATTGGCAATAAATTTTAAAACAAAAACAAAAACAGAAACAAAAATGAAAGAAGTAAAAGAACTGGCTAAAATGATCGATCACTCATTGTTACACCCCACTATGACCGATGCGGATATGCTTGAGGGTTGTGCGATTGCCAAAGAATACGATGTGGCATCGGTATGCATTAAACCATACGCGATCAAACTGGCCGTTGATGCCCTTGTTGGATCTGATGTGCTCGTGGGTACCGTAATCGGTTTTCCCCAAGGCAATTCTACCGTAGCTATCAAAGTAGCCGAAACCATACAGGCATGTAAAGACGGAGCCACTGAAATTGATATGGTGGTCAACATTGGCAAAGCATTGCAAGGAGATTGGGGTTATGTCAAAAATGAGATCGATAGTATTTGCAAGGCTACGCACGAACATGGCGCAATACTTAAGGTTATCTTTGAAAATGACTATATATCAGATGATTCGGTAAAAATAAAACTCTGTGAAATATGTTCTGAAGTGGGTGCTGATTTTGTTAAGACCTCTACGGGATACGGATTTGTCAAAGGCGACGATGGCAAGTATTCTTACCAAGGTGCAACACATGCCGATTTAAAATTGATGCGCGCCCATGCTGATGCAAAAGTACAAGTGAAAGCTGCGGGGGGCGTACGTACCTTAGAAGATCTTCTTGCCGTAAAAGCTCTTGGGGTTACCCGTGTTGGTGCTACCGCTACTATCGCAATGATCGAAGCTGCAAAGAAGAAATACGGTATGCAGCCCGGAACTACTAAAGCGCAGGAAGATGTATCGGGCTACTAAATAAAAACCTAGCAGATTTTATAAAGAATTCTGAATCGATTGCCTTGGTCTTCTGGCCAAGGCATTTTCGGTCTAGATGGGTATCTAGGTAAGGGGTTATTTGATTTCTGGTGCAGTTTGGCTTTCTGTTGTCACACTTGGCGGCAATTCAATAAGCCTGAAGTTCTTGAAATGGATTTCCGCGCCTTCCGATTCCAGACATAGATATCCCTTTTTAATGGTCGATTTACTAATACCGTTTACAAACTTTCCGTTTACCGAAAGTTTGATGGTACCGTCAATGCATATAACCGTATAAGAGTTCCATTCTTCTTTTCCCTTGGCTCTGTTTTCGATTGACTTGCTTCGCTCGCCCCTAGGGTTATCAGGGATGATTTTTACGCCACCTACCCCAAAAAGTTCACCGTGTACATAGGCAATTGGTGGTTTTTTGCCATCGCTTATGTTTAGGTTTACCCAATCCAATTCAAGCATTTGTACCTCTACCCCGCTCGGCAAACGGTTTTTTTCGCTGGGCTTGGCATCACTCCACACAAACACCCCAGAATTTCCTCCCGCTTCCATATGTCGCCATTCTACTTGCAG
>CAZEUV010000276.1:0-2582 GCA_964515285.1 uncultured Maribacter sp. | reverse complement strand
GTAACTAATTTCCCGAAAATATCGGGTATCGAGGTAATCGTACCAGGTAGTGATATCGCTCCGGTAGTATTTGCCGGTGACGATCGTACAATCACTTTGCCCAACAATAGTCTGACTTTGGATGGTTCTGCAACCGACCCTGATGGGGGTGGCATTATTTCGTATTTATGGACGCAAGTGAGTGGCCCCAATACAGCTACTTTTAGTGATACAGCTATTTCGGATCCAACAGTAAGCGCACTTATAGAAGGTGTTTATATATTCCGTCTTACAGCTACTGACGAAGAGAATGAAACAGGCTCTGATGAGGTTATGGTAACAGTGGTAGGTGAACCAGGTTCTCTTTTGATAAATTCAGGTGGGCCAAGTTTTGTGTTCAATGGCGATGATTGGGCAGCGGATCAATATTTTGTTGGGGGAAGTCCTTTTGAAAATATGATTGATATAGCCAATACCATGAACGATCAATTATACCAGACAGAACGTTTTATTACTTCAGGTACATTGGTCTATGAGATACCTGTTGATGCTGGCAATTACAATGTGGATCTTCATTTCGCTGAAATTTTCTATGGCGTGCCGGGTGCAGGATCAAACGGTGGAGCCGGGTCTAGGGTCTTTAATATTACGATTGAAAACGGACAAGAACAGATAGACAATTATGATATCGTAGTTGCTGCTGGTGGAAGCGCCACAGCTGTAGTTGAGAGTTATAAGAACATAACGGTCAATGATGGTACCTTGACGATTACCCTGACCTCGGTGACAGAGTTTCCGAAGATATCTGGTATAGGGGTGTTTGAATCGCGACCACCGCAGGCAGATGCAGGAGCAGACGTGACTATTACTTTACCCGAGAATAGTGTTGTTCTTAACGGAACGGGCAGTGATCCAGATGGGGGAGAAGTTACGTATCAATGGACCCAAGAAAGTGGTCCCAGCACAGCGACTTTGTCCGGTGCGGATACAGCAGACCTATCTGCAAGTGATTTGGTAGAAGGTGAATACGTATTTAGGTTGACTGTCACTGATGACGAAAGCGAAACAGGTTTTGACGAAGTAACTATAACAGTTGGCCCAATGGTCGGGGAAAATCAGGCTCCAGTAGCGGTCTTAGAAGCTACTCCCATTACAGGAGACGCACCCTTACTTGTGACTTTTGTTGGAAGTAATTCTACGGATGATGTTGGTGTAGTTAGCTATTTATGGGAATTTGGGGACGGTACAACCTCTACGGAAGCAGATCCTGAAAAGACTTTCACGACCCCTGAAATCTATTCGGTTGTATTGACGGTTACGGATGAAGGCGGTCTTACCGACACTGCCACGATGACCATTACAGTGTTAATGGCTGGAGAAAATCAGGCTCCAGTAGCGGCCATTGAGGCTAATCCGATTACGGGAGGTGCGCCGTTACTTGTAACTTTTGTTGGAAGTAATTCTACAGATGATGTTGGTGTAGTTAGCTATTTATGGGAATTTGGGGACGGTACAACCTCTACGGAAGCAGATCCTGAAAAGATTTTCGCGACCCCTGAAGTCTATTCGGTTGTATTGACGGTTACGGATGAAGGCGGTCTTACAGACACTGCCACGATGACAATTACCGTGGTAGACAACCCAGATGGGAAAATAGGTATTATTTTGGAAAGCAACCCTCCTAGCCCAACTGACGGTGGTATCGCTAGAATATTGATCGTAAACCAACCTTCAGATGTCAACGTAACCAATATTACGATACATGATGTCGGAGGTCGATATATAAGTGGTTATACGGCACAAGAAGCATCGGTTGGTGACAACTACGAAATACCCGTATCAAATTTACAAGATGGCCTATATTTTGTTAGGGTAATTCTAAGTCAAGGAAAATCCGTACTAATAAAATTATGGGTAAGGAATTAACCCTTCTGATCTGATAGTGAAATATAAAAAAGGCCCATTAATATGGGTCTTTTTTATATTTGTATAGGAGAGATTCTCTATAGTAACCCTCCTCAAAAATACATGTTTGATTGCCTTATCTCAGTTTCCTTATATTGATTTTTTTATTCTATCAGTGATTAATTGATAAGTATTGCATGTCGCCGATAAAATATTTCAGCATTTTTGTTGATAGTTAACGAGGTGTATTTTGAAAGTCTACAAAAACTTTAATAACACAACAACTTCCAATAAGTTGAAAATTCGTGTTCAAGAACACTTTTCTTACGTTCTTAATCAATATTACTTTTTTTTAACTAATTGGTTCTGAAATTTCATATATGGAACTCATCAATTGTTCATAGTGTATTTCATCGATAGGTCAGTGTATTTTAACGAGTTGTTATTAATGTTTTTTTTATAGAGAGTATTAATTTCATACTTTTAAATATCAAATTTAGTTTTCTTCCCCTTATAGTATTGAAATATTTTCTCAACATTGATTTATTTTTTAGTTTAACTCTAACCAGCTTGTCTAATGACTAAATTTTATTTGCCAAGATTTCGATTTTCAATTTTGTTGTTTTCACTTTGTTTGGCGGCTTCCCTTCCAGGGGTCCTGTACTCGCAGAGCTTCAATTCCGCGGGCCTATCGGGGA
>CAZEUV010000275.1:0-2588 GCA_964515285.1 uncultured Maribacter sp. | reverse complement strand
AACTATGTTGGATAAAAACGGAATAGCAAAACGCATCGCAAAAGAAGTCAAAGACGGCTACTATGTAAACTTGGGCATAGGTATACCTACCTTGGTCGCCAATTTTGTACGTGAAGACATTAATGTTGAGTTTCAAAGTGAAAACGGAGTTTTGGGCATGGGGCCTTTTCCTTTTGAGGGAGAAGAAGATGCTGATATTATCAATGCTGGAAAACAGACCATTACCACATTGCCAGGTGCATCTTTTTTCGATTCTGTTACCAGTTTTGCTATGATTCGCGGTCAACATGTTGACCTTACCATTCTCGGTGCCATGGAAGTTTCAGAGAACGGCGATATCGCCAATTGGAAAATCCCCGGTAAAATGGTCAAAGGTATGGGCGGGGCGATGGATCTTGTAGCCTCCGCAGAAAATATTATTGTTGCAATGATGCACACCAACAGAGCGGGTGCATCTAAACTTCTGAAAAAATGTTCGTTGCCCTTGACAGGAGTTGGCTGTGTAAAAAAGATAGTGACCAATCTAGCGGTTTTACAAGTGACCCCAGATGGATTTCTGTTGTTAGAGCGAGCCCCGGGCGTATCTACTGAAGATATAAAAAATGCTACAGAAGGCACGTTGATTATTGAAGGGGATATTCCTGAAATGGTAGATTAACACTATTCGCCCTGCGCTTTATCGAAGAAATTTACCGTTCGTATTTTTCACAACATAATAGATCGACTTCACAACAATAGTTTTAACTTCTTCCCGTTTCATACTACATTTACATTGTAATTAATAAGTTATACCCCAAGTCTAGCTTTTAAAACCTACAAAATTATGGAAGCCCAAATGAACCATGCACCTACTAGCGAAGAAATTCAAGTTTACAGAAACGATTTCTTTAGTGGCATTATACAATTGACACGAAAACTATTTATGCTATAGGTTTTCAACCAAATTTTTTTTAAATAGAGCAGTTCCCCCCAAAGGCTGCTCTTTTTTTATAGTACTATATTTTCAAAACCCGCAATCAAAGTTCATCTATTTTTTTAACGACTTGTTGAGGTCAAAAATGGTTATTTTTAGAGTATATTGAATGTGTCAATATGCAACTACTACTTCAAAAATGTATCCTTTCCGACATATATCAACTTGTACTGATCTCTAGAAAAACTTTTGTCGATGCCTTTGAAAAGGACAATGACCCAAAAGATTTCAGAGCATATTGCGATTTTGCTTTTAACAAGAACAAACTCTCTCAAGAACTAAAAAACCCCAACACTACTTTTTATTTTGCATATATAGACGAACAGTTGGCAGGCTATTTCAAACTAAATGAACATGATGCCCAAACTGACATCAAGTCGCAAGAATCTATAGAACTGGAACGCATTTATGTACTTGAGCAGTTTCAAGGTGAGCAAATAGGTGCGAAAATGTTGTTCAAAGCCATAGAGATCGCTTTCGATAAAAACAAAAAGCACTTATGGTTGGGTGTTTGGGAAAAGAACACCGACGCTATTCGATTTTATCAAAAACACGGTTTTTTAAAATTCAATGCCCACCCTTATTATATTGGTAAAGACAAGCAGACTGACTGGTTAATGCGGTTTGATTTGAGTACCTTCAGCATTGATTCGAAATAGACCCAGACCATGAAATACATTCTACCGGCATTTCTTTTATACATCAGTTTTGCGATAGCGCAAGAACCCTATTATTTTCCTGAACAAAATGAGGTATGGGAAGAAAAGCTTCCCGAGGAGTTTAAAATAAATACAGAAATATTACAAGAGGCGGTAAACTTTGCTGAGAAGAATGAATATTCCGGTTCACGAGATTTACGTATTGCGATTCTCAAAGGTTTTGAACGCGAACCGTTTCATGAAATTTTAGGCCCAACAAAAAAGAGAGGAGGCCCTGCGGGAATGATTCTGAAAAACGGATTTATCATTGCAGAATGGGGCGATACTGAGCGTGTGGATATGACCTTTAGCGTAACCAAAAGTTTTTTATCTACCATAGCTGGTTTGGCTGAGGATAAAGGGCTGATTGCCAATATTCACGATAAGGTAGACAACTATATTTGGGATGGTACTTTCGATGGCGAACACAATAGCAAGATTACATGGGAACATCTATTACAACAAAACTCAGATTGGTCGGGCGAGTTGTGGGGCGGAAAAGACTGGGCAGATCGCCCACCGAAAGAAGGTGGTCTTGATAGTTGGAAATTTCGTAAGCTCAATGAACCGGGTACGGTCATGGAGTATAATGATGTTCGAGTTAATGTTCTGGCTTATTCCCTGACCCACATTTGGCGCAAACCAATGCCTCTGGTGCTCAAAGAAAATCTGATGGACAAAATTAGGGCATCGACCACATGGCGTTGGTTCGGTTATGATAATGCATGGACCGAAGTAGACGGACTCAAGATGAAATCGGTTACCGGTGGCGGCCATTCTGGAGCAGGACTTTTTATCAATACTCAAGACATGGCCCGTTTCGGGCTTCTCTTTCTTAACAATGGCAAATGGAAAAACGAACAGTTGATTAGCCAATCATGGATCAAAAAGGCTATTGAGCCCTCTACACCAAATGT
>CAZEUV010000274.1:0-2597 GCA_964515285.1 uncultured Maribacter sp. | reverse complement strand
CACCGACAACTGATTAAACAAATTGAGAACGATTATAAAACCTATTACGATCTTAAATACAATACGGAGACCTTTTCGCTATCCGACACCCAAAAACGGCTAGCATCAAACGAAAAAATGATTTCTTATTTCTATGGCAACCATGCTATTTATGCCATTGGCGTTGATAAGGTTTCTAAACAGATTGAACGCATTCCTTTAGGTGTTTCTTTCGAAAATGACATTAAAAACGTTCATCGAATGCTGGGTGACCCGAAATCAGATATCGCAGCTTTGTCACAGACATCCTATAAACTATATGCTAGCTTGGTTGCTCCTTTTGTGACATCCGAAGAAAAAATTAAATTGATTATCATTTCTGACGGACTTTTAAATTACATTCCTTTTGGTGCACTCAATACATCGGCAGAGGAACTTTCTTATCTAACCGAACATCATGCAGTAAGTTATGCAAATTCAGCAACGCTACTTGCTCAATTGCAAGAACAACAATCAAAGAATGTAAAACTTTTGGCTTTTGCCCCTAGCTTTGAAGGTGCTCAGGTCAAGCATGACCCAAATAGAGGTGATTTGTTGCCACTACCCCATAATAAAAGAGAAGTGGAGCAAATACTGGGCTCCTTTAAGGGTCGATCATTTCTTAATAAAAATGCATCGCTGCAGAACTTCACCTCGCAACTTTCTAATTTCGGAATACTTCATTTGGCAACACATGCCGTTTTTGACGATGAATCGCCCGAATATTCGTATTTGGCGTTTTCAAATGTAGATAAAGAAGAAGATTTGCTTTATGTAAGCGACCTTTATAATCTGCAGATTGATGCAAACCTGGTCACATTAAGCGCTTGTGAAAGCGGTGTGGGCGAATTAAAACGTGGGGAAGGTTTTATGAGCCTAGCACGAGGGTTTTTTTATAGCGGAGCCTCAAGTATTGCCAGTACCCTTTGGAAAATAAACGATGCATCTACAACCAAATTGATGGATTCGTTTTATAAAAATCTTGCTAAGGGTGAAGCAAAAGACCGTGCACTTCAAAAATCACAAATCGCTTTTTTAAATGCCAACCGGCAGAACGGTCTGTCACACCCCTACTATTGGTCAGGTTTTGTCATTTCAGGAAACACAGCTCCTTTGGTTTCCCCCACGAATTGGATTTGGATTGTTCTGGCAATTTCAGCATTGACTATCGTTGGCTTTGTACTTTTCAGAAAAAGAAAGAAAGCTTAATTCAATTCGCTCAACAACTCCACAGCCTTCTCCTTATTATAATCGTAGGTTTTGATATGATGCTCAAGAACGTTGGCTGCATTCGCCTTATTCCTTTCCCTCAAATGAGCCAAGGCCATATACCAACTTGCCTCGGCTTCGAACCCAGATCGTTCTTCAATTACTTTTTCAAATAATTTTATGGCCATGCTGTTATTCTTAATACCTAGATATGATTGTGCCAAATAAAAATCAATATAGCCTTTGGCCCCATCTTCTTGCAATTCTTTAAAATTGATAATCGCTTTTTGGTAATCACCTGATTCATAGGCTACAAATGCTTCCCTTTCCAACGATTCGTTAGCATCACTTCGGGTTATGGTGTAAACCGTATTCGGATATTCTTGAAAATTAGCAGTATACAGATTATCATAATCGGTTTTTAGAAACGAATTATAGCCCATCCATCCCAAACCGATCAATAAGGCAATAGACGCAGCAATCGACCAATTTCTGAAACCGCCTTTAGAAGTCATTGTTGGTGATTCTTCTTTTATATCTTCTTCAAAAGAAACCAGTTTTGCTTTCAACTCTTGATTCTTCTTGTCTTTTATGGCATGTTTTAAATTCTGTTCAAAATCATACTGCTCTTTGAAACCACTATCGGTTTCGATCAGTTCATTGAACAGTTTCTCTTCAGCCATAGTAAGGCTGTTCGAAAAATGTTTAGTTAACAATACTTCCTTGTCCATTAGTATGTGGTATTTGTTTTGATGTATTCCCTTAGGGTTTTCATACAGCGTGATTTTGCGCTTTTAACCACATTCTCGCTGTTGTAACTTTCATGTTCCATAATTTCCTGTATTGTATATCCTCTATAATAAAAGAGGGTCAACAGTTCTTGGCATTGTTTTCCTAACCTGCCAAAATGCTTTTGCAACAATTGTTGTTCGGTCGTCAAGGTCTGTTCATTGATTTCGAAAGTGCTTACCAATTCATCTTCCTTACCGACCAGCGAAAGGTCAAATTCAGAACTTATCTTTTTTTTGTTCTTTTTCATTCGATCAAAAATCAAATACTTACCAATACCAAAGAGGTAGGTTGACACACTACTGGTAAAACTTTCGACCTTACCACTCATCACATTGTCATAGAAAATAATATAGGCGTCTTGGTAGATATCTATATTTTCTTCTTCGGATAGATGGTATCTGCGCGCAAAGTTCAAAAACTTGTCACGATTTTCTTCGTACACCTGCCTCAGTACCTTATCGGAACCTTGTCTCAATTTTTCCAGAGTAATATCTATCTGCTTTTCTTGCACTTTAATGGTTGGATATAAAAAAGGTTAACATGATTACCAGCTAATTTAACGTTTTTAAGAAAAAGAA
>CAZEUV010000273.1:0-2602 GCA_964515285.1 uncultured Maribacter sp. | reverse complement strand
CAGAGCAATTGGGTATTTCAAGACAGACCCTTTACAATAAGATGAAGAAAACGGAGCAGTGAGCAAAAACATTTTTTTGAACTTTTAATATGGTAAGCAGACATATTTATTTACAACTGGTGCTACGTATCGTTCTTTTATCGATTACGGCTGTAGGTATGGCATTTTTCTATTTCAAAGGTCATTACATCATATCGGGCTTGTTACTTTCTACATTGATTTTACAGACCTATTCATTGATCAACTATGTCAATCATACCAACCGCAAAATCGCTTATTTTTTCGAAGCCATAAAAAATGAGGATTTCACCCTTCGGTTTCCTGAAAAACTAAGTGTAAAATCATTGAAAGAGCTTAATCACAGTCTTAATATGCTCAATGTAATGATTCAAGACATCCATATAAGAAAACTGGCGCAAGAGCAGTATTACCAAGAAATCATCAAACAGGCCGACATCGGCATCATGACCTTCAATAAAAAAGGGCATATTCTTTTTGCCAATCCGAAAATTGAAGAGTTACTGAACTATACCCCTTTGAACCATATCAAACAACTCGCTCAGGTCGATACAAAATTATACGAGCTTTTTTCTGAATTAAAGCCCTTTGAGCGTAAACTAGTGCAACTGACCAATGAGCGCGAAAAAAAACAGATTGCTCTTAAATCAACGGCCACTACACTAAACAAGGAAGAACTTTTACTAGTAGTCGCACAAGACATTCATCAAGAACTCGACGAAAAAGAAACGGATTCATGGGTGCGTTTGATACGTGTACTGACCCATGAAATAATGAATACCATTACGCCTATAACCTCTATTTCAGAATCGATATTAAAATATTATAAAACCAATGATACTATTTTGCCCTTGAAAGAGATCAATGACGAACATATTCAAAATACGATAAAAGGTTTAGAGGTAATCAAGGATCAAGGGGGTGACCTGATGAAATTCGTACAATCGTACAGAAGTTTCCTTAGTCTTCCAAAACCCGATAAAACCTTAGTGTCTGCCCAAAAATTATTGGATAGGATAAAAGTTTTAATGACTCAGGAAAATAAAAATTCAGGTATTACATTCGAAGTAATTGCAAACCCTATCGACCTAGAGCTTTTTATTGATGAAAAACAAATATCACAAATATTGATCAACCTAAGTAAAAATGCATTTCAATCTTTGGAAGGCCAAAAGAACGGTTCGATAAAAATAATGGCAGGAACGAACCAACAAGGTAAGAAATTCATAAGTGTATGGGATAACGGCCCAGGAATACCGCCCGAACTCATAGACGAGATTTTCGTGCCTTTCTTCACCACAAAAAATACGGGAACGGGAATAGGTTTGAGCTTATCAAAACAGATTATGCACTTACATGGGGGGAATATGAGCGTAATCTCTAGAGAAAACACTCGTTTTATGTTGACCTTTAATTGATCTATTGCTCACGGCATCGGCCTAGCCGAGTTCTTTGAAAGGATCCCAAAAAAGTTTCTCAAGATCTACTATCTGGTTATCGACCACTTTAATACCCTCGCTCTCCAAAAGCTGCTGCATTAGATTAGTACCATCAAAATGATGTTTTCCAGTGAGCAGACCGGCTTTGTTCACCACCCGATGTGCAGGAACATTCTCTAAACTACCTGCACCGTTCATGGCCCACCCAACCATTCGGGCAGAACGGGCGGCACCTAAATATTTGGCAATAGCACCATAAGAAGTTACCCTGCCATAAGGAATCTTTTCGGCAACCTCATAAACTTTTTGGAAGAAATTTTTGTTTTCTGGTTTCATCACATATTGAATATTCTCAGTAAGGTAATACAAAAAAGCACTGCCATCAACGCGCTGATTATATAGTTCGAATTTTTTGAAAACCGGTTGGTCTTGGTCTCCAGTTTATTGAAATAAAAGGTATAGAGGTACAAGACGGAAAAGGTTCCAAAACCAGCAGCAACAACAAAAACAACAATATCTGCAGCTTCGAATTTAATCCATCCTGAAGCGTTCCACATTGCATTAAGGCCACTGTAATAAGGTATGGTCAAAAGGTTTACACTTGCCAATAAAAATCCTTTCAAAAAACTGTTGCGCTTACTTACTTGAACCTTCTTAATGTCTTCTTGAATATTCTTTCTGGCCTTGATGAAGAAAAAAACAGTAAAAAAAGCAAAGACCCCTAAAGCGATTTTCAATAAAAGTTCTATAACATCAGGATTGTTATGAAGAAATTTTGAGATCAGTACGGCAATATACGCTTGTATCATTACCATGGCCGACACCCCCAAACTAAAAATGACACCATTCAATCTTCCTTTTTCAACACTTGTCTTTGCCGCGTTCATGTTCAATAGTCCAGGCGGAACCGTCGCCATAAAGGCAGCTGAGAACGTAGCAAAAAAAAGAATTAAGAGATGCTGCATTGGTTTTATCTTGGCCGCATTAAACTATTATTTATTTCTTGTTCGTTGATTTTATAACCCTTGGCTGCTCTAAAGATCTTCGTTCCATTTGCAAAACCTTGAATAGCTTACACTTCAATCGATCTTAAATTGAATATAGGTTATGGGTTTCCCCTTTTCAAGATACTGATTTTCATAGAA
>CAZEUV010000272.1:0-2637 GCA_964515285.1 uncultured Maribacter sp. | reverse complement strand
CATATGCAAGACACTTTTGAAGAATTGATACATAATATGGGCGGTCAACAAATATGGGGAGGTAAACCTGGTAAGGATAATGATTACGGTTTGCATGCTCCCGGTGAAATTATTCATGAGGTAGGTACAACGCGAATGGGCAATGACCCTAAAACTTCGGTAACCAACAAATTCAACCAATTGCATGATGTAGATAACGTTTTTATAGTAGATGCAGGGCCGTTCACTTCGCAGGCGGATAAAAATTGTACATGGACGATTCTAGCGCTCTCATGGAGGGCGAGCGATTATATTATCGAACAATTGAAAAAGCAAAATATCTAAAGGATGGATAGAAGAAAAAGCATACAGACTATAATTTTAGGAGCAGGGGCAGCCGGTATTGCCTTTCACGGTTGTAAAACCGAAGGCGATAAAGCAACAGCCGATATTGAGGCTAGTAGTGATCCTAATTTTTTTGGAAGAACCCCCGAAGAATTGGAACGTATCGAAAAACTAAATGCCGAGACACTTTTCAACGAGCACGAAATGGAGACCATTGCCGTATTGAGTACCGTGATCCTTCCCCCAAAAGAACCGCATGGCGGACCCATTGAGGCCGAGGTGCCAGAGTTTATAGAATTTATGGGAAAAGATATTCCCGAACTAGAGACAACTTTATTGGGCGGCCTGATGTGGCTCGATCATAAATGCAATACCGAATTTGGCGTAGAATTCAAAACAGCCACCCTAGAGCAACAGAAAAAAATACTGGATCCGATTGCCTATCACGATACAGAGGTGCCCTTAGATGAACAGGCCTTGGAAATACAATTTTTCGCCCTAATGCGAAATCTCGTGGTTTCGGGCTATTACACTTCAAAAGTCGGTATCGCCGATCTGGGCTATAAAGGAAATATGCCAAACGTATGGGACGGAGTGCCCCAAGATGTACTAGATAAACACGGTATGGAGTACGATCCCGAATGGATCGCCAAATGCATCGATCAAAGTACTCGAAGCACCATAGCCACTTGGGATGAAAATGGAAATCTTTTAACGTAATTAAATCTTTTGATAGCACTATGAAAAAATTAGCAACATTTATAACGATCATAACTTTTGGGTCTTTTTTGACCGCACAAGAAATCGGCCTACAGTTATACAGCCTTCGAGATCAATTTAAGACCGACGTGCCCGGCACGCTCAAAAAAATAAACGATTGGGGCATTACCAAAATAGAAGGTGGAGATACGTATGGCCTGCCCTTAGAAGAATTTAAACAGCTATTGGCAGCAAACGATCTTAGTCCGGTCAGCATAGGGGTTTCTTTTGAAGAGCTGAAAGACAACCCACAGGTTACCGTTGAAAAAGCAAAAAGCTATGGTGCAAAATACGTGATGTGCGCATGGATCCCCCATGAGGGTGATAATTTTGGCATTGAAGATACCAAAGGGGCGGTAGATGTATTCAATCGTGCTGGAAAGTTATTGAAAGAAGCGGGCGTAACCTTGGCCTATCATGCACACGGATACGAGTTTCGCCCCTTTGAAGAAGGAACATTGTTCGATTATATGGCGGATCATGCCGATAATTTCGCTTTTGAAATGGATGTATACTGGATACGGCACGGTGGGGCCGATCCCATGACCTTATTGAACAAATACCCAGAAAAATTTGTGCTAATGCATATTAAAGACATGGAAAAAGGGGTTAAAGGAGACAATACAGGACATTCGGATGTAGAGACCAATGTTGTGGCAGGTACAGGTCAGATCGATATTGCCGGCCTAGTTAAAAGAGGAGAGGAACTGGGTATAGAATATATGTTCATCGAGGACGAATCTTCTCGAGTAGTCGAGCAGGTACCGCAGAGTTTAGAATACCTTAGGGGTTTGGAAGATTAAACTATTGACAGATGAAAAAACTGGTTTTCGGGTACATTTTACTAAGCCTCTTTTCAAGCTGTAATCAAGAAAAAGAGGTAGAGGCTGAAAAAGATACCCTGCCGAATATTCTCTGGCTGGTGGCTGAGGACCAGTCTCCATATTTTTTTCCTATGTATGGCGATAGTACCATTTCATTGCCCAATCTAGAGGCTTTGGCCTTAGACGGAGTGGTTTTTATGAATGCCTATTCGCCCGTACCCGTTTGTGCTCCGGCACGTAGTTCAATTATCACCGGCATGTACCCAACCACTCTAGGTACCCATAATATGAGGGTCCATACCCCTTGGAATCCTGATAACCAACCGCAAATAGGCATACCCAGTTATTCGCCCATTGTGCCAGAAGGTACTTTGATGTTTCCAAGTTTATTGCGTAAAAAAGGATATTACACCACCAACGGCCCAAAAGAGGATTATAATTTTCAAAAGCTTGAATCTGCTTGGAATGAAAGTAGTGCAGAAGCGCATTGGCGGAATCAAGATGGTGAAAAACCCTTCTTTTCGGTCTTTAATTTTAATGTTTGCCATGAATCGGGTATTTGGAAACAAGGTGAAAACGAGTTGTTCGTATCGCCCGATTCGGTACCCGTACCCCCTTATTTTCCCGATAATAAAATTATTCGACACGATCTGGCCGTGAATTATAGTAACCTCAAACGAATGGATGACCAAATAGGGGAAATCGTTCAACAGCTTAAAGAAGACGGACT
>CAZEUV010000271.1:0-2677 GCA_964515285.1 uncultured Maribacter sp. | reverse complement strand
CAAACCAAATATTAAGGACTGCGAAATTAAAAAATAATTTGATTTTCCACCTAAAAATGTTGAGAATTATCTGTAGCAACTAAAATAAATTCTTAAGTTTGCACCTCTCTTTGAAAAAGGGGGGTCAATAAACTAAATAACAATACGTTATCCATGTCGTATCAAGTACCCGAACCTAAAATTTTTGCCTGCACGAACAGTATCGTATTGGCTAAGAAAATAGCAAAATCTTATGGTACGGATTTGGGCAATGTCCTTATCTCACGATATAGCGACGGAGAGTTTCAACCTTCGTTTGAAGAGTCGGTTCGTGGGGCGCGAGTATTCTTAATCGGTTCTACCCACCCAAGTTCTGAAAATTTGATGGAATTGTTATTGATGTTAGATGCCGCAAAAAGGGCATCGGCAAGACATATAACCGCCGTAATGCCGTATTTCGGTTGGGCGAGACAAGATAGAAAAGACAAGCCTAGGGTGCCTATAGCAGCAAAATTGGTCGCCAAGATGTTAGAGACCGCTGGTGCTACACGAATCATAACAATGGATCTGCATGCAGATCAAATTCAAGGCTTCTTTGAAAAACCCGTAGATCATTTGTTCGCCTCGACCATATTTTTGCCTTATCTGAAAAGCTTGAATTTAGATAATTTGACCATTGCCTCCCCAGATATGGGTGGTTCAAAAAGAGCCTACGCCTATTCAAAAGCACTTGCATGTGATGTTGTCGTATGTTATAAACAAAGGGCCAAGGCAAATGTTATATCGCATATGGAACTGATAGGCGATGTTCAAGGTAAAAACGTAGTCTTGGTAGATGATATGGTAGATACCGCTGGTACCTTGACCAAAGCGGCCGATTTGATGATGGAGCGTGGGGCATTGAGCGTAAGGGCCATAACCACACACGGACTATTGTCTGGTGACGCGTACGAAAAAATTGAAAAATCTCAGTTGTTGGAACTGATCGTTACCGATTCGATTCCTATAGATAAGACCAGTGAAAAAGTTAGGGTATTGAGTTGTGCAGATTTGTTCTCAGACGTAATGAACCGTGTGCATAACAATACTTCGATCGCATCTAAGTTTTTGATGTAGCCCGAAATTGGGTGCAGATCACCAAGAATTTATATATTGAATTATTAATTTTTAACAAACACAATGAAATTATTTACAATCAAAGGATCCAAAAGAGAAAGCGTGGGCAAGGTAGCGACCAAAGCCTTACGTAATGCTGGAAAGGTCCCTTGCGTACTATACGGCGAGGGCGAACCGATACATTTTTCAGCCAGTGAATTAACGTTCAAGCCATTGGTATTTACGCCAAATATCTATATATCAAATATAGATTTGGGCGATGATAAAACATATGAGACTATTTTACAAGACATACAGTTTCATCCTGTAACCGAACGTATACTGCATATTGATTTTTATCAATTGAAGAAAGGAAAAGAACTTACACTTGATGTGCCTATCAAAATAGAAGGATCGGCTATTGGGGTGAAAAATGGTGGTGCATTTATTTTTTCCAATAGAAAGATTTCGATTACTTCAATACCCAAGAACATTCCTGATTTCTTAACAGTTAATATAGAAAGTTTGGAAATTGAAGATAGTTTCTCTGTTCAAGAACTTGAAGGCGCTGAAGATTTAGTGATCAACCACCCTGATAGTTTTGTGATCTGTCGTATTGCGGCTCCAATGGCAGAAATAGTTGAGGAAGTAGTAGAAGAAGAATTGGCAGAAGGGGAAGAAGGAGCTACAACTGAAGGTGAAGAAGGTACTACTGAAGGTGGTGAAGGTACTACTGAAGGAGGTGAAGCACCGAAAGCAGAAGAAGGTAAAGAATAGGCTGTATTTTGGTATTTATTACAAGCATCCGTCGATTGGCGGATGCTTTTGTATTTTTATGGCAGTGCCAAAAGCTATTGTTTATGTTGCGATTTTTTAAATCTTTATTTGGTAGTGGGGCATTACATCTGAAAGAAATGGAAACCATGAAAAAATTTTTAATCATAGGTCTGGGAAATATTGGTAGCGAATATGCCGATACACGCCATAATATTGGTTTTAAGGTGTTGGATGCCCTGGCGGATCACCAAGGGTTTGTCTTTGAAACCGCTCGATTGGGCGATGTGGGTGTATTTAAGGTGAAAGGCCGCAGTGTATTGTGCCTAAAGCCCTCTACGTATATGAACTTGAGCGGTAAAGCCATGAAGTATTGGATGGAAAAAGAAAAAATACCCTTGGAGAACATTTTGGTAGTGACCGATGATATTCATCTGACCTTTGGCACCATTCGGTTAAAGACCAAGGGCAGCAATGGGGGGCATAATGGTTTGAAGGATATTGAAAATGTTTTACAGACGGCGACATACAATAGGTTTCGTTTTGGCGTAGGCGCTGACTTTGGTAAAGGAAGACAAATTGATTACGTATTGGGAGAATGGAACGAGGATGAAAATGATAAAATGGGAGAACGCCTACAAAAATCCAGCGAACTCATACGTTCTTTTGTGTTGGCGGGCGTGAAAAACACCATGAACCAATTTAATGGTAGTTGAATTTATAAAGCTCTAAAATCAAAAATTCCTGAATCAGAAGTGTTTCCTTCTCGATCAATGGTAACTATTCTCCAATAATACACGGTATCTGAAGTAACTGATACTTTATGTGT
>CAZEUV010000270.1:0-2701 GCA_964515285.1 uncultured Maribacter sp. | reverse complement strand
GTGATGCCAAGATTCTTTCTGCTGCCGATCATAACTTCAATGATTTCACCGAAATAGATTCGGGTTTTTTAGATAAACTAATGGGTATAACCTGAACCTTTTTAAACCAGAAACCCTAAAATTTTTAAAACTCCCATAAAAAAATAGCATAACAAGGTAGCAATGAACCAAGATTACATAAAACCCAACGATTGGAGTATTATCGAAGAAGGCTTTGATAAGGAAAAAGTGAAATCCTCAGAAAGTCTTTTTAGCCTTGGAAATGGGGCGATGGGGCAACGTGCTAATTTTGAGGAACAATATTCTGGTGATACGTTTCAAGGAAGCTATATCGCTGGGGTATATTACCCTGATAAAACTCGAGTGGGCTGGTGGAAAAACGGCTATCCCGAGTATTTTGCCAAAGTGCTGAACGCTCCGAATTGGATTGGGATCAATGTATTGATAGATGGTGTACCCCTTGACTTGAACACCTGTAAAAAGGTTTTGAATTTTCGAAGAGAACTCAATATGAAAGAGGGTTGGTACAAGCGTAGTTTTACTGCCACCTTGTCCAATAATGCGAAAATTGGTGTGGAGATCACCCGTTTTCTCAGTCTTGACCTAGATGAAGTGGGCGCTATCAAATATGCCATAACCGCTTTGAATGCTGCGACAGAAATAAGCTTCAACCCCTATTTGGATAGTGGTATTGCCAATGAAGACAGCAATTGGAACGATAAATTTTGGAATACTACCGATGTATTGTCAGAAGGTGATCAGGCCTTTATCAAGGCGTATACGATGAAGACCGATTTTGCAACATGTACGTTCATGCAATCGCAATTGTTCTATCAAGGAAAACAGATAGAAAAAAAGCCTATCGAAGCGAAAGCCGAATTTTTGATTTCGCACGATTTCGTTCAAAAAGTAAAAAAAGGCGAAATTTTTGAACTGCATAAGTTCGGTGGGTATACGGTCTCTAGAAACCACACCGAATCTGACTTGGTGAACATCGCGAAAACCGTTCTCGAAAAGGCTACTGGTCTGGGCTTTGATGCCTTATTGCAAAGGCAAAAGCTCGCTTGGTCAAAAATCTGGGAAATGAGTGACGTCTCTATTGAAGGTGATGTAAAAGCTCAACAAGGCATCCGTTTCAATATATTTCAACTTAATCAAACTTATTTGGGCAAAGACCCACGGTTGAATATTGGGCCAAAAGGCTTTACGGGAGAAAAATACGGCGGCAGCACCTATTGGGATACCGAGGCATATTGCATTCCTTTTTATATGGCAACCAAAGATCAAAAGGTAGCACGAAATCTTTTGGAATACAGATACCACCATTTAGGGAAAGCCATTGAAAACGCACAAAAATTGGGCTTTTCGAACGGTGCGGCATTGTACCCGATGGTGACCATGAACGGCGAAGAATGTCATAACGAATGGGAAATCACCTTTGAGGAAATTCACAGAAATGGGGCCATTGCCTTTGCGATTTATAATTATTACCGCTTTACAGGTGACTATACCTATATACCTGAAATGGGTCTTGAAGTGCTTATTGGTATCTCACGGTTTTGGCAGCAACGTGCTACGCTTTCTGCGAAAAAGGGCAGTTATGTCATTCTTGGTGTAACCGGCCCCAATGAATATGAGAACAATGTAAATAATAACTGGTACACGAACTATCTGGCCAAGTGGTGCCTCGATTTCGCTTTAGAGCAGTTACAGAAAGTTAAAGACGGTTATCCTCATGATTATGACCGAATTGTTGGTATTACCAAATTGTCGACTAGAGAGGTTTCGATCTGGAAAAAAGTAGCCAAGAACATGTATTTTCCATTTTCAGAAGAGCATGGTGTTTTTCTGCAACAAGACGGATTTTTGGACAAGGAGTTGATCCACGTTGCCGAACTGCCCAAATCACAGCGGCCCATCAACCAAAAATGGAGCTGGGATCGAATTTTGCGTTCCCCGTACATTAAGCAAGCCGATGTTTTGCAAGGGTTTTATCTGTTCGAAGCAGACTTTACACTAGAGGAATTAGAACGCCATTTTGATTTTTACGAACCGTTTACAGTACATGAATCCTCATTATCACCCTGTGTTCATAGTATTCAAGCGGCAAAGTTGAACCGTATGCAGCAGGCCTATTCTTTTTACTTAAGAACATCGCGTCTTGATTTAGACGATTACAACAAAGAAGTTGAAGAGGGCCTTCACATTACTTCAATGGCCGGTACTTGGATGAGCATTGTTGAAGGCTTTGGCGGTATGCGCATTGTAGATGATAAATTGTCATTTACCCCAAGAATACCAAAGCAGTGGATGTCTTATTCCTTTAAAGTCAATTTTAGAAAACGAATTTTAAAAGTGACGGTTGGCAAAGAGAACACCAAGTTTGAGTTGCAGAGTAAAGAGGATATGTCGATAAGGGTGAACGGTAAGCGGTTCGTGATAAAATCAATAGGGATGACACAGTCTAAGAAAGATAACCCCATCGAATAAACGAGCCTAAATGAGTCATTTTATAGTTAAACTGGTATTACCCATTGTTAAAGCTGAAGGGCAGTTGAGAAATTGCCCAACCAATTGTATATTTGGTATTGATCAAAAACATATAAAATGAAATTTACAGTTGTATTGTTGTCGTTATTTTTATTGTTAAGTTGTGAGAATATGAACAAACCATTGGTAATCGGCCACAGAGGTGCCATGG
>CAZEUV010000269.1:0-2718 GCA_964515285.1 uncultured Maribacter sp. | reverse complement strand
ACTATTACTAAATTCTTAGCCATTCATTGGTTTTTGAAGACACAAAAGTAATTGATTTTTTTAATTTAGGGCTATACCTTATATATAGATACCAATAAATGCCCGTATCAAAATTTTAAAAGCTTCGTTATTAGATGATTGTTTTTCAATATCAATTCAACCATGGTTTTTGCCAAAACCGATTTATATTGCCCTATTTCATACAGTTTTAGTATAGTTTGTACGTCAAACCAAACATAAAATTACCTTTGGGCATCTGCACCAAATTGGTTTCAGTATATACCGTATTTAAAATATTGTTCGCATTTGCAAAGAGTTCTAATTTATTGAAAGTGGCCCTGAGTTTTGCATCAACCAAATTGTAGGTTTCGCCGTTTGTTCTTTCAACAAATCTAAAACTAACGCTTTGATCCAAGAACGATAAAAACTTAGTATGAAAGCTTGAGGTCAATTGATGTTTTAAACTATTTAACGAGTATCGTGTAAAGGCTACGTTTACATCTCTAATATCATCTTCAATATAATTATAGCCCAATTGTAATCTTTGGGCGAACTTCCCTATTTTAAAAATATAGTTCAAAGAAGTTTCAAAACCTTTGGTACTAACATTGCTAAAGTTTCTAGCTTCCCATTTATCTGTTTCATTATCTTTTGTCCAATCAATAAGATTGTCCGAATCTCTATTGAAAATCGCCACATTAAATTGAAGGTCAGCAGTAACGTACTTAACGCCAAACTCTTCCGATAATGCAGATTCTGGTATTAAATTAGGATTACCCAGGGTAGTGGGCCCTACATAATATTGATCTGTAAAAGTGGGCACGCGGTAGGTATACCCTATATTACCATAGAGCTTGACTTTATCTGAGGCTGCAAAACCAATATCCATTCCAGGGAATGCTTTGGCACCAAAATCAGAATAATTGCTCATGGCAACACCCGGTGTCAAATCTAATCGTTTTCCTATTTCAAAACGATGTTCTAAAAACGCCGTGACAATGGTTCTTTCTCGATGCCCCAAATTATTACTTGCCAAGAACACCTTATTGAAATCAACACCAAAACCTGTTTTTCCCCAATCAGAATCGAGCACCATATTTGTTTCGATCGCCAATTTATTCGAAATATGAAAATTTCTAAAAAAAGCTGGGTCATGTCTTAAAAACAAATACATATCTTGATTTCTACGCCAATACACCCTAGGCTTGATCTCTATATTTTTAATAGTATACACCGTCGACAAAGCCAAAACACTGGTTTGCGTTTCTTCATATTGGTCTATGAACTTCGGACTCGCATAAAAACCATTCGCACCAAATTTACGCTCATTGAAGGAGGCCAACAGTTGGTACTTGTTAAGATTGGTTTTTAGAAACAGTGATGTATTGTCAAAATCGGTATTGAACCGATACCCATCAGACTTTTGTTTTTCAATATGTATTTGAAAACCCCCATTATCAAAAGTTTCAGTATAACCAATGCCTCCTTTGAAATTTTCAAACGAACCATAACCAACATGGGCGACCAGCTTATCTTCAAGAGCATTTTTCGTGACGATATTGATGGCACCTGAAAAAGCGTTCTGCCCGAATACCCTTGCAGCTGGGCCTTTTATCACCTCTATTCTCTCAATATTGTTCAATGATAGGATTGCATTCATGGTGTGGTGCCCTGTTTGGGCATCGTCCATTTTAATTCCGTCTATCAATAACAGGGTTTGATCAAAATTACCTCCTCTTATATACAGGTCAGATTGTGTGCCGTCAACACCTCGCCTTCTCACATCAACCCCGGAAACTTGCTGTAAAAGATCGGCCACGGTTATTGCTGTAGTATTTTCGATTTCACTAGCAGTAATCAGGGTAATTGTTTTTGAGGTTTTAAAAGATGGCACAGAAATTCTATTGGTAGAAATCAGCACTTCTTTCAATTTTACTGTATCATTCTGCCCATTACAAACAGCACTTAAAAGTAAAAACACAACAAGAACACAAGTACTTTTTAATAGCATCTTAAAGCAATAATTTGCGAATATACACAAAGCATTATTCCTTTTTAAGATGAATGTCAACTAATAAATGTGGATTCCCATCAGGGGTTCTCAGACCGATTTCAAGGTTTTTTTAATTTGATAGAAGATAAGAAAACCATCTTTGTTCTGGTCGATAAAATTAGGTAGCAAGAACAATCGAACCGTTCACATTATTATAAATCGAAAAACCGTTTTTCAATTCAATTGCAAGGTACTTATCAAACCAATATCGTTCTCAAGATATTCATATTGATAGAGAACACCCTCGCCCACAAGCAACAGATTTTCTTCCATCGGGATAACATCAAATGTATTGATGTCTTTAAAATGGCTAAGGGTCACGAGATCTTCAACATCGGTCTTATCATATACTTTGAGTCCTGATTCGCCATCGCATACAAAAAGCTTTTCACCTTTCACGCCCAAACCATAAGGGCCGTCCAAAGGGTAGCTAATTTTCAAAACCGGATTCGAAATATCGGAAATATCAACAATGAACAGACCGCTTTCGGTAGCACCACATGCATTGCCGCCACGCAAGGTAACATAGGCATAATCACCATCTACCACTACGGGATCACAAGCAGTGCCATGCTGAAACTCTGATACAAAAGTTGGGGTTGCAGGTGACGAAATATCATAAATATACATACCGCTCATACTGCCCAAAAACAAATGTTGCCCTC
>CAZEUV010000268.1:0-2752 GCA_964515285.1 uncultured Maribacter sp. | reverse complement strand
CTTACAAGCAGGGGGTCGAAGGTTCGAATCCTTCAGGGCCCACAAAAGACCGTCTATTTTTAGGCGGTCTTTTTTATTATAGGGTTTCCATGTTGTGGGTTCTTGACTTTTGTGCTTGATTGTGAGGATTCTGGTCTTTGTGGAAGCTGTCGAAGGTTCCCCCGAAGTATCGGGGCTTCAGGATCCACAAAGGCTGTCTTTTCTGGGTAGCCTTTTTTTATTTTATGCTATTTCTATATTTTGTATTCTGAGAGTATTGTTTGCTTTTTCCAAAATGTTTTTATAGGTCCGTTTTGAACACGTAGTTTTTATACTGCCCCTGTTTATCACTGAACACCTTTTCAATAAAAAGGCCTGATTTTTCTGCTAGCCATTTTATCGTTCTGTCATCGTATTTCTGTGATATTTCAGTATGAACGGTTTCCCATGGCTTAAAATTGACTTTTAGATCTAGATTTTCGATATAAACAGACTGTTCTTCTTTAGAGACGAGATAGCTTTTGGCAGTGCCAGATTCGGGGTCGTATACTTCCCAATGTAGAAATTTATCCAGATTAAAATCCCCTCCTAGTTCTGTGTTTATCCGTGACAGTACATTTTTATTAAAAGCCGCTGTTATTCCCATTGGGTCATTATAGGCGTTTAAAATGGTCTGGGGATTTTTCTTTTGGTCAAAACCCACAAAGAACAGGTCGTCTTCATTCATCAATCGCCGTACGTTCTTAAAAAATTCAATGGCCTGAGGGTGTAACAAATTGCCAATATTCGAACCCAAAAATAGAATCACCTTTTTGGTACGGTTTTCTGTATTTATTTTTTCGAGGGCTTCAAAATAAGTACCTTGCAGCGGTTCAATAGTCATGGAAGGGAACTCTTCTTGCAATGATTTCTCGAGTCCATGCAAGGCATTTTGGCTTATGTCTATCGGGTGGTATTTGAAAACGAATTTATTGTCAGATAAATGCTTTAGTAATATTTTGGTCTTTTTACCGTCGCCAGCACCCAACTCTATTAAGTTAAAAGTGGGATTTCCATCACCGAAAAGTGCTGCGATTTCTGTTTTGTGCTCTTTGAGAATGGCAAATTCGCAATCGGTCAAATAGTATTCGGGCATGTGCATGATGTCTTGAAAAAGCTTGTCGCCCCTTTCATCATAAAAATATTTTGAGGATAAGTGTTTTGGAAAATAGGTAAGACCCTTGTACACATCTTCATCGAACTGTGTTTCAAAGATAGTTTCTGTTTGTCGTTGCATAAAAGGTATGTCGGAATTATTTGACCAACCTTAACCCGGTAAATTGCCATCTTAAATTTGGCTGAAAGAAATTTCGGTATGTAGGTCTTGTATGCTTAATTGGTGTTGCGACCGAACCACCACGCAATACTTTTTGGTTGACCATGAATTTACCGTTGTATTCGCCTAAAGCACCTTCTGCTTTTTTATAGTTAGGATATGGTAAATAGGCGCTTTCTGTCCATTCCCAACGTTTTCCCCATGAGAAATAAGTCTGTGCGGCTTCCCATTCAAATTCAGTGGGCAACCTTTGGCCTTTCCATTGGGCAAAGGCAAAGGCTTCAAAGTACGAGATGTGCGTGACGGGGGTATCTAAATTTACTTTTTGTAATCCGTTTAAACTATAGTGATACCATTCTTCATTGATTTTGTGCCAGTATAAGGGTGCGTTGATTTTGTTGTTTTTGACCCAATCCCAACCTTCAGCATGCCAGAGGTCGAATTTTTGGTAGTTTTCGGCATTGATAAAATCTACGAATTCGCCATTGGTGACCAGTTTGTTCGATATTTTATAGGGGTGTAAATACACTTTGTGCCTGCCCAGTTCATTGTCGTAGCAAAAGTCTTTTGAATTATGGCCAATTTCATAAATGCCTTCATTCATTAAAATGTATTCTTGATGGTGGCCTTCGATTTCATGTTCCTTAAAGCTATCGGAGTATATGGGAAGCAAAGGATTGTTTCCTAAAATATATTTGATATCTGTCAGCAACAGTTCTTGATGTTGTTTTTCATGATGTATGCCGATTTCCAGCAGATCATACACTTCTGGGCTAGGGTTTTTCTCTAACAGCTTTTTAATGCCCTCGGTGACGTAGTTTCTATATTCGTACACTTTTTTAACAGAGGGCCGCGACAAATTGCCCCGATCTGAACGTACCACCCGTTTTCCCAGTGTTTCATAGTAGCTGTTGAAGACAAACGAAAAATCACCATCAAAGATCTTATGCTCCTTTGCATGGTTTTTTAGAATGATCTCCTCAAAAAACCAAGTTGTATGCCCCAAATGCCATTTAGGGGGCGAAACATCGACGATGGGCTGTACCACATAATCTTCAATAACCAAGGGGAAACAAATGTTTTCGGTGTTTTTTCGGGTTTCTAAAAAGAAATCCAATAGGGAAGCGGTAAGAATCATAGAGTGATGATTATCTTTCAAAGACACGGAATTTAGATATGAATCTTTTAGCTTTGGTACGACTATGGCCTATAACCTTACAGGTGGAGAAGATAAGTTTCTGCGGATTAAGACCTAAGCTTAGGCTTGTCATCTTCATTTTATAGATTGAGAACATATTCTTTTCTAGACCTAATAGGTTTCAAAAACCTACTAGGTCTAAATTCAAAGGTACTCAGGTCTATTACAAGTCTGTCACGGGTTCTTTAAGAACTTCGAGGAAGTATTTATATTGCAACAACCCCTTTAATATGCGGATGTGGGTTATAGTCTACAAGCGT
>CAZEUV010000267.1:0-2782 GCA_964515285.1 uncultured Maribacter sp. | reverse complement strand
CCGTTCCACTTGGTGCATCCAACTTTTGGGTATGGTGTATCTCTTCGATGGAAACCTGATATCGCTCAAGATTTTTCATCATTCCTCCCAAATAGGAGTTCAGTTCGAAAAAAATATTTACCCCTAAGCTAAAGTTCGAGGCATAAATAAAGCCTCCTTTTTTTTCTTGGCACAGATCAGCGGCTTTGTCATAATCGTCTAACCATCCTGTAGTGCCTGAAATAACGGGAACCCCATTTTCAAAGCAGTCCGTAATATTTTTAAAAGCCGCATCGGGCATGCTGAAATCTATGGCAACATCCACTGTTGAAAAATCGATTTCAGGAGTGTCGATATCAATTTTTGCCACAATACTGTGTCCTCTTTCTTGGGCGATCTTCTCGATCATCTTGCCCATTTTTCCATATCCGAACAATGCGATATTCATTTGTTAAAATTTTAGGGTCAATGCGAGTCCGTAATTTGGATTGTTCGTAATCGGGTTTACATCTAAATACGGCTGTACCTCAAAATCGAAACTTAGGTCATCATCGATATTGAACTGTTTTAAATGCGCATCTACATTGGCATCAACTACATTCAGGGCGTATATTATGATGGTCACCAAAAGA
Organism: uncultured Maribacter sp.; assembly: GCA_964515285.1. GTDB lineage: Bacteria > Bacteroidota > Bacteroidia > Flavobacteriales > Flavobacteriaceae > Maribacter_C. Next base: position 2,171 of record CAZEUV010000267.1, on the reverse strand, counting down.
GCAAGGTCGCGATCTCTTTGAAAGCGTTCCTGTTGGTTCTCTAGATCATCAACACCAAAATCGGGCGTGGCTGGGATCATGCCATCATCAGGGGTTCTAAAATCCCAAAATTCGTCATCGGTAAAACCCGCTTTGCGCCTTTTAAAGGCATCGCGCCAACGATTGTACTGAGTGTTGTTGTAGGTGTAGGCATAGACCCCTGTACCCAACACAATATATATGATGGGTACTTTCCAATAGCGTTTATTGTAGATTTGTCCGAGACCGGGCAGAACTGCTGAATAGAATGCGGCCTTACTAGGTGCCAAGGGGTTTATTTCTTTTTTTTTGCTGACCAAGGTGTCGATAACCAGTAGCCCTTCGCTTTTCAAACCTGCCCGTCCGGCAGGCGGGTCTGTTTTCAGGGAATCTACTTCTTGTTTATCGGTTTCTTCTTCTTGTCCAAAACTTGTCATGGCAAAAAGAACAAAAAATACAGCTATGGCCAGATTCTTAAACACCTAGTATCATTTTCTTTATTCGTTGAAATTCTTCTTTGGAATAGAAGGGAATGGTTATTTTTCCATTTCCCTTATCGGATGCTTTAATGACCACTTTAGATGACAAATGTTCGGTAAGTTCGTTTTCAGAGTTTTTGACGAAATCGGGCACTTTTGATTTCTCAGTTGGATTTTCAGCGGTTTTTTTACCAGTTTGACGTTCTTTTACAAGACGTTCGGTAGCTCTGACAGAGAGATTTTCACCCACTATTTTTTCATAAATAGAGATTTGGTCTTCTTTCTTTTCGATGTTTACCAATGCCCTGCCATGACCCATGCTTGCAAAGCCATCACGAATTCCCGTTTGTATGATGGGATCCAATTTCAACAAGCGCAGATAATTGGCAATTGTAGAGCGTTTTTTTCCTACCCGATCGCTCAGTTTTTCTTGTGTCAGATTTATTTCATTGATAAGACGTTGATACGACAAGGCGATTTCAATGGGATCCAGATCTTGGCGCTGTATGTTTTCGACCAGGGCCATTTCTAACGATTCTTGATCGTTTGCAATACGAATGTATGCGGGAATCGTAAGCAGTCCGATTAACTTAGAAGCCCTATACCTTCTTTCGCCCGAGACCAATTGGTATTTGTTGAAATCGAGTTTTCGAACGGTTATGGCCTGTATGACGCCCAATTCTTTTATAGAGCTTGCCAATTCTTGCAAGGTCTCGTCATTGAAATTGGATCGTGGTTGAAACGGATTCACCTCTATTACGTCAAGATCGAGTTCTACGATATTTCCAACCACTTTGTCGGCATTCTTGTCAGATGCCGATCTTATATCGTTGTCGGGATCTTTCAAAAGAGCCGAAAGCCCTCTTCCCAAAGCTTGTTTTCTAGTTGCTTTCGCCATTTATACGGTCTGCTTGTTTTTCTTTACTACCTCTTTGGCCATGTTCAGATAATTGGCAGCACCTTTGCTACTGACATCGTATTTTATAATACTCTCGCCATAACTGGGTGCCTCGCTCAATCGAACGTTTCTTTGTATGATTGTATCGAAGACCATGTTGGTAAAATGCTTTCGCACTTCTTCGACAACTTGGTTCGAGAGGCGCAATCTTGAATCGTACATGGTCAATAGCATACCTTCGATATCGAGATCGGCGTTATGTATTTTTTGTATACTCTTTATGGTGTTCAATAATTTTCCAAGACCTTCTAAAGCAAAATATTCACATTGAATAGGTATGATAACCGAATCGGCGGCGGTCAATGCATTCAACGTCAATAAACCAAGTGATGGGGCGCAGTCAATAAGAATATAGTCATAGTGGTTCTTAAGGTCGATGATGGCCTTTTTTAGCATATATTCGCGTTCTACCTTATCTACCAATTCGATTTCAATGGCCACCAAGTCAATATGCGACGGAATAAGATCAACGTTAGGCGATGATGTTTGCACTATGGTTTCCTCAGCCGTCTTTGTATGTTCTAATAATTGATAGGTGCCAAACGCAACACCTTCTACATCAATACCCAAACCAGAGGTGGCATTGGCCTGCGGATCGGCATCTATGAGAAGCACCTTTTGGTCTAGCACGCCCAAAGAAGCAGCCAGATTAACGCTAGTCGTAGTTTTTCCCACGCCTCCCTTTTGATTTGCAATCGCAATGATCTTGCCCATTA
>CAZEUV010000266.1:0-2790 GCA_964515285.1 uncultured Maribacter sp. | reverse complement strand
GTTTCATTTTGAATAAGACCGGGCATCGCTTGGTTCATTTCATAAAGCTTACCGTTCACATGCACCGGGCCTTCAAGACCATGAAGAATGATCAAGGCCAACTTCTCGGTTTCGTCAATATACTCAGAATTCATAAGTGGGGGTGCAAGCCCTTGTATTCCTTGTCCTTTGATTCCGTGGCACGAGGCGCAAATTTGACGAAACAGCTTTGCACCCTTGGTTCTATCATCTTCAGCAAGGGATTTTTCAACAAAAATCGGATTGGTGTCTTTCCTATTTTCCTTCTCGATAGCCGTTTTCAATTGGGCGAGAAACCCACCTTCGCTATCAGAAAATTTTGAACCGGTCAAAAATAATTTGGCGGTGTTCCCTTGCATACCGCTTAAAATGGCATCCTGAAAAATGCGTCTATCCGTATATCTTTCCAACAGTACATGAACTTGCGGAAAGAACTTTTTGGGTGCCACCCCTGCCCAAACACCTAAAGTAGTGGCTACGTAAAGATCTGTTTGCACCTCGTTTCTATCAATTAATTCATCAAATAGAAGTGTCGCCGAATCGGTATTTTTCTCATGCGCAAATCGCTCTAACAATACAATCGCATGCGAAGAAACATCCGTTTTACCATTCATTGCCACTTGAGCCAGAAACTCATAAGACAATGTTTTTAATCCTTCCAAAACATACAACGCATGAATTTGGGCCAACGGATGTTCTATGTTCATTGCCACCTTTTCAAGCTCTGGAACGGATTCCTTTTTATTCTTGAATATCAAATGGTGTTGCGCCCGATCTCGGATCCATCCATTTTTATGATGTAACAATTGCACTAATTGCGTACCGGACAAGGCATCTAGATCTAATTCCGTCCCTTCACTTGACTTACTGTTACCGACCTTTAGGATCCTACCAAAATCAACAATAGTATCTAATCGGCTCTCCTTTATTCTTTCTTTGAAATACGGACTCAAATAGGCATGGTGGCCTATTATACCACGGTGCATATCAACGATATATATACTGCCATCAGGACCATTATATAAACTCACGGGGCGAAAACCCTCATCGGTCGAAGTTAAAAACTCCTTACTTTGCCATGCTTGTTCAGCACTAGTGGAATCTCCCGTAAAAGATAGTATATTTCGTTTGACCAGATTGGCCTCAGGAACACAAACAAACACATTTTGATCGTATTCTTCTGTAAATGTTCCCCCTCTATAAACCAATGGCCCACAAGCGGCAGTGACATTCACAAGTAAACTGTCTTTATCTAAAATTCCTTCCGCATATCCCCTATTTACCGTAGTAGCGTGCGAAGGATATACACGTTGGTCATCAGTCAACAATTGAGCTACTCCGGTTTTTGGCACCTGGTACCGATTGCGAATAAGTCTATTCGGCAACATATAATCTCCCAACAGTTGTCTTGAGTTGTCATTATAATACAATCTGCCGAAATCATCATGGCTTATGCCCCATTGCCCTCTGAATGTTGTTGGCTCTTTTTTCCAAACACCATCTCTTTTTTGATATCTAAAATGTGATTTCGCATTATAGATCCAATTATCTATGTTCATAAGAAGTCCGTTGGGCTGATGCTCTGGGTTGCCTTCGGCAGCATATAGCGAATCTACCAAAACCCGTTTACCCGGTCTGTCATTCTCTATTTCGATAAAATATAAGTTTGGTGGTTCGGCATATAGCAAGCCGCCATAAACATGTGTCAATGCTCTAGGCATAACAAGGCTGTCTAAAAATATTTTGGAATGGTCAACTACCCCGTCTTTGTCAAAATCTTCAAGTATTACGATACTGCCAGTAGGCTCGGTCTCACCGCTACCCTGCATATCATTCATATACCCGGGCATTTGCGCGACCCATATTCTACCTTTTGAATCAAAAGACAAGGCAATGGGAGCTTTTAAAAGCGGTTCGGAAGCGATTGCTTCAATCGTAAAACCATCTTCGACCTGATACCTGCTCAAAGAAATGTTAGGCTCATCAAATTCAGTCCGGCAAGAGAACACTAGCAGCAAAAGGAGTAAAAAAAAAAGAATTCGCATAAGATTATCTTAACATAAATCGATTAAACAATGGCCTTTGATTTCTTTAGTCTATCAATCCGAAAAATCGAGGTAGCCAAAGTGAGATTTCCGAAAAATAGGTAATCAAGAAAAGTACGGCTACCATAACCCCCAATAAAGGAAGCAAAGGTTTGATGACTTTTGTAACAGGAACTTTAGCGACCCCACTGCCTACAAACAACAGCGTACCCACAGGAGGTGTACAGATACCGATACAAAGGTTCAAGACAATGATTATTCCGAATTGAACGGGGTGCATATCCATGGCGATGGCCACAGGTAAAAATATCGGCGTAAAAATAAGTATCGCTGGGGTCATGTCCATAAAGGTTCCGACAATCAATAAAATAATATTGATCAACAAAAATACCAGTATGGGATTACTAACCGAATCTACCAAAACACTGGTCAACATCTGAGGAATGCCCTCAAAGGAAAAAAGCCATGACATGGCCATTGAGGTGGCTATCAAGAACATTACTATTGCAGTGGTTCGAGCACTTTTCAGAAGTATGGGCCTAAAATCGGCAAACTTCAATTCTCTGTTCAAAAAACCCAACAAGGTGGCATACACCACAGCGATCGCCGCTGCTTCAGTAGCTGTAAAAATGCCCGCAACTATACCCCCAACTACAATTATCAACAGGGTCAGGCTTAGAATGGCATTCTTGAAATCAAAAAATAGTTTTTTGAAACCCACTCTATC
>CAZEUV010000265.1:0-2795 GCA_964515285.1 uncultured Maribacter sp. | reverse complement strand
TTTTGGTCGCTTCACTTTCGATCTCGCCCTGCTCGATCAGAGGCACCAGACCACTACCCTCTTGTTCAAAAATTTGAATACCGTTTGCATGGTTCTCTGAGGTACTATGAAAAAGACTGCTTGAAAGCGTTCCTTTGGTGGCAAGAATTCCTATTTTTTTTGATTTCGATTGTAAAGCCGCAGGTTTAATGGCCGGTTCGATTCCTATAAACGGAATGTCATAGTTTTTTCTCAGGTAATCAATTGCATTGGTCGTTGCCGTATTGCATGCCACTACCACTATTTTGCAATTCCTATTCAGTAAAAATTCGGTGTTCTTGATGCTGAGCTGCAAAATACGCTCTTGTGATTTTTCGCCATAGGGTGCATTCTTGCTATCGGCTAGAAAAATGGTGTCCTCATAAGGTAAAAGTGCTTGAATTTCCTTCCAGATAGAAGTACCGCCAACACCCGAATCAAATATACCGATAGAATGGTCGTTCATTTGTTTTAGGTTAATCGAACACTTCGGCAATAGGGCTTCCTGTCGTTCCGTTGGGATAAGCAATTCCCAATAATGCGGCTATAGTAGGTGCAATATCATCGATTTCGGTACGTACTATGGTCTTTCCTTTTTTAATACCTTTTCCATAGAACAAGAGCGGCACATGGGTGTCATAGATTTGAGGAGATCCATGTGTCGACCCCGTTTTTGGGTAACTTATTACACCGGGCTTCAAAACCAATAGAATATCGCCTGAACGTTTTTGATTGTATCCGTTCTGTAAAATATAAGGTATACCCTCGGTATATTCGTTCTGCCACATTTGATGGCCGGTATACACCCTATCAATACCTTCATAGCCCAAGAGTTCTTTTGCAATGATATTTTGAACGTCGACAAGTTGCATATCCAGGTTTTTCACAATATCATAATCCAAGAAAAATTGATAGTTCGAAAAATTCTTGATGATATCGATCGTGCCAAATTTGTATTTTAAAAATTCGCCGAACTTAGGTTTTAGCGAATCGAATTCAAAATAGCCCGCAGGTATTTTTTGATCTTTCAAATAAGATGGCACATCGATCGCCCCATGATCTGCGGTAAGAAATACGGTATATTCACCTTTGCCTACTTTCTTATCCAATGTTTTGAACAATCGTTCTAGATCAGCATCCAATCGGATATAAGTATCTTCGATCTCTTTGGAGTTCACACCAAAAAAATGTCCTACATAATCGGTACTTGAAAAACTAACGGCCAAAAAATCAGTAAAGGCATCGGCTCCCAAATTTTCACCTTTAAGGGCTTCAATGGCAAAATCGGCAATGATACTATTACCATAAGGCGTGATCTTTAAGAGGTCATACTCTCCGTTTTCCTTAAAAAGTTTTGGAAGATCATGTGGAAATGTCGGTGCGGTTTCTCCTGAAAACAAGCCTTCGTAATTGTTGTTGTCGAGGCCACTTTCTATATATGAATTAATGTCTTTGAGGGTGGTCCATGGTTTTTTATACTTCCCCACATTACCAGAGGCATTGAAATTTTTGACCCACTTCGGTAGGTTTTGCATATAAAAGGTACTTGTAATCATGTTTCCTTCATCGGCACCATAAAACCAATAAGCGGCATTCGCCGTATGGCCGCCGGGCAAAACCGCACCCCTATCTTTCATTGAAATGGCTATGGTCTTCCCTCTCATTTGAGTATGTAATCGCAATTCGTCGGTTATCGTAGTTACGTTCATTCTATGGGGTGACATTTTACCAGCATCTGAAGTAGTGCCTACCGAGGCGTAATTGTCATCAGCTGCGCAATACACATCTTCGCCAATTTCTTTATCATACCAATCATTACCTATAATGCCGTGCGTGGCCGGTGTGGTACCTGTATAAATAGAAGTATGCCCAGGCCCCGTACTTGTGGGCGCATAATTGAAATGATTGTTCTTGCAATTGAAACCATCGTTCACCAAACGTTTAAAACCCCCATCACCATAGTGGTTCCAGAATCGGGTCAGGTAATCATAGCGCATTTGATCTACAACAATACCGACAACCAACTTGGGTGAGGTTCTTAAATTATCGGCTTGTTCATTTGATTTCTTTTGCCCCAACGACACGATTGGGCAAAGGGCGAGCAATAGAACTATTATTAAAAACTGTGAGTTTGTCTTTTTCATTTAAGGTCTTTTTTTTATTTCATATTACTTTTTCCATCTCCGAAAAGTAAACTGCTTCAGAACAAATGTAGCAATTAAACATTCCAAAATTTCAAGAGCGTGACTAAAAAGTTCAGACAAGTAACATGATAAATTTATCTGATAGCAAAAATAAAATTCCAGTAACAAAATTCCAAACAATCTTTATATCAATTGCATTATTGCTATTTTTACGTTTCGAAGTCTAATTTGATTCCATGAAGTACTTAGCCGATATTGGCAGTTATGCGATTATGGTCGTTGAGGTTTTTAAGAAGCCTACCAAATGGAGGATCATGAAGGCCTTGATCCTAAAAGAAATAGATGAGCTCATCTATGGCTCTATAGGTATTCTTATTTTTATTTCGTTTTTTATTGGTGCGGTTGTTGCGATACAGACCGCCATGAACATCACCAGTGATTTTATACCTAAAAACCTCGTCGGTTTTGCTACACGCCAAGCGATCATTTTAGAATTCGCCCCTACCTTCTGTTCGATAATCATGGCAGGTAAGGTGGGTTCTTTCATCACTTCGAGTATTGGCACTATGAGGGTGACCGAACAGATCGATGCCTTAGAGGTCATGGGCGTAAATGCGCTGAACTACTTGGTTT
>CAZEUV010000264.1:0-2797 GCA_964515285.1 uncultured Maribacter sp. | reverse complement strand
AGGTATTGACACGTATCTTGAATCTACATCGGTAATACAATCAGGAGGTGTGGATCTATATATTGCAGGAGTAAAAAGGTACTCGGAAAATGGTGCGAAAATAGGTGTTCACGCATGGAGTGATCTACGAAAAGGAGGCAATGAATACCCTCCAGAACATGAAGAACACGATATTTTTGTCGACTATTTTAAGGCCATCGAAAGAGATACTTCTTTCTATTGGTTTACTTTAAAAGCGGCACCTTCAGACGGAATGCATTTTATGTCTAAAGAAGAAATCAACAAATACAACCTAGTAACTGATTGGGTCAAATAGGCTTATTTATAATTACTTAAAAAAAACCTGAAATGAAGTTACTATGAAATCAATCAACAAACCATAAAGTTGACCGCTCACCTTATTACGTTTATTAATCAATTAAAATCATAAAATGAAAAAAGTATTATTTACCCTATGTTTAGTATTGGCTGGCACAACTACCGCAATAGCCCAAGAGTACAAAGTAATTACCAGTGTAGAATCAATTGTTCCGAACGGTTTGGGCCGCTCAAGAATTATCGATGCAAAAGAAGATAAGGATTATGCTTCATTTACCTCAGAACAGACCGAGGAAGATAATACCCGTAACAAATCGAAACGAAAAGATATTCGAGTAAAGAATTTTGAGGAAACCAAACTGCTCAATTTTTATAATATCGGAGGAATACGTTTTCAGAATATCGCTGCCAATGATGCCATAATTTCTTCTAAACTTACGGCCATGGCAAAAGAAGGGTGGCAGCTTATGTTCGTTACAAGTGGTGTTGAGGCCGATGCAGGTGATACCGACGGGCAGGGCATCTATATTACTAGGTATATTTTCAAGAAGTAATCCCCACCCCATCCCTCCCCCGAGGGGAGGGGGTTTTATATGAACACCAGACAAACAGCTTGCTTCGCCCCACAAAAAGTGGGGCTCGCAAGTACGATTCATATTCACACTTTTAAGCGTTTATTATTTTCTCTTGGTGGTTGATCGATTCTTGGTGAATCGCTTTGAATATTTTCAAAATAAACTCTTCGCTCAGTCCTTTTGATTCACCTTCGAGGATCATGGCACCCAAAATCTCGTTCCAACGACCCGATTGAAGTACCGCAACGTTCTTTTGCTTTTTAAGAGCCCCAATGCCATCGGAAACTTTCATACGCTTGCCCATGGTCTCGATCAACTGATGGTCAAAAATATCGATTTGCGCTCTTAAGTTGTTCAAATTACTATTGTATTCAGCTTCTGAATCACTTTCTTTTCGAATACGAAGATCTCTCATAATCTGTACCAATGTATTAGGTGTCACCTGTTGTGCGGCATCGCTCCAAGCATTATCGGGATCAAAGTGGGTCTCGATCATCAAACCATCAAAATTCAGATCCAATGCTCTTTGGCTTACATCCAAAATCATATCACGTTTTCCGGTAATATGCGAAGGGTCGTTGATAATAGGTAGATCGGGAAACCTTGTTTGCAACTCGATCGGCAATTGCCATTCGGGTATGTTTCTATATTTTGATTTTTCATACGTGGAAAAACCCCTGTGAATAACACCCAACTTCTTAATATCGGCAGAATACAAACGCTCAACTGCACCCAACCAAAGTGCCAGATCAGGATTTACGGGATTCTTGACAAGAACGACCTTATTGGTACCGGCTAAGGCATCGGCAATTTCTTGCACGATAAACGGGCTCACCGTAGAGCGCGCGCCGATCCAAAGTAGATCGATATCATGTTCAAGAGCCAATTCAACATGGTTGCGGTTGGCAACCTCGGTGGCAGTTTTCAAACCCGTTTCTTCTTTTACCTTTTGTAACCACTTAAGACCCAAAGCACCCACGCCTTCAAAATTCCCCGGGCGGGTTCTAGGTTTCCAAATACCGGCACGAAAATAGTTAACATCGGTATCTTTCAATTCATGGGCGATACGCAAAACCTGTTCTTCGGTCTCTGCGCTACAAGGCCCTGCTATTACCAATGGGTGGTCAAGGCCCAAATCATCTAACCACCTTCTCATTTCTTTTGTATTCTCCATTATAATCGATTTACTTTTTGTTCAATGGTATTCCGTTCAAAATTTCCGTTATCTTGTTTGTATTGTTCATTTCGTTGTAAATACCCTCGTAGTTATCGTTCAACAACATTTTTTTAAAGGCTTCCAAGTTATGAATATACTCCTCTAAGGTCTCCACAACATTCTCTTTGTTTTGTTTGAAAATTGGGGTCCACATCGCTGGTGAACTTTTCGCCAATCGTACCGTACTCTCAAAACCACTGCCCGCCATATCAAAAATATCACGTTCGTTCTTCTCTTTCTCTATAACCGTCTTTCCTAACATAAAAGAACTGATATGTGACAAATGCGATACGTAGGCGATATGCTTATCGTGCGCTTCTGGGTTCATATATCTGATTCTCATTCCCATTTGTTGAAACAGATCCAGCGCTTTTTCTTGTAGCTTAAAAGCGGTTTTTTCTACCTCACAGATGATATTTGTTTTTCCTTCGAACAAACCATTGATCGCTGCCGATGGACCCGAAAATTCAGTTCCTGAAATAGGGTGGCTCGCTAAGTAATTTCTTCTCTTCGGATGGTCTTCAAGCGTTTTACAGATTAGGTTTTTGGTAGAACCGGCATCAAAGACAACGGCATCGTCATTTACGGCATCCAATATTTTAGGAAGCTCGGTGACCATAACATCCACAGGTATACTTACAACCACCATATCGGCAATGTGCAGGTCGTCATAGCTGGCTTTCTCATC
>CAZEUV010000263.1:0-2831 GCA_964515285.1 uncultured Maribacter sp. | reverse complement strand
GAAAATGGGCAGTACATTTGTGATAGAATTGGTTTTGGCGCCAAAAAACTGTAACTTTTAATCACAATTTACGTCGTATAGGCGTTATGTGAATCCCAAATCAACACGGTTATAATGAAAGGACCCTTATTTTATTCAAAAATTCTTCTCTTCGGAGAATATGGTATTATAAAAGATTCCAAAGGCCTATCTATACCCTATAACTTTTTTAAGGGAGCTTTGAAAACAGTTGAAAATCCGTCTAAAGAAGCTATAGAATCAAATAAGCACTTACAGGGTTTTGTAAAACATCTTGAAAATTTTAAAAAAGAAGAACCTCAATTAGTTTCTTTTGATTTTGATGTTCTAAAGAAGGATGTTGAACAAGGTATGTATTTTGACAGTTCAATTCCGCAGGGTTATGGTGTGGGCAGTAGTGGTGCCTTGGTAGCGGCTATTTATGATAAATATGCCAAAGATAAAATCACCGTATTAGAAAACCTTACACGTGAGAAGCTGCTAAAGTTAAAAGCGATTTTCAGTGCAATGGAAGCTTTTTTTCACGGAAAATCTTCGGGTCTCGATCCTTTGAACAGTTATTTGAGTCTTCCTATTCTTATCAATTCACAAGATAATATTGAATCTACCAGTTTGCCCTCTCAGAATACCGAAGGTAAAGGAGCTGTTTTTTTATTGGATAGCGGCTCAACAGGCGAAACGGCACCTATGGTGCAATTGTTCATGGAAAAAATGAAACAAGAAGGTTTTCGCTCGATGCTAAAAAACCAATTCATCAAACATACTGATGCCTGTGTTGAAGATTTTGTAAATGGCAATGTAAAGTCACTTTTCTTAAACCTCAAGCAATTATCGCATGTTGTGCTTGATAATTTCAAGCCTATGATTCCTGCAAAATTCCATCAATTATGGCAACAGGGCATTGAAACCAACGATTACTACCTAAAGTTGTGTGGCTCAGGTGGCGGAGGTTATATTTTAGGTTTTGCCCAAGATTTCGACAAGGCCAAATCAGCGCTCAAAGACTACAATTTAGAAGTAGTGTACAACTTTTGATCTACATCGAATGTGAGTTCGCATTTTAACCTCATGTAAAAAGACCCAAAAATGTTCAGTAGAAAAAACAAACTCTTGTTTTTAAAGTTGTTGAGTTTGTTTTCTGTGGTACGCGGTTATAATATATTGATGATTGTTTTGGCGCAATATTTGGCGGCGATATATATTCTCGCTCCGCACCTACCTTTGAATAAAGTGATTTTCGACCTCAACCTGTTTTTTCTTGTGATCGCTTCGGCCCTTGTAGTGGCAAGTGGGTATATCATCAATAATTTTTATGATGCCGAAAAAGACCTGATCAACAAACCCACCAAGAGCATGTTGGATCGTTTGGTGAGTCAGCGTTTTAAATTGACCACCTATTTTTTGCTTAATTTCTCGGCCGTTTTTGCTGCTAGTTATGTGTCTTTTAGAGCTGTTTTCTTTTTCTCGGCCTATATTTTTGGTATTTGGTTCTATTCGCATAAATTAAAGAAAGTACCTTTTGTTGGTAATTTTATTTCGGCCATGTTGGCCATTACCCCGTTTTTTGCCGTATTTGTTTACTATAAAAATTTCGAGAACGTAATTTTTGTCCACGCTATATTTTTGTTCTTATTGATTTTGGCCCGTGAAATGGTAAAAGACCTTGAGAATATCACAGGTGATTTGGCTCAAAACTATAGAACAATTCCTATTATTTATGGCGTTTCTGTTTCAAAAATTTGTATTTCAATATTGATACTCCTTACGCTTATTCCCTCTTTATTGCTCATTTATAAATTTAATGTGGGCTATATGAACTATTATTTTATGGGGTGTATCGCCTTGCTATTGCTGTTTTTTATATTGTTGTTGGGAGCGAACAAGAAAAAAGATTTTGTTTGGTTACATAACATTTTAAAGCTGATAATCATCGTTGGTGTTTTTAGTATTTTATTGATCGATGTCGATTTACTGCTTAATAGATTAGTATAACCCTTTTGTTTACGTTCGTAGTACACAAACAAAAACCCTTTCCTACCTTTGCAAAAAAGTAGGGGTATGGGTAGGTCAGATTACAACAAGAACAAAAAATCATCGGGTAGAAAAGAGGGCGCTTCGACCAAAAAGAGAACGGAGACCAAAACACCATCTGACCCCAATGTGATTCGCTTGAACCGTTATATTTCTAATTCGGGAGTTTGCTCTCGTAGGGAGGCTGATATTTATATTGCCGCTGGCAGTGTCACCGTAAACGGAAAGGCGATTACCGAAATGGGCTATAGGGTCAAATTGACCGATGATGTCAGGTTTGACGGGCGAAGGCTGAATCCCATAAAAAAGGAATATGTATTGCTGAACAAACCCAAAGATTTTGTCACCACCGGCAGAAACGAAATGGGAAGGAGAACGGCGATCAGTCTTATTGCAGCTGCTTCTAAAACTGAACTTCCGCCAGTTGATAAATTAGATAAAAGCACAACGGGTCTACTTTTGTTTACCAATGATGGTGAATTGTCCAAAAGATTGGCCAGACCAAAAAACGGATTCCGAAAAATATATCACGTTACCCTTAACAAAGCATTGCGGAGTGCCGATCTGAAACGTATTCAAGAGGGGGTTACCGTTGAGGAAAGTACCGTTAAGGTAAGAGACATCAGTTTTGTTGAAAATGCACCAAAAAATCAAGTGGGCGTTGAGATTTTCAGTTCAAGAAACAATATTGTAAAACGTCTTTTCGAAGAATTGGACTATGAGGTGGCAAAACTCGATCGTGTGGTGTACGGCACCCTGACCAAAAAAGACCTGCCACGAGG
>CAZEUV010000262.1:0-2840 GCA_964515285.1 uncultured Maribacter sp. | reverse complement strand
TTCCGATTTACGGAAATACCTATCTTTGAATGGCAACAGTTTTGATATGCAATAGCATTGATCGGGGGTAAGTGATTCCTCCTGAAAATAAATACAATTTACTAATTCAAATATAATACTCATGTTAAGATTAAAAAGTATTGGAATTCCACTATTCGCAGTAATGTCATTGATTCTTGGTTCTTGTCAAGAAAAACCAAAGAAAGTTGAAGATAAGACCGAAGAGGTAAATTATCTAGAAGAGTCGAAAGAGTCTTTTGATGAACGTATGCAATGGTGGCGCGATGCCCGCTTTGGGATGTTCATTCACTGGGGTCCCTATGCTGTGCCAGCAGGTAACTACAAAGGGGAAGCCGTAGAAGGTATAGGGGAGTGGATTATGGATTATGCCAATATACCAGTCAAGGACTATGAAGAGCTTTCAAGGCAATTCAATCCCGAAAAATTCAATGCCACGGAATGGGCGAAAATCATGAAAGATGCCGGAATAAAATATGTCGTAATCACCTCAAAGCATCATGATGGCTTCGGATTATGGGATTCTGAGGTGTCTGATTATAATATCGCCGATTTTTCGCCTTACGGAAAAGATCTATTGAAAGCACTTTCAGAAGCTTGTAGAGAAGAGGGTATTAAGTTTGGGGTGTACCACTCGATTATGGACTGGCACCACCCTGATGCGCAAGCCATTCATTACCCAGATTACAATAATAGTGAGAAGGCCGAGGGCAACCCTAATTTTCCATCCTATTATGAGAACTATATGAAACCCCAGATTAAAGAACTGATAGAAAACTACGACGTAGATATCATGTGGTTTGATGGGGAGTGGATTACGGAATACACCCACGATCAAGGGCTTGAACTGTACCAATATGTACGATCCTTGAAACCTGACATTCTCATCAACAATCGGGTAGATAAGGGTAGGCAAGGTATGCAGGGCATGAACGAAGAGGGTAGTGGTTTTGTAGGTGATTTTGGCACACCCGAACAGGAGATTTTAGAAGGGGCATCTACGCTCGATTGGGAATCTTGTATGACCATGAACGATACATGGGGTTTTAAAAGCGACGATCACAATTGGAAATCTGTCGAAATACTTATCCATAACCTTGTAGATGTTGCAGCAAAAGGGGGCAATTATTTATTGAATGTTGGTCCAACAGCTGAAGGTCTGATACCAGAGCCCAGCGTTGAGCGGTTAAAGGCAATGGGGAAATGGCTAGCCGTTAACGGAGAAGCGATCTATAAGACCGAAAAGCTGGAAAACAACTATAAACAAGGTGAAGATATTCGATTTACAAAGAAAAAAGGGCAATCTACCTATTACGGTATAGCGCTCCAATCTCCAAAAAAAGAGATTGGTTTTAAGCATTTAAAGCCTAAGGATGGATCTCAGATTTTTCTACTGGGCTATGATCAGCCGTTGGATTGGAAATTTTCAGAAGCCGAAGGAGTGAAAATCAATGTACCCAAAGAAGCCTTGGAATCTTCAGGATTATCGGTTGCATGGGTTTTTAAAATAGAGGGCGTTGAAATATAATGTTGATCAACACCAACAATATTGATTGAAGTGAAAAAGCCATCGCAAAATAGTTAAAGATGAAAAGAAATAACTTTGTAGTACTATTTCTCTGTATGTGTGTCTTTACAGCATGTGAACCTGAAGAAATTCATGATACACCGCCCAATATTATCTTGTTCTTAGTCGATGATATGGGCTGGCAAGACACCTCCGTACCATTTTGGACTGAGCGAACACCGTTCAACGACAGGTACCATACCCCGAATATGGAACGTTTGGCAAAAGAGGGCATGAAGTTTACCCAGGCCTATGCCACCCCCGTTTGTTCTCCTACGCGTGTAAGTTTAATGACGGGTATGAACGCTGCTCGCCACAGGGTCACCAATTGGACTCTGCACAAAGACAAAATTCAACCGATGGAAGTTGATCATGCCACCCTGCAATTTCCGAAATGGAACGTAAATGGGATGAGTCCCATTGCCGGAGATTCGATAGCGGTACATGCCATGCCCTTACCACAGGCCCTGCACGATGTAGGCTATTTCACCGTACATTCTGGTAAAGCACATTTAGGTGCAATCGGCACACCTGGTGAAAACCCCTTGAATTTGGGTTTTGACATCAATATAGCAGGTCACGCTGCTGGTGCACCAGCAAGCTATTTAGGAATAGAGAATTTCGGAAACGGAAAAGAAGGCAAAGAGATTTGGGCAGTACCCGGTTTGAAAAAACACCACGGCAAAAATATCTTTTTGACCGAGGCCATAACCCAAGAAGCCATAAAAGCGATTGACTCCGCAGTAACCGTACAGCAGCCGTTTTTCTTGTATATGTCTCATTATGCCGTGCACACGCCTATTATGGGTGACGAGCGTTTTCTACAGAAGTATTTAGAGAAAGGATTGGATTCCATTGAAGCCAAATACGCTTCTATGGTCGAGGGTATGGATAAGAGTTTGGGCGATATCATGAATTATCTAGAGCGGAAAAACCTTTCAGAAAACACCATAATTCTTTTTATGTCTGATAATGGAGGCTTGAGCGTTCATGCAAGGGGTGGTGAGGCCAATACACATAATCGACCCTTGGCCAGTGGTAAGGGCTCTATGTACGAAGGCGGTATTCGCGAACCCATGTTGGTAAAATGGCCCGGAAAAATAGAACCTGAATCCGTTTCTGATTACCAATTGATTATTGAAGATTTTTATCCCACGATCTTGGAGTTGGCGGGTATTGATAGTTTAGAGACCGTTCAAAAAGTAGATGGCCAAAGTTTTGTATCTGTTCTTAAAGGGGAAAAAGAATATGCCGG
>CAZEUV010000261.1:0-2850 GCA_964515285.1 uncultured Maribacter sp. | reverse complement strand
AATCTATAAAAATACCATAAGGTATTCCGTCTAAATCAAGATTATCTACAAAAGCTGGTTCTGGTGCGGGTTTTATTCTTAGCAACCCTCCTTTATTTGAACCGCCCGTTTTCTTATACCCTATTAGCATTAGGTTATTTTTATTATCATAACTTACCGTAGTGGTGGTTTCGATCTCAAACTCAAAATCGCGTTTCGCTTCCGTTAAAAAATTCTCATACGCATATAAAATCACTAAGTTTTGAGAAAAGTCGTATACCGCTGGTATTATTGGGTAAATACTATTAGATCCAGGCGACATTGGGTAATACAATTTTCCATCTAGGTCAAAATGGTTTGATTTCGAACTTACAAATTGAGGTTCTGTACCATTTGAATACTGCGTATAAACAACATTCATGGTCGAACTGTTCAAGGTGGTATGTAATTCACTATAACTTATAATAATATCGTCATTAATATTCTTAAAAATTCGCTGGGCATCATACCCTAAACCCATTTCAATAATCAATGCATTGGTATCTAAATCCATGACAGAAAGACTGTTCTCACCAGTCACTTCTTCATCCAATGTCAAAATGAACAATCGATTGTTGGCAATCTCCAGATCTACTGGTTTTTTATCCAAGGTGACATCAACAAAACCATTATCAGTGGTATTCATATCGATTACCCTGACCAAATAATCATTGGCCATCGAGCTTTTTTCAACCTCATAACCGATAAATATCGAATTGCCCGACTCGGCTATTGTCGTCGCCGTTAGATCACAATCACTTAAATCGGCAAATATTTCCAATTCGGTAGAAACGTCATTGCTAAAATCATGTTTGGTAATCTCACCGCTACAATTGCCCGTTTTATGATATTGAAGAAAGCCAGCGCCCCTACTATAAGTAAGTTGCGGAAGAGCTTTTTCAACAAAATTACTTTGTACGGGATTCAAGGTCACCACCTCAGCATTGGCATTTAGAAATTGTGCATTTAGCGTACTACCATTGCTCATTAGCAACGTATAATCAGAGTCAACACTTTTGTTGCCTCCTCCTTGGCCAGAGCTGTCGTCAGATTTATTACAACCAACAACAACCACTGCCAATAGCAAGTATATAATTTTGTAGGCTTTCATAATGTAAGAATTTGGGTTCTTTGAATCATGTAGGAACGGCGTACATTTTTTTACGCTGTTCTTTTATAGTCTTATCAGACATATATTCATCGAACGTTAAATACCTATCTATATTGCCTTTAGGGGTCAATTCGATGATTCGATCGGCAACCGTTTGAGCAAACTCGTGATCATGTGTAGTGAACAATACCGTACCCTTGAAATTCTTCAATGAATTATTGAAAGCCGTTATACTTTCAAGATCCAAATGATTGGTAGGCTCGTCCAACATCAGCACATTGGCCCTAAGCATCATCATTCTACTTAACATACAACGTACTTTCTCACCTCCTGAGAGCACCGTACATTTTTTCAGTGCTTCTTCACCACTGAACAACATCTTACCTAAAAACCCACGTATATATACCTCTTCGCGCTCTTCTTCTGTCTTTGCCCATTGGCGCAGCCAATCGACCAAACTAATGTTCTGCGCAAAATAATCAGAATTATCGGCAGGAAGATAAGACTGGCTGGTTGTAACTCCCCATTGAAACGAACCGGTATCCGCTTTGCGATTGCTGTTTAATAATTCGTAGAAGGCCGATGTGGCCCTAGAATCTTTTGAAATAATCGCAACCTTATTGCCTTTTGCCAAATTGATATTAATCTTTTGAAACAAAATATCGCCATCTTCCGATGAGGCCGACAACCCCTCTATATTCAAGATTTGATCTCCAGCTTCCCTATCACGATCGAAAATTATGGCAGGGTACCTTCTGCTTGAAGGCTTTATATCCTCTATCTTCAGTTTAGACAACATCTTCTTTCGTGATGTAGCTTGCTTGCTCTTCGCTACATTGGCACTGAAACGTGCGATAAACTCTTGTAGTTCCTTTGCCTTGTCTTCTGCTTTTTTATTCTGCTGTGCACGTTGTCGCGCTGCCAATTGGCTGCTTTCGTACCAAAAGGTGTAATTGCCCGAGTAGTGGTTCATTTTTCCGAAATCGATATCAGAAATATGAGTGCAGACCGAATCTAAAAAATGCCTGTCGTGAGACACTACGATTACCGTATTATCATAATTCGCTAAAAAGTTCTCTAACCAACCAATGGTCTCATAATCTAGATCATTGGTGGGCTCATCCATAATCAATACGTCAGGGTTACCAAACAGGGCCTGTGCCAGCAACACCCTTACCTTGAGTTTTGCATCGATCACCGCCATGGTCGTAAAGTGAAACTCTTCAGAGATACCCAAATTCGACAACAGGGCAGCTGCGCTACTATCTGCGTTCCAACCATCCATTTCTTCGAACTTTACCTGTAACTCCCCAATTTTATCCGCATTCTCATCTGTATAATCGGCATAAAGGGCATCGATCTCTTTTTTAAGTTCATATAAAGGCTTATTGCCCATCACCACCGTTTCCAAAACCGTAGAACCATCATGTGCATTGTGGTCTTGTTCTAGAATAGACATACGCTTGCCCGGTTCTAAATGAACATGCCCCGAGGTAGGATCCTGCTGCCCTGATAGTATTTTCAAAAAGGTTGATTTACCAGCACCGTTAGCACCGATCACGCCGTAGCAATTACCTTGGGTAAATGCAACGTTCACATCATCAAACAACACTCTTTTACCAAATTGAACCGATAAGTTAGAAACGGATAACATAAATCTTTGTTTAAAATTCGTGCAAAAATAAAGAAATTTAAGTCCTTATACCACACTGTGAACACTA
>CAZEUV010000260.1:0-2862 GCA_964515285.1 uncultured Maribacter sp. | reverse complement strand
TATTCTAAAGCTTCTAACAACTTACGAGCTTCATCAGCCTTGTAGCTATTGTTAATCACCACTTTATTCAAGTGTTCCTTACTTTTTGCCAACGCATCTGTTTTCAAATAAGAAAGTGCCAGATACCAAGAAGCACGGCCTTTTAGTGCTCCGTCATTTTCAATATAGCCCTTTAAAAGAGGAATGGCTTCTTTGTGGTTTTGTAATTCCATCAAAACTATGGCCGTGTAGAAATCAATATAAGAATCGCTTTGTTCGTTATGTAGTTCTTTAAAAAGTTCAAGAGCCACTACATACTCTTCATTTTCATAGGCGGTAAATGCCCTGGTCTTTAAATCAACAAGCTGGTTGCCACGTTCAATAGGGTGCACCACATTATCGTAGGGCACAAAGTGGGTATTGTACAACTGATCTGTATCGTAGTTGGGTTTGTTGAACATGAAGTACCATGAACCTAGCCCAATCAATAAGGCTATAGAGGCTGCTGCCATAAGAGGTCGCAATCGTATTACTTTTGGAGCGCTCGATTTTTCAGTCTCGGTGATTTCATTGAACATTTGCTTGATTTCACGCCGCTCTTCTTTTTTAAGGGCAAACTGAAGTTCTTTTTGAAACTCGAAATCAGCAGAAAAACCTTCGTCTGTTTTGAGCAGACTGTTGAATTCTTCCAGTTCTTTTTCAGAAAGGGAACCTTCAAAATAGCCGTTGATGAATTCTACGTTATCCATTGTTATTCTGTATTAGGTCTTTTAAAGATTTGAGGCATCTTGATTTTTGGCTTTTTACCACATTTTTGTTTTCGTAGCCCTGAGTACTCATTATTTCATCTAATTTCATTCCCTTCAAATAAAAGAGTTCTAAAATCTCTCTGCACTTATCACCGAGTTTTTTGAAATTGGCAATCAGTGCCTTTTGGTATTCGCTAGGGCCATCATCGTTATATATATCTTCTATTACCGTCTGTTCATAGTTGTCAAAAAGATAATCTTCATCAGTATGCACTTCTTTTTTACCATCTCTAAAATGCTTAAAGAGCATAAATTTTCCGGTACTGAAAAGGTACGTTTTCAAAGTACTCTTCAGGTGGTCTAACTTACCGGCCAGTGCATTCTCGTACAATACAATCAAGGCATCTTGAAAAATATCTTCACGAACAATATTGTCAGTTGTGTACCGAGACGAAAATTTAAAAAATTCGGTTTTGTATTCCGTGTAAACGGTTTTAAGCGCATTTCTGTCTCGCTGTTTTAACTGGGTAATTAATTGCTCATCGTTCATTAATACCATTTTAGGCAAAAGGTTAACAAGGGTAAATATAAATTTTTTATAGACAGCATGTTAACCTTTTGAGTGCCATGGTACAAATAGATGTAAAATCAAAAAAATACTTTATCGTTAAAACGAAAACAACTACAAAAATCATATTATTTTCTTGTATTTAAGACAAATACGACAAATTGAATTTTTAGAAAGGTATGATAAAGAGTACGATTTGTACATAGACCATAGAATTCAAATAGAGTTCGACAAACAACAGAGAGAATACATAGTAATAACCTTAATAATATATAGAAATTATGAAAGCAATGACAAAACTTTTTTTAACAGGCTACTGCGCAGCAATAATCGGAATGACAACTGGATGTAGCAAGAGCCCTTTGAACCCACTAGGAAGCTGTTTTAGCGGAAGCTGGTTACTAGAGGCAGAATCAGACCTCACTAATTGGAACGCCGCTGCAACCGACTATGCCAATAATCCTACACCTGCTAATTGCGCAAAGTATAAAAGTGCGGGCAAGAACTATATAGATGTCTTAAGTTCATTTGCAAGCTGTGTACCAGGGGCTGACAAAAATGAATTCAATGAAGCTGTAAAAGAGGCAAAAAAAGAACTTGATGAAAGTGAATGTGGTAGTTAATATGAACTGTCTTTGCGATGCATGAAGCAAATTGCCCCACACGGGGAACAAACAGACCTCGCCTTGCATGGGTCGGGTAGGCACAATGCCATTCCCCTCCCACCGGAGGGGCTAGCCTGCCTGCCGGACAGGCAGGGGGAGGACTTTTTCAAAGACAAATCGAATAAAACAATAACAATAAAAAACAAAGAATCATGAAAAATTCAAAAAAAGACCACAACATGCCCTTCACTGGCAGAAAACTGATAACAATACTACTGCTAGTATTGATAACAGCTTGCACCAAAGATGAAGTAATCACATTAGAACCAACCTCTTCTTCTAACCTTTTATTCAATAAACAATCGAACAGAACCCAAAGTGGTTTTCAAGGCTTTGTTTATGAAAACAAACAAAATGGGGGTATAGGAAATAAAATAGCAAATGTGACCATTACCTTTACAAGTGAAGATAAAACAACGACAAGAAAAGTCACTACAGATAGTTACGGGCACTATAAAATCTTATTACCGGTTGCCCGTTATTACGCTCAAACAGAACACAGGGGGTATTTACACTATTCTTCTGCCCCCGGTTTCTTTGTTGTAACCAAAGGGAAGTATACTACTGGGAATTTCTTTTTAACAAAAGGAACAAGTGGTTTTCAAGGCTTTGTTTATGAAGAAAAACAAAATGGGGAACTGGGAAAAAAAATACCAAATGCAACCATTTATTTTACAAGCGAAGATCGCAGTAGTACAATAAAGGTTGTTTCTGATAAATCAGGATTTTATAAAATCTCATTACCTGTTGCACGCTACTATGTTATAGCAAAACATTGGCCCCACAAACGGTATTCTTCGGCTCCAGGCTTTTTTGTAGTAACTAAAGGAAAGTATAATACAGGTAATATTCCTTTAAAGAAAGGAAGGTATAGAGGGTGATTTTTTTGAAAAAAGCAAAC
>CAZEUV010000259.1:0-2868 GCA_964515285.1 uncultured Maribacter sp. | reverse complement strand
CAAAGAATAAGCACCTGCAAGACCGAAAACAGTAAAAGCTATAATAATAACATTTACGGCAACATGATATTTAATAAAAAACGCAATTACTTTTCGCATTAGCCCTTGGTATTAGCTGTTTTTTCTTCAAAAATTTTGACTGCCATGCCCATATAGGCACCCATTAACGGTTTTGACACAATGGTAGTACCATTTGGTACATCTTTCAGCACTACTTTTTTATCACTAAAGTGTACGGGTCTTACATTGATGAGGTCCAAAATAGAATCTCTGACCACAAATATTTTGTCTCCCTCTATCAACAGGCCTCTATTTATTTCAATGGCGTCCGTTTCTTTTTTGGCATCTAGGTTCGCCTCTAAATACATGCCCTCACGAAGGTTCTTGTCTTTCACCTCTATAAACGCCTTTATGGTCTGCGAGGCTTGATCAACCTTGCCATTGATACGCGACACGCTGCCCATATAGATTTTAACACCGTCTAAATCGGCCAATGTTACTTTTTTGCCAACAGTCAACAGATCGCTATAGGTCTTGCTTATGGCCACCTCGAGCTCATAAATATCGGTGTTGATGAATTCTCCCAATTTTTGCCCGGCACGCACCAAGGTGCCTTCGGTAACCAAGGTTTCAGTAAGTACGCCACTGAAGGGCGCTGAAATTCGATATTTTGAAAGTCGTTGCTCTAAATTCTTGACATTGTAATAACTGGTCAAAATACCACGGCCCGAAATAAAGAATTTTTCTTTTTCGGTTGCCAGTTCAGGTAAGGCAGGAATACCTTTATTCATATCAAAGCCATTGAGATAGGCCTGCCATTTGGGAAAGATTTCAGGGTAGTCTAATCGCAGATCTGGCATAATCGAAGTAAGCTGGTTGTACAGGTTACTTTTTGCCGATTGCACATTTGCCGCATATTCTGAGGCATCTATTCGAATAATGGTCTCACCAGATCTATAGGCTTGCCCTTCTTTGAAAAGCTTATTGCCTCTTTTGAAAACCCCTTGCACCTCAGCATAAAGTTCAACACGGCTTTTTGCCATTAGATTTCCGTTGGCAGGCACTACAATAGATACCGTACCGTTTTGAACAACCTCAGCAAAAACGGTTTTGACCACCTTTTCGGCCTTTGGTTTAAAGCTCTTTTTACTATCGGCAATCTTCTTGGCAAAAAAGACCGCGGCTACAATAAGTAAAACACCTAGGACAGATAAAATAATTTTTCTCATAGTATTCGGTTATAATAATGCTGTTTTGGCAGTAAAATTGAATTGTATTTTTTTTAATACCATAATAACCTGATTCTTTTCATTTTCTGAAATACCATGTTCCATAGTACTCAATAAGTCTTTAATCACAGGTCGGCATTTTTTGAACATATTCTTGCCCTCTTTGGTCAAGAACACTTCATTGATACGCCTATCATCACTATTTTGTCTTCTGATAATATATTTTTTTCTTTCCATTTTCGATAGCAAACGAGCCAAGGAAGATTTGTCTCGAAGGGTCAAAAAAGCCAGTTCATTTTGATTTAGCCCATCGCTATCATGCAACTTTTTGAGAACGATCATTTGTTCTTTACTCAAATCAAGCCCATGTTGGTTAAATGCTTCTTGCAAATGGTAATCTACCATTTTTACTGTTTTGCCAAGCCAAGGACCAATAGATTTTTCAAAATCGATATCAACGGTTTTGATTTTCATGGGGCGAAGCTAATCAAAAACTAATAGTTGCATGCGCAACTATTAGTTAAATGTATCTTAAAACAACTATTTCTTATAAACCGTAAAACAAAAAAGGAAATACCCTGGGGTATTTCCTTTTTCAAATGGCTGTGAAGGTTGTGCTATTTATCAATTACCGCCTTCATCTTCGAATTTTGTTTCGGCCATTCGCGTATCGATTTCGTGAAGTTTGCGATATTTTAGATCCAATTGAGAATCATCGGTATCAAAAGCCACCAAGTCAATGCTTTGCATGTCTTGAAGGTTATCAAAAGAATTAAAATTATTGCCTTGCAATTGCACGAATTGCAAATCTTTCAATGACTGTATACCTGCAGGTGCTGCGCCATCAAAATCATTGAAGGCCAATATCAATTCTGAAAGGTTTTTCATTTTACCAAAGCTGAAGCTTATTTTGCCCTCAAGTTTATTGCCAAAAAGACCAAGGCTTGTCAAATTGACAAGATTTTCCATTGATTCGGGTAAGGTTCCAGTTAAAAAATTACTCGAAAGATTAAGAATCTTAAGCGTACTAATAGAGCCTATGCTTTCAGGAATATTCCCTTCCAATTGATTATTGAACAAGATTAGCTCCTCTAAATTTACCATACTTGTTAAATTCGATGGTAGTTTTCCTTTTAAATTGTTCATCTCTAATTTTAAGACTTTTAGATGTACCAACTTGGTCAACTCTTCGGGCAACGCTGCACCCAATGTGTTAAAAGCAAGATCAAGAACTTCAAGCTTTGTGAAGTTTTTGATGCTCGTAGGAATATTACCTTTCAAATTGTTATCGTACAGACCAATGCCAACGACATGTCCGTCTTCGATATCAACACCGTACCATTGTTGAACGGGTGCTTTTAAATCCCATTTAATGTTCCATGAATCGCCTTTTGTAGCGGCATGGAGATCCATTAGAGCTGATTTTTCTTTTGCCGGTATTTGGGCTATTGCAACTGCCTGAACCATCAGGAAGAAGAAGAAAAATGTAGCATAAAGTAGTTTTTGTTTCATAATTATTTGGTTTAGAAATGAAATTAAACAGTTAAGTTATTTACTCGATTTTTGGGCCAATATGTCGTTTATCCTTGTTTTTGAACGTTTTATCGAACATATTGTTTGTTGATAACGTTTTTATTTC
>CAZEUV010000258.1:0-2891 GCA_964515285.1 uncultured Maribacter sp. | reverse complement strand
TGGTTCTCTCCCGAGACTTCGGGAGCGGTCGAACGGACAAATTACCTAATTTTATATTTCTAATATTCAAGACCTTATCTACTGACCTCTAAATTTTTCACCTGAAGATCATGAAAAGCATCTGCCTGAAGTTTTAAGAGTTCTTCGGCTTTCTGTTTTTTGTAGGCATAAACTTCTTCTTCCTCTTTGATTTCACCATAAATTTTATCATTGAGCGAGCTGTCTGTTGCCAGTACTTGCTCTCTTTGCCGCACCTTTTGGGTTACCCATGTTTTAATAGCACTTTCTTCATCTTCCAGTTTCAGATCGTACTCCCCTTTTGGAGATAATAACTTAGCGATTATAGGCGAAGTTTCGATGGCTAGAAACAATAAAAAGATAAAGAAAGACGGTAGCCAAGGTAGTTTCTCCAAAGCGTTGATACGAGCCATGAGTCCGTCGAAACCGTCAATAATAGGTTGAGAACTCTTAACTACCTCGGTATATTCCGTATTTAAAACAGCTATTTGAGTTTCGATCCCTGTGATTTTTACAGCATTGGTTTCTTTTAATTGTTTTAGCCCTGCTAGGGCTGCATCGTGCTTTTCACGTTTTTCTGTATAAACAGGGCCCTTGCCCAAAAGCATAGTGCCGGCAGTACCTTCCGCTTCGGTAATATAGGTGTCATATAGGGCATTAGTCTTATTTTCTTGAGTAGTAATTTCCGTTTTTAAAGCAGCGATGTTTTGATTTAGTTTTTCAACAGCAGGGGTGTACTGAAGTGCAAGTTGTTCTTTGTTGGCTAGTGTCATTTCGTTTTTCTCCTCCAATAATACTTGATTGATTTCCTTTTCAAAAATTTTCATTTCCAAGGGTTTTGAGATGACCACAGCGATGATGACCGCTAAAATGATTCTCGGTGTTGCTTGCAAGAACTCGCTGCCGAACGTATCCCTTTTTTTTATAGTGGAAACGATAAATCTATCTAAGTTAAATATCAAGAGTCCCCATATCAATCCGAAGAAAATAGAAGTATAAATAGTATCGAAAACAGTATAGAGGGCATAACTACTGGCAATAAAAGCCATGACAGCGGTAAAGAAAACCGTTGCGCCGATACCAGCATATTTGTTCTGTTCGCCTTCTGAACAGGTTTTTAAAATAGCCGCATCTGCCCCTGAGCAGAGAATGAAGAATGATTGTAACATGATGATTTGTTTTTTGATTTATCCGCCAACGGGCGAATTGATGAATGATTTTTACAGCTGTCAGTTCGAGCGCAGTCGAGAACCGGTTCTCGACTGCGCTCGAACTGACAGCGATATATAAGAGTAACTGGCTTTTAGATAGTATTAGTATAAGTGTTTGTTGCTTTTGTTACAAAAAAAGCCTTCAAAATGAAGGCTTATGGTCAAATTGTAATAAATTATGTTCAATTTTCGATGATTATCGGTTTGCTTGACAACTTCACAACGGGTCTATCGCCATTAGATCTTCTGGTATCAATGTTGATTTTAGTACTGTTTTTCAGAATCTGAATAGCTTTATCCGAAGATATTTCTTTGCCCTTATGATAAAAGAGGGCATCTTTTTTTGCCATTTCAATGACGTGATCCAATGGTGATTTTGGTGGGGTAGGGGGTTTTAGGTAAGACACGGGCATTACTCCTCCTCCTGATAATTCAACAACTTCTTGAACTGCAATAATTTCTTGGGTTTCAATAATTTTGTTGACGTATTTTTCAACCTGATCGGGCGTTGGCGGTGGAGGAGGTGGAATATCTCCCTTTTTAACCTTTGTGGGCGGTGGTGGTGATGTAGCACTTACCTCACCTTTTTTAACCTTTGGAGGTGCTGGTGGTGTAGGAACTTCAGGCATAGGCGGAAAATCAGGAAAAGGCTCTGCATCTGCCTTTTGGTCGTCAGTCATTAGTTCGTAGAGTTGTTCTAGGCGATCTACATCTCTCTTACGAATTGACATAAATTCGGGTGCTTGTTCATTATATTTTCTTGCCAAAGAATCATACTCTTTTAGCTGTTCGACTGTGACTCCTTCTTGAGTTTTATTTACTAATGAGAAATCTGGGAATGGTTGAGCGATGGCTTTTTGATTGACAGACATTAGTTTGTATAGTTGTTCTAAGCGTCTTTTCTCGCTCGGAACTATTTTCATGTTATAATCTAAGAATAAGTTCCACTTTTTGGCTAGGTTGTTATATTCTGCCACTATTTCAGGAGTTGCTTTTACTTCTGTGCTAAGGCTATTGGCTTCTGTTTTCGCTACTTCTTTCTGTATAATTATTGTTTCAGTAAAACCGTACAAGAGAATCGCAAGGAGTGGGAGTAATAAAAGACTTCGTAGAAAAACGGACTTTTTTGATGTTTGTTTTTTCATGACTGTAAAACGTTTTTTGATTGATGAATAATTGATTGAATTTGCCAATTTAGGCTGATACTTCTTTTGGCTATCGGGTGATAAGTACGATAACAATGTATTTTGATAGGCGGTTTTGTCGATGTCTTTTTTCAACACGGCTTGGTCTGCCAAGAATTCATGGTTTAGTTTTATTGATTTTTTAAATAAATAGATAAAGGGATTGAACCATAAGATCACTTGTAGCATTTCAACGAAAACGACATCTAAACTATGTTTTTGGCGAGCGTGGGTTTCTTCGTGCAACAATACTTCTTTTGGTATTTCATCAGATTCAAATCTTCTCTTGTTCAGAAATATATATCTAAAAAAGGTATGGGGCGGAATTTTTTCAAGCAATAAAACCTGGGTAAATCTTGCCGATATTTGTTTTGGGTTTCTACGGATTCTCCTAAAAATCTGAAATAGGTTCTTGATGAATTGTATTCCGAAAAACAATAATCCCAAGAAATAGATACCCCATAGAAGCGGTGCGATG
>CAZEUV010000257.1:0-2950 GCA_964515285.1 uncultured Maribacter sp. | reverse complement strand
CAAAGCTAAATCCATAAGATTTAGCGACTTAGCAAATATACACAGACCTTTCGATTTAGCTTAAAGTCCGCATTACGTTTAGGTTTTGTAGCATTAGTAATTTTTCTAGTAAGGTTTCGGTTAGATACCAGATTCTTGATAATATCCATTTGGGTCCATTCCCCTTGCGTTCAGATGAGAAAATAATTCAGCCTTATTTTTATTTTCCATTAATACCAATTCGATTGCAACTTTTACCTTGTAGCGTAAATCTTCAACTAAAGAGAATAAATCTTTTGGATTATCTAGGCCTAGATTTTTAATCTTTCTCTTGATGTCCTTATTTACTTTGACTGGTGATTCATCTATTGCTCCATGAACAAATTTACTTCTAAGAGTATAATAATATTTTATTAGTTTATAATTTTTTTCAAACAGACTTGGATTCCAAAATAAAACTGAATAATGTCTAGCTATGGTATGGGAGATTGGATTTGTACCGTTATTAAAAAGGCTTTCTAGACAAGAAACCAATAGCGTTAATTTTATTTTAAGATGGATAAACTTGTCTAAATTATTAACAGGAATATTTTCTGCATTGTTGAATAACTCGATTGCAAAATCTATGTAACTATATTCAGTTAACGGTAAATTTAATTCCTTTACATCAACAGTATTTTCCGATTGAATTGGAAGGTTCTTTAATGAATGAACATCTTGAATTATTTTTTGAATCAATTTAATAAAAAGAGCGTTTTCTGTTCTTATTAAGCCAGATAAATCTCGATTTTGAAAAATCCGTTTTATAGGTGCTTTAAATATTGTCCTCTCTAGATATTGCATACGAGATGAAATCCCTTCCGAATGCTTGTTAATTATCCCAAATTGGAGTGGGTATTCGAGAAAAACAGATAATAGCTTTGATATTCGATTACATATAATTTCAAAGCTAGATGTCATATAAACATCTTCGACTTTAGATTCAAATTTGTTGCTATTAGTTCGTTCAAAAAAGAAGATTTTATTTTTAAAAGACGTTCTATTGAAATCGACCTGAATGTTTAAATAACCAAGGAGTTCTAATACACTTTGATGTCTTTTTTGCGGTTTGTCATCTATTATGAAATTGCAATTGGTTGTATCGTCAGCGAATAAATTTTTGTGAGTTGC
Source organism: uncultured Maribacter sp. (assembly GCA_964515285.1). Classification (GTDB taxonomy): domain Bacteria; phylum Bacteroidota; class Bacteroidia; order Flavobacteriales; family Flavobacteriaceae; genus Maribacter_C. The sequence goes on along the minus strand of CAZEUV010000257.1, from coordinate 1,801 downwards.
TGGACTCAAGTCCTTCAGTTTTTTATTTATAAATTCATCGTATTCAAAACCGATAAAATGGTATCCAAGTGGTTCCAGTATCTGATTTAATTCGAGAATACTGTCGTCCGCTGATTCAATTATTGCAGAATAGAAAACATTAGATGTCGTGTTCAAATTGGTTTTGTATTATTAATGCTAACAATTGAATATAGATCATATAATCTATATATCCCTTATATCACCCACAAGATAGCAAATATCAACTAGTAAAGATCCGTGATAAACATCGGTGCTGGATCAGGACCCAGAAAATAGACTGCTACCGCTTAGAAGTATCGCAAAAGACAGTTTAAATCCTCTTTAAAACAATTCGTACACTGGTTTTGACTATGCCTCAACAGGCGAAGGTTTTCCGTAGAGGTCAAAGTCAGCCGCATCGGTAATTTCTATGTTCGCGAATTCGCCTTGTTTTAAGTAGTGGGTAGTAGCATCGATCAAGACCTCATTATCAACATCGGGTGAATCGAACTCGGTACGACCTACAAAATAATTGCCCTCTTTTCGGTCGATGATACAACGAAAGGTCTTCCCGATTTTAGCTTGGTTGAGTTCCCAAGAAATCTGTGATTGCAACGCCATGATCTCATTGGCGCGTTCTTGTTTTACATGCTCTGGCACATCATCTTCCATATTATAGGCATGGGTGTTCTCTTCGTGGCTATAGGTAAAACAGCCTAAACGCTCAAAACGCATCTCTTCTACCCACTTTTTTAAGGTTTGAAAATCTTCTTCGGTCTCACCGGGGTAGCCAACGATCAAGGTGGTACGAATGCTCATTTCTGGCACCGCTTGCCTAAAATCTTGCAACAACTTCGTCGTTTTAGCTTGGGTAGTGCCCCGTCGCATACTTTTTAAAATGGAATCAGCGATGTGCTGCAACGGAATATCAAGATAGTTACAGATCTTTGGTTCTCGTTTCATAACCTCAAGAACATCCATCGGAAAACCTGTGGGGAAAGCGTAGTGCAAGCGAATCCATTCTATGCCTTCTATTCGTACCAAGGCCCCTAGAAGTTCGGCCAGATTTCTTTTTTTGTATAGATCCAAACCATAATACGTCAAATCTTGGGCAATCAAGATCAACTCTTTAACGTCCTTGGCCGCAAGCTTTTCAGATTCGGTCACCAGATCCTCAATAGATTTACTACGGTGCTTGCCCCTCATAATCGGAATCGCACAAAAAGAGCAGGGTCGGTCACAACCTTCGGCTATTTTAAGATATGCGTAATTCTTGGGTGTTGTTGTCAAGCGCTCGCCGATCAACTCATGTTTGTAATCGGCCCCTAAGGCTTTTAGCAAATTTGGCAATTCACTTGTACCAAAGTATTCATCGACAGTGGGAATCTCTTTTACAAGATCGGGTTTGTATCGCTCACTCAAACAACCAGTGACAAAAACCTTATCCACTTCCCCTGCTTCTTTCTTTTGTACGTATTCCAAAATGGTATTTATACTCTCTTCTTTGGCATTTGCAATAAAACCGCAGGTATTGATCACCACGATATTACCTTCCTCTTCGTGTACTACCTCTTTATTATTGGCTCGCAATTGCCCCATCAAAACCTCAGAATCGTAAACATTCTTCGAGCAGCCCAAAGTGACTACATTGATTCTATTCTTTTTAAGGGATTTTGTACGCATATTTTTTTATGGAAGGCAAAAATACAACAAGCGATATGAAGAACACCTTTTCAACAAGATTTCTTCGAATTTTACGTTAATCAATTGTAAACCAACAGTATTCAAAAGATATGAAAAC
>CAZEUV010000256.1:0-2992 GCA_964515285.1 uncultured Maribacter sp. | reverse complement strand
CGTTTCTTTTCGCGGTAATGCGATTCGTGTTTCTCCGAATGTGTATAATAGTAAAACCGATTTCGATAAGTTAGTTGATTGTTTCAAAAAAACGGTATCATCTTAAGACCGCTAGTTGCCTTTAAAATTTACGGTCAGGGTGAAAAGCAGCAATGTTCATTGAGGTTTTCTTTTTACCGATGATTTCGGAAACCAATTTTCCGGTGGCCGGACCCAAGCTCCACCCCATCATGGCATGACCCGTTGCAAAAGTGAGATTGCCATAATAGGTAGACCTACCTATATATGGCAAACCATCGGGCGAAACAGGTCGCAAACCGGTTTTGGCATCGGCCAGTTCTTCATTGTTGATTTCAAGTTCTGGATAAAACAATTTTGCGCCCTTCGCAATCGCCTGAACTCTCTCGGGGCGTATCGTATCATTAATACCTGAAAACTCCATAGTACCAGCCAAACGTGTAAAGCCCTGCATTGGGGTTATGGCCATATTGGCTTCCATCAAGACCGCTGGCAGTGCTATACCTATGGTTTTTTTTACATTGATACGATATCCTTTGCCAGCCTGTAACGGAATTTTAATTTTAATTTTTTTTGACAGACCACTACTCCATGAACCAGCCGCCAAAACAACTTCATCAGCGGTATAGGTATCTTTTGAAGTTTTGATTTCAGTAATTTTACCATGGGCAACATACACATCAAAAACCTCTTCGTTTGTCTTGAATTCAACCTCAACTTCTTTTAGGTACTGTACCATTTTAGGCATGAATTCGGTTGGTGTCATATGACCATCACATTTGTAGTGTATAGCTCCTTCTGCATTGATATTGACATTGGGTTCAATACGCCCCAATTGTTCTTTGTTGAGTTCGCTGACCTCGAGACCTAAAAAACTCGCTTTACGGGCAACTTCCATTTCATGTTCAAAAGCCGCCTCTGTTTGGTAGAGCATTAGCAAGCCTCTTCGTTCAAGGTGAAAATCACCCAAATCGCCCGATGATTTGATACCCATATACAACTCCCTACTCAGTATATTGATATCCTTTATCACGGGAATGGCTTTTTTGACTTTTTTTAATGTTGATGATCTATGAAAATACCACGCCCATTTTATAAAATCAGCATCCCAACGGGGTTTCATGTAAAAGGGACTAGCGGAGTTGAACATCATTCGAATACCCTTGGCGATCATACCTGGTGACGCTAATGGGATGATATGACTGGGGGTAATAAAGCCGGCGTTTACAAAAGAAGCTCCTTTCAAAATATCCGATTTGTCAATGATGGTAACCTTATGACCTTCCTTTTGCAAAAAATAGGCAGAGCACAATCCGACAATTCCACCGCCTATGATAATGATGCTTTTTCCCATCTGAAATTTACTTGGTCATACTTTTCTTTCTGATCAAAGCTTCTAAAAAATAGTAATCTGCATAATTTATGGGAGCATCGACCTCAAAACCATGGGGAATGCTACCTACTGAATGTTTCAATAAAAACCCTTCATTGGTGCCCACCTTGGCCAAATAATGGTCTGAGCTTAAGGTTTCCAACATTTTATCGGCCAAAGTTTGATATTTTATACGCTTGTCTTTTGACATACAGGTGCTCAATTCGTACAATGCGGATGCGGCTATAGCGGAAGCGGAAGCATCTCTTTTGGTGCTTTTGGATGCAGGCGCATCATAATCCCAATATGGCACTTTATCCTCAGGCAGATTAGGGTGGTTTTCTATGAAATCAGCGATTTTTATAGCGTGTTCCAAATACTTATGGTCATTGGTCTCTCTATACATCACAGTATACCCGTATAACCCCCAAGATTGTCCTCTCGCCCAAGCTGAACCATCACTGAAACCTTGTGAGGTGTTTCTGTGCAATATCGCTCCTGTTTCCATGTTATAGTCCACCACGTGTATCGAACTAAAATCTTCTCGAAAATGGTTTTTCATTGTTGTATCGGCATGCGAAACGGCAATATTATAGTAGGTGGAGTCGCCAGATATGCGCGTAGCTTTGAAGAGAAGCTCTAAATTCATCATATTGTCAACGATTACAGGACATTGCCACTTATCTTTGGCCTCCCAGGATTGGAGGATTCCCGCTTTAGGTCTAAAACGTGCGGACAATGACTTAGCCGTTTGAACAATTACTGCTTCATACGCTTCAGAATCTATATGTTTTAACGCGTTACCGTAGCTACAGCCGATCATAAAGCCAACATCGTGATTGCCTGTCCAGTATTGTACACTATCCAATTTTTCGGTATATTGAATAGCACGTTCTTTCCATTTTTCATCTTTGGTCATCTCGTACAGATACCACAATGAACTTGGGTAGAAACCACTCGTCCAATCATAAATATTCACTCTTTTTAATTTTCCATCAGTAACGTTCCTGGGCATCATTTTTAAAGAATCAATAAACGGAAGGGTTTTAGAATATAGTAGATCATACTGGGCCACTACCCTATCAGCAACCGGTTCAGGGAAATCTGTTTTTTTTGGTTCTTGATGACAACCAACTAAAGACAGGGCAAAAAGGAGTATAATAAAACAAGATTTCATAATGGTTTTGGTTTTTGGTTACTGACACATAATTTTTTGATTGTACACTATTGTACCACTAAATGTAAAAGTACAAAAAAACACCTCCCACTCTCGAAGTTTGGGGGAATAGGTGTGTACTATCTAAAATGCTTCATTTTACACCAGCTGCTAAAGTACTGTGGAATCGTTAGTTAATTTAGTTTTAAGTATTTTTGACAAATTACGGTAACCAATTTAGCTCTTAATGACAAAACATTTATTTTTCGCCCTGGGCCTTTTCAGTTTGGCAATGGCGTGCAATTCTTTACAAAAAACCGTTTCAGAGCCAGCTCAGGCCCTGGAATCAGAAGGTAATTCGGTGACTTTTGCGAAAACAATCACAGAAGCCGAATTGAAAGGTCATTTGTACACCTATGCTTCTGATGCCTATGAAGGAAGGGAAA
>CAZEUV010000255.1:0-2994 GCA_964515285.1 uncultured Maribacter sp. | reverse complement strand
AACGGGGTCATTTAACAAGTTGATCTAGTAAGTCATTGAAAATCAGCAAGTAAAATCTTATTTACCTGCTGATTTTTGCCTTGTATAGCTATACCAAGTGCTGAGAAGATTCGTTAGACCCTACCGAAAAAGGCTTCGTTAAGCTATCATGTAGTAAATTGGGTCATGAAAAAAACATTGTGCCCCACTTGTAAAGAAGAGTCTGTTAAAAATGGCTTTCACCATAACAGGCAACGTTATAAGTGCTCAACCTGTGATAAAAGATTTCAGTTGACGTATTCGTATTTAGCGTACAAAGTTGAAACCAATGCGAATATCAAAACCCTACTCAAAGAAGGTTGTGGTATACGGAGCATTTCTCGAATTATGGGCATATCGAGCAAGACCGTTCTTTCAAGAATGATCAAGATAAAAAAGCAGATAAAGATTCCGTATTTTCATAAACCGGGGTGCAAATTCGAGGTAGACGAACTATTCACTTTTGTGGGAAGAAAAGAGAATCGAACATGGATTGCCTATGCCATAGAAAGAGAGACAAAAAGCGTCATTGATTTCGTGATTGGGGGCAGGTCTTGTAATGACCTAAGACCTTTGATCGATAAGATCTTGTTATTGCAACCAGAATATATCTATACGGATCGGCTGAATATTTACCCTGTTCTTATACCCAATGCGCTTCACAAAAGATTTAAGTATTGCACAAACCGTATCGAACGAAAGAATTTGACCCTTCGCACCCATATCAAAAGACTGTCTAGAAAAACAATATGTTTTTCGAAAAAACAAAAATATCTAGACGCCCATCTTCGTATATACTTTTGGGGTTGAGAAGTAGTTTTGGTCTATCATTTTTAAATAATATAAGAAAAGGTCGAACAAGTATTTTTCACACTGATTTTTTTCACAAAAAATGTACTTTATCCATAGCCTTATCGTTTTGTAATAGATACATTACAAATACCTAAAATGCTACTATAGCTATTGGCTTTAAACCTAACCGACCCTTCTCTTGAAAAAGATTTTTCTTGTACTTTTTTTCTTTAACTGTTTATACCAAGTTTCTGCACAAAAAGAAGCTGCCTATTGGTACTTTGGTGCCAAGGCAGCACTTGATTTCAATAGTGGAACGGCTGTTGCCCTGACCGATGGGGCTTTAAGAACTGATGAAGGCTGTGCTACCATTTCCGACAGTAACGGAATGTTGTTGTTTTATACCGATGGCAGTCTAGTATGGGATAGAAGTCATACTATAATGCCAAATGGTACAGGGCTGAGAGGTGATTTTTCAAGTACACAATCAGCGATCGTTGTGCCCAAACCAGGTTCATCGAGTATCTATTATGTTTTTACGGTCGATGAAATCGGCGGCCCAAATGGGTTGATGTATTCAGAAGTGGATATGAACCTAAATGGGGGTCTTGGTGATGTCACCACTGTTAAGAACGTACAATTGGCCACATCGATAGCTGAAAAACTGACCGCGGTCGAGCATGCCAATGGTGTTGATATATGGGTATTGATACATAGCCGATTTGGTGATACCTATAGAGCGTTTTTAGTGACATCCGCAGGCGTATCCAACACTTCTGTCGATAGCAATATTGGTATTGATTTAGCGACGGGTACGGTCGGACGTTATACTTTGGGTTATCTCAAAGCCTCGCCCGACGGGTCAAAAATAGGCTCTTGTTTCTATTGGAATACTGTTGAGTTATACGATTTTGATACCAGTACGGGCATACTGAGCAATGATCGAATTTTACGCAACGACCCATCAATGGGTTTTTATGGTCTTGAATTTTCGCAAAGTGGTCGCATGCTCTACGTTACCAATTTAAGTGGCGAACTTTACCAGTATGATACAGATGCCCCCAATATCAGTTTGAGTGAAATAGTACTTTATCAAACCAATAGAAATTACATCGGAGCCTTACAATTGGGTATTGACGGTAAGATTTACATGGCGCAGTATAACCAGCCGTTTTTAGGCGTTATCGAACAGCCTGAGAATCTGGGGTCGGCATGTAATTTTGTGGAGGACGGATTTTATTTAAATGGAAAATTCTCAAAATTTGGACTTCCACCATTTAACACATCCTTTTTTGAGGTCTCCTTTACTGCTGAAAATCTGTGTTCAGGTTTCCCGACCGACTTTGAGCTTACCACCAATGAGCCTATAGTTTCGGTAGATTGGGATTTTGGTGATGGCAGCGGTACCTCAAGCATGGAAAAACCTTCATATACCTATGCAGCGGCAGGAAACTATACAGTTAGTGCAACAGTAACCACGGCTGCAGGAACAAAAACGGAGACCGAGAATATTACGATTTACGAGAGTCCCGTGGCCAATTCCATTGCTGATATAGAGATATGTAGTTTAGATACAGAAATCGAATTCGACCTATCGTTAAAGAACATAGAAATTTTGGGCGTACAAGCTGCGACCGATTTTCAGGTAGCCTACTTTGCGAATTTGGCCAATGCGGAAAACAACACCTCACCCCTGCCAAATTTGTTCACGAACAGTTCGGCGACCGAAACGATCTACGCGCGAATACATAACAATCTAAACACCGCATGCTTTGCGATTATTAGTTTTGATATTATCGTAAAAACCGCCCCTGAATTAAACCCAGCAACCGATTGGACCGTCTGTGATACCGATACCGATGGTTTTTATGATTTCGATCTGACGCAAAAAGATGCTGAAATACACAATGGCCAAAACTCCACTCTTTTTAATATCGCTTATTTCAAATCTCAAACAGATGCCGATGCGAACAACAATGCCCTAAATTCGAACTACACCAATACCACTTCCCCAGAAAATATTTTCTATAGGATAAACAACACACTATATCCTGAATGTTATGAAACGGGAAGTTTTATGTTGGAGGTCATTACCGGGGTTACTGCAAATACCCCTGCTAAACTGGAAGTCTGCGATTCAGATAATGATGGGCTGTACACCTTTGACCTGACCGATGCGGAAAA
>CAZEUV010000254.1:0-3016 GCA_964515285.1 uncultured Maribacter sp. | reverse complement strand
TAATCCGATTACGTTTCTGGCATATTCGATGACCGCCATTTGCATTCCCAAACAAATACCCAAAAACGGAATATTATTTTCTCGCGCATATTTCACGGCAGTTATCTTTCCTTCTATACCACGCCCACCAAAGCCCGGGGCAACGAGAATTCCGTCTAGGCCATCAAACTTTTCGGTTACATTATTTTTATCGATATGTTCTGAATGTAGCGAACGTACCTTTACGCGTACCTCATTAACGGCACCTGCATGAATAAATGATTCTAAAATCGATTTGTACGAATCTTGCAATTCAACATACTTACCGATCAAACCTATCTCTACTTCGTTCTTCGGATTTTTATGACGTTTTAAAAACTCGTTCCATTGGGTAAGGTCGGGCACTATATCGTCTTTCAAGGCCAATTTCTGAAGTACGACCGTATCCAATCCTTCATCTTGCATCATTATCGGAACGTCATATATGGTGGAAGCATCAATGGATTGTATTATGGCCTCACGCTTGACGTTGCAAAAAAGTGCCAACTTGTCTTTTATCTCACCTGAGATCTCATGCTCGGTCCTACAGACCAGAATATCGGCCTTGATTCCACTTTCCATCAAGGTTTTTACCGAATGTTGTGTGGGCTTGGTCTTTAATTCACCAGCAGCCGAAAGGTAAGGTATGAGGGTCAAATGAATAACGATACCATTGCTATCGCCCAGCTCCCAAAGCAATTGGCGTACAGCTTCTATATATGGCAACGATTCAATGTCACCTACGGTGCCACCGATCTCGGTAATCACAATATCATAATCGCCGCTCTTGCCCAATAACTGTACACGTTCTTTTATTTCGTTGGTGATATGGGGTATTACCTGAACGGTCTTGCCCAAAAACTCGCCCCGCCTTTCTTTCTCAATGACACTTTGATAAATTCTACCCGTTGTTACATTATTGGCCTGTGACGTATTGGTATTTAAAAATCGTTCGTAATGCCCTAGATCCAAATCGGTTTCGGCTCCATCATCGGTAACATAACATTCACCGTGCTCGTACGGATTCAAGGTGCCTGGGTCTATATTGATGTAAGGGTCTAGTTTTTGAATGGTGACACGAAAGCCACGAGCCTGCATTAATTTTGCCAATGAGGCTGCAATGATTCCTTTTCCAAGAGATGAAGTAACGCCTCCCGTAACGAAAATATACTTAGTCTGTGACATTTATGGACTTCTGTGTTACGGGATTCAAAGGTACACATTGCAAAAAGAAATCAGCCCTTCTTCGCTGGAAAATCTTTTTGGATCTTGTGAATCAGGGGCTCTAACCCGTTTACTTTGATTTCGAGCATAGACCTGAGCAAGAATCCCAATTTCCCATCGGGAAAACCTTTTTGATTGAACCATATCAAATACGACTCGGGCAGATCTACCAAATAGCGATTTTTGAACTTACCAAAGGGCATTTTGTAGTGCGCTAGTTCTATAAGTTTTTCTTTGTCAGGTTTTATATCCATCGTTAAATCTAAAAAATATATCTTTAAGGGTAGATAACAAGGAAATATTTATAATGAAAAGAAGAAACTTCATAGGTACATCGGCCGTGGCATCAGTCGGACTTTTGGCCTGTAAAACCAGTAATGCAATGCCAACGGGAAAACAAAAAACCAACAATGAACTAAAAGGCAATATCAACCACAGTGCTTGTTATTGGTGCTACAATACCATTCCCCTAGAAGATTTCCTTAAAAATCTAAACGAACTGGGTGTGAAAGCCATTGATTTGGTTGGCCCCGCTGATTGGCCATTTTTAAAGAAGCACAGTATTCACGCCTCAATGTGCTGGGGGGCTGAAATTAGCTTGACCGAAGGGTGGTGCGATTTGAAATATCACAACACCCTTATAAAAAACTATACTGAAATGATACCCAAAGTAGCCAAAGCGGGCTACACCAACCTCATTTGTTTTAGTGGTAGCCGTAGGGGAATGGATGATAAAGTGGGATTAAAAAACTGTGTGGACGGATTAAAACAAATTTTGCCCTTGGCCAAAGAACACGGGGTAGTAATACAGATGGAATTACTAAATTCTAAAGTAGACCACAAAGATTATATGTGCGACCATACCGAATGGGGCGTAGAACTTTGCAAACAATTAGATACGGAAAATTTTAAACTGCTTTACGACATCTACCATATGCAGATCATGGAAGGTGATATCATACGTAATATTCAAGAGTATCACCAATATTTTGGTCATTACCATACAGGAGGCAACCCAGGTAGGCATGAGATCGATGAAACACAAGAATTATTTTACCCAGCGATCATGAAAGCTATTGTAGCGACCGGGTTCAAAGGCCATGTGGCACAAGAATTCATTCCTACTTGGGAAGATAAAATCGAAGCACTGAAAGAGGGGATTACGATTTGTGATGTTGAAGACCCCTAGCCCCCAAAGGGGGAATTGCCCTTCTTACTCTTTTGGGGAGTTTGCTTTTCTTTGCGAATCGCTTCGTCTGATGAATTAATGGTGTTTACTATAGGTCAGCCCATTAGTTTTTTTAAGAATTCTTCTTTTCTTCGTACGGCAACTTCGACATGGGTGCCATCTGACATTTGCACATATCCACCCTTACCTTTTATATACTTATCAATAAAGGAAAGGTTTATATAGTGTGATTTATGCACCCTAAAGAACTCATCATAACCGAGTATTTCTTCAAAATATTTTAGTGTTTTAGTAGCTGTCAGTTTTTTTTCAGAACTCAAAAAAATATTCGTATAGTTAACATCTGACTGGCATCTAACTATTTCATCTACATTTATAAAGGTCAGCCCCTCTAATGTTGGCACGGCCAATTTTTTTAAACGACCAACCTTATTTTCGAAATTATGAAAGAGCACTTCCAATTTTTTTGATGTATCCTTCAGTCCGTCTTTTTCTTTTAATCTTTCGATGGTATTGCCGAAATCAACAAATTTGAAAAATCTTGTAAAGCATACATAAGCACTGAATCACAAGAAGGTTTAGATC
>CAZEUV010000253.1:0-3042 GCA_964515285.1 uncultured Maribacter sp. | reverse complement strand
GAATTAAAAAAGCATTGGCTTTCACTACTAAAAGAAACAAGGCCAAGATGGCTTAATAGTTTTCTAAGAAGCAGAATTTTAAAAACAGTTTACGCACGCTACATTATAAGATATCCTTTGGAAGAACTTTACGTGTCCATGTTTTGAAGCGTTTTATTTTACCTACCTCTGAATCAGGATTCCAATTCAAGGTCGTTTCCCACGCATTCTCAGGTTTATATTCATCTTTTATACCTTTGAGGACGTTTTTTGCAACCTGCTCTGAATTTATGATAGTCACACATTCAGTATTAAGGTTAGCGCTCCTCGGATCAAGATTAAATGTACCAATTACTGTTATTTTTTCATCTACCACCATTGTTTTGGCATGTAACCCAAAGGTAGGTTTATAATTCAATGAACTTTGTAATTCACCTGTCATGATTTTCACTCGCTCGGCAGCGTCTGGTCTGAATTCAAAAATACGAACCCCTGTTTTCAATAGTTCTTTTCTGTCAGATTGATATCCGCTAAATGCTTCCAGATTATCGGTAGAGGCCAAACTATTGGTCAATATTCGAATTTTTACACCACGTTGTACAGCTTCACGAAATAGTTCTCGGCTCAATTCAGAGGTTATCAAATACGGACTCTGTATATCCAAAGAACTCTTTGCGCTTTTTACCAAACGGATCAATGCGCTTGTTGAGATTCCTCCACCGCCCAATCCGCTATTTCCATCATTTTTACCGGGTTGGTCAGAAACAAAAGAAACATCATCTACCCAAACCAAAGATTTTGATTTTTTTATATGGGGAAAGGCATCTGTCAGGTTCTCTATTTTAGTACGTACCTGTGGCCAAAAATTTTCAGGGTCACAAGCGTACTCATGCAAGCGATCAAAGCGGTTTTCGGCGGTCATATTTTCAGGTAGCTCATCAATTAGATCAGTAGCAAGAACACTGAGTTCGCTATTCCAGAATTGAGTGAAGGAGGTATTTACTTTATTAACGCCCCTGCCAAGAAGAAGTACATCCCTATCCCTGAAATTATATTCGTGGTCGTAATCGAAATATTCATCGGCTATATTGCGCCCGCCCGTAATGGCCACTTTACCATCAACAATAAACGTTTTGTTGTGCATACGTTGGTTGGCCGAGCGAAAATCAGTTGTGAACTTCGCGATCTTGCCAAGTATGTTCTTGCCAAGATTGACACCGGGGTTGTATACTTTAATGGTAATGTTCTTATGCGAATTCAACATAAGAATATCATGTATTTCAGCATCGACCATAATATCATCGACCAATAAGCGAACCTGCACCCCACGATCGGCCGCCCGAACCAAGTAGTCACAGGCAATAAGGCCCACATTATCAGTAGAGAATATAAAATACTGAATATCAATGGTTTTTTCTGCATATTCGGTAAGCCATGCCCGTGTGACCATGGCACCACCACCATCTTCTAGAACATAGACCCCGGTTTTGGTTTTCATCAGATCAGCGATGTCGGCCAGTTCTTTTGATAGACGTATACTATCATTTCTGTGGATGCTTGCGCAGAAATCAGTCTCTACCTCGGTAATCTTATCCTTTTTCCCAGAACAGGAAGCCCCAACAAAAAAAATAACTAGAAAGGTTTTTTTCAACAGGTTCAGACTAAAATGGTTTTTGTTCGGTTTTGACATTTTTTATGGATTGGAGGTCTCATTTGTTTTAACTGAAGACTTTTTATGATCATAAGGGTTGGCTTGATAATACTCCCGTAAATTAAATTTACGGTCTTCAAATTTTTCGGGTAGAATTTTAAAATGTTGGATCCGATCAACCCGAAAAGCACGGTAGTCTTTTCTTAGATGGCACCAAGCCATCAATATCCACTTATTCTGTGTGGAGAGAATGGCACAAGGTTCTATTTTTCTGAACGATATATTTGGGTCATCGGCCTTTCGGTAGTTAATTTCGGTATAATTGAAATTGGTGATTGCCAATTGCAGTTCTGAGAGTGCGTTGCTGCTGATGTTTTCTTGTCGGGCATCAAAAACGTGCATTTTTTTGTTGAGCATCTCACTTTTTTCAAGAACTGAAGACCTAAATACCGATTTCACCTTTGTCATCGCATCCTCAAAATCGGCCACAAAAGAGATGTCATTGGTTTTTGCCACTAAATTTTGGGCGGTGATCAGGGCATTCGCCTCTTTTTCGGTAAACTGAACGGGTGCTACAGTATAACCATCCATTAGGGTATAACCTCTACCTTCTAAGGTTATTATAGGCACACCTGCTTCTATTAATTTCTGAATATCCCTATAAACGGTTCTGATACTGACATCGAACTTACTTGACAATTCAGTAGCGGTCAGAACCCTTTTCGATTTCAAGAGGGTAAGTATTGTTATAAGTCTTGCTAGTTGCGACATATTCAAAACAAAGATAGTGGATCAAGCTATGACCCACTATCCTAAGTTTTTTGGTTTAAGCCCAAGAGTGAAGTGCAACTTTATTTCCTTCGGTATCTAAAAGCTGAGCCATAAAACCATTTTCGCCAATATCGGTTTTGGGCATTAGCACCTTACCCCCTGCCGCTTCAACCCTAGACAAAGGAATACTCAAGTCATCACCACCATTTAAATAGATAGTAACGCCTTCTGCCGAAGGGTTCGCCCCATCCATTTCAACAATACCACCCCCTACGCCATTGTTGTCCTCATCATAGGCAAAGACACCATATTTTACACCCGGCATTGGCATTTCTTTGATTTCGGTATCCAACATGGTATTGTAAAAGGACTTTGCCCTTTCGAAATTTTTAACTGGAATTTCAAACCAACTGATTGCATTTTTCATCATACTTAGTATTTAGTGATTAAACATAGTACAAAAGTAAACGGGCGAGTGTCAAATAATGTCAGGGGTCTTTTTGTTTGTTCAGAAGGTTATCGGTCAAGAGTTCATTTCTAGTAACAAAGTCTTTAAAAACCTTTCAACTACCATATTTAAACTTCAAAAATTCCGATAAAGAACACTTCTTATCGGTGAGGTGTTTTTAGGTGCGGTTACG
>CAZEUV010000252.1:1473-3049 GCA_964515285.1 uncultured Maribacter sp. | reverse complement strand
CTCCATTTTTTACAGGATGCAAGTGCCATGCGATCAAAAAGTCTTGAGATTATTTCAGGGGCCAGAACCGCAGTCGGGAATTTTTTCGGTTGCAAAAGGGAAAATGTAGCTTTGATCAATAATTTTTCATCAGGATTGAACGTGCTTTTAGAGGGTATGGATAAAGCCATGAAGGTGTTGATGTTAAAGAACGACTACCCTTCGGTAAATTGGCCTTTTGAGCGTAGGGGTTTTGATATTTCCTATGTAAAGATCAGCGAAAATATGGAAGCTGACATTCGAGAAGCACTTAAAAAAGAGACGATACCTGTTCTTGCCTTGAGCTTGGTACAATGGCAAGACGGTATCAAAATAGATCTTGATTTTCTAAAAGACCTAAAAAAGGAAAATCCTGATTTGATTATTATAGCTGACGGCACCCAATTTTGTGGCACCCAAAATTTTGATTTTGAAACGTCTGGCATTGATGTCTTGGGTGCAAGCGCGTACAAGTGGCTTTTGGCAGGTTATGGTAATGGGTTTCTACTGTTCAAAGATGGTGTTAAAAACCGTTTTTCGTTGAAAACAATCGGCTTCAATGCCGCAGATGCCGATGTCAACAAAAAAGAAACACTTCGTTTTGCCAAGCATTTTGAACCTGGTCATCTGTCATGCTTGAATTTTGGCAGCTTAAAATTTTCCCTAGATTTTTTGACGGAAACAGGAAAAGACAAAATCGGAGCGCAGAACAGATTGTTATCTAAATTGGCAAAAAGTAAATTCTCTGAACTTGGGCTATTGCCGAATACGGTATTGGCAAGAAAAGAGCACGGTACTATTTTCAATATAAAAGGCGATGATCAGCTTTTTGAAAAACTAACAGAAAAAGGAATCATTTGCTCTCAGAGGGGCGGTGGTATTCGTGTGGGTTTTCATTTCTACAATACCGAAGAAGATATTGATAGGCTCTTAGCGGTTTTAAAAGGTTGAATCCAACAAATCAAATAGACTTCTGTTTTTTTTTGAGATTTACTAGGTTTATACTTAGTCTGTTTTTTAACGAAAAACCTAGTGGGTCTTAGCTCCAAATTTGTTTACTTGATGTTTATCCTCACCCCTCCACTCCCACCAATAAATCATCAACGGTCACCCTCATATAATCAAATTTATCGTAGGCCTTTTGGGTAAAATCAAAAAGGCTTAGACATCTGTCGTAATTTTGGTTTTCGTAGGCTACTTTGTAGTACACGTTGTTGTTGAGATAATCGGTCAAAGCCCGTAGGCCATGTAAAAAAGGCATGACAAGCACGCCGAGTGGTAGGGCTAGCAATTCGTTTTTCGTCAAAAAGGGTTTGTCGGTTGCCAAGCCCTTTACAAAGGCTTCGAAGAGGTTTTTTTCAAAGGTGATTTTGTAAAGTTCCTGCTCATCTTCTGGAGCGGTGTTGACGATGGTTCGAATGGCATCCCCAAAATCATAGTGAAAATAACCCTTCATAAGGGTGTCAAGATCGATCAAGCATAGGGCTTTCTTAGTTTTTTTTGAAAATAAGATGTTGTTGAGCTTGGTATCGTTATGGCAAATGCGAACGGGTAGGTC
>CAZEUV010000252.1:0-1373 GCA_964515285.1 uncultured Maribacter sp. | reverse complement strand
GCCGTACTGTTATCGATATAGGTCATTATACGCCAAAAGCCAGAGGTATCTGAGAGAAAGGGTTGCCCCGAAATGGTCTGAATAAGTTCTATTTTTTTATAATCGTCTGCGTTTAGATGTTTTAAAGCATGGCCGATATTACCCATGAGTCCGTCAACATCTTTAAATACAGCATGGTTGATACGTTGAAGAACATATTGGGGAGATCCATCGTCTAATACCAGATAGGTGTCGTTGATGAAGCCGTCGTTCAAAGGGCTGAGTTTATAATCCTTCTTGGCCAAGTTAAAATGGGCTAAGATGGCATTTAGTTGTTTATGCGTGTGTTGGGCCATAAAAAATCAGTTCCATAAAGGCGAGGGGTATTGTTCCTCATTGGTTTTTCGTAGAAGGCTTTTGATTGCCTTTTCTTTATCACTGGCATAGGTTATGCCAAACCACTCACTATCGCTGGGTATGGCTCGAATAACGGCCTCGTGGTCATCTTTCATTTGTTGTATTACAAAAGGGAGGTAGATCTCCCCTTTTTGAACCTGTTCTTTATGTTTCAAAAATTCTCTGAATTGGGTCTCGGTACTAGAGAAGATCGATGGTTGGCAGATCCAGAAATTCATACTGGCCAGTTCGTTTCCATTGAATTCAAGACCAGAATCTTGATCTTTCAAAACAGATTCTTGCTGTTCTATTTCTGTGCGTTCATCAACAGATATCAATATGTTGTTCGGGTCGATCTTACAGATTCCCCTTGAAACAGACCCATGTTCCGACAAGGTGTCTTTCAAAGGGTAGCCTACCAAGGCAAAATCTTTTGGGCCTTTGTTATACTGCATAAATTCAGCGGCTTTCAGATAGGCTGATTTTCCGTAAAAATCATCGGCATTGATGACTACAAAAACGTTCTTGACAACATTTCGTGCTGACCATACCGCATGTGCAGTGCCCCAAGGTTTTTCCCTTTCCCTAGAGAAAGAGGCCCCCTCGGGCAGATCGGTCAGTTCTTGCGAAAGCACATCAAGTTGTATGTTCTTTGGAAGGCGTTCTTGCAAATGCTTTCTTAAAAAATCTACATTGTCTTTTTGGGTGATGACCACTATATGGTCAAAACCACTTTCAAGAGCATCGTATATACTGAATTCCATAAGAAATTCGCCCTTGGGGCCCAAGTCATCGAACTGTTTTAATTTGCCATAGCGACTTCCGCGGCCTGCGGCCATAAGCAATAACGTCATTTGTATTCAATTTAGATACCAAAAGTAGGTTTTTGCGTTCAATTTTCCTTTTATAATCGATGTATATCCCATATAAACCATTAAAACTGTAGAACATTCGTAAAGATTTTATAATTTAAGGCATTGTTTCGTAAAGAAGCAGAA
>CAZEUV010000251.1:0-3066 GCA_964515285.1 uncultured Maribacter sp. | reverse complement strand
CTATTGCATATCAAAACTGTTGCCATTCAAAGATAGGTATTTCCGTAAATCGGAATTAAGATGGAACCATTTTATAAAAAAGTGTAGAGGTCAGTAGTTAACTACACATCAATTTCAATAGATAAATTACTGATTATTAATGATATGAAATTTTGTAATTTGTCCGTTCGAGCGCTCCCGAAGTCTCGGGAGAGAACTGTAGCGTATGTTAATTAGGTCTCGACTGCGCTCTACCTGACATTATAGTATAAAAGTGAAAATGATCCCGACGGATTTTTCCATAAATATACTTATACCTTGGATTTTTTTCTAAAAGTTGCTGAAAACAATAGAACCTTCAGGAAATGAACTGATCACACTCTTTTTCCATACGTTCTATATTCGGGGTGTTCGCTTCGTCAAAAATGGCACTGAGGTAGCTTACCAGCCCATATCATCGACCAAAAACAGAATGATATTTGGCGGAACCAGTTTTTCTGGTTGACATGCCCAAAGGGCACAAACACTGCCCACTAAAACTAGTCATTTAAAGTATTTCATTTTTAGTTATTTTTTTCATTTCCCCTGCCATGAACTTTGTCCATACCATATATCCCTCGGGTTTTAAATGTATACCATCACCACCGTAATAGATCTCATTTAAGTCACCCCCTTCAGTACAAAAAGCATCGACCATATTGTAATAATGAACATAATCACGTTTTCTAAAATGTGCTATCAAGCTATGTATTTCATCATACTTTTTTCGTTGTTCAGAATCCTTTTTCAAACCTGTAGGAAGTGGCCCAAAGAACAAAATATGTGCAGTAGGGAACTTTTCGATCGCCATGGCTAAATCTAATTCTATCCCCTTTGCAATTTCCTTAGCGGTATTATCGGTAAAATTGTTGACCCCAATGGCCAAGGTCACAAAGGTTGGGTCACATTTTTCGTAATGTCCATTTTTGAGCCGCCAAGCCAAATGCTCGGTTCGGTCTCCTGAAATGCCTGCTCCAATAATTTTCAACTCTTTAAAATAGGCAGTTACAGCTTCTTCCCCAGGGCGATGCGGAACATGGGGGCGATTGCCACCGAAACCTTGGGTAATCGAATTCCCCAAGAGCAACACATCCACCTTGCCCGAATTTATACACAACGAGTCAATATCGTTCATTTGTGCCCACCAACCTTTTCCTTCGGTCCAACCTGCCGCCGAGCGATACTCGGAACCGGGGGAAACAAGGGAAGCAAAATTGATCTTATGGCCAGTTGCCCTTAAAATAAAATCAACGATGGGCGTAGGGTTATACAAACTATGGGGATGGTGCCCCACACTATCTTTGTAGATGACCTGTATATTTCCACCATATTTTTTAATTCCCGAAACAAATGGCATGGTATTTTCTTCTACCGGCACTACCTTATCTACAGCACCACACACATGAAACATAGGGAAACCACCTTCTGCTATTTTTTTTATCTTATAAATGGGATTGTCGTCAAAAGAAGCAATCTTGTTTTTAGTTTCAAGTCCGTATACCTTTTTGAACTGTTTCCAATCTTCAGGACTACCAGTGCCTTTTCCGAAACCTCCTGGCCAACTTTTTCCATCAAGTACGGGAGCATCGGCATACACACAGGCCACTTTTTCAGGGTTTTCGGCTGCCCAATTGTACAGTACGAGCCCGCCACGGCTCATCCCTTCTAAAACAACTTTTTTTGAAAGGCTCGCTTTTGTCATCAACGCATAGACGGCATTCCATCGGTCAAGGGCTTTTGGTGACCCATATAAATCGGACACCTCGCAATACACGATATGAAAACCCCGCTCTAACAAGGCAATATCAGTCTGTGGCTCGTGACCCCAAAACCTTGCACGCAAAACCCATGGGTTTCCTGTCGCTGTTTTCTTGGGCGCAACTACTTTACACGGTATACCATCCATTTCAAAATTGGTGAGACCGTACCCATAAAAATTTTCTTTACCCAACGATTTGAATTCTTCAGAACCGACCAAATGCAATTGTCCGCCTTCCTCTTGCACCAAGGATTCATACAGTCTTTTCGCAATAAGGGTTGCCCCTACCGATGAGGGATGGATCCCATCGGGGAAAAGATCGGGCCTGCCCACAAACAATTGATGTATATCTAAGACCCCAGACTTGGTTTTGTACGCCACTTTTTGAATGGCGGAAATAATTTCGTTTGCAATAATGGGATTCCATATCGCAGTGGTATCCTTACCAAAGGAAGGTGGCGGAAGCATCAATATGACCTTGGTTTTTTCATTCTTGTCCTTAAATTTATTTATAAGTTGAATGTAGTCTTGCTGAAACCCACCCAAATGAATTCGGTTCTGTAGTTTACTATCATTGGTACCCAACATGATAAAAAGAACATCAGGTTCAAAGGCAAGGGCATCGGCAAGGGCCTTTGTTTTCGAATAGGGCAAATCACCTTTATGTAGAAGCGTTGTTCCGCTAACACCAAAATTACCGATCTGGTATCTGTCGCCCAGCAAATTTTGTAATTGGGCCGGATACGCATTTTTCATTCTATTGGCCACTCCAGCACCGAAGGTTATACTGTTGCCAACGCAAGCTATCTTCACCATCTCAGCCCCCTCTAATTCAACTTTATCGGTACAGGAAATCAACATAAAAACACAACTCAATACCCATAAAAATTTAGCTAAGTACAACATATTATGGTTTTTCAATCCTCACTATTTTTGGTTTTCAGACAGACATTTGACCATTTGGTTTTATTAACACCATTGAAAGTCGATCTTAAAAATACACAATACTGGCAATACTTCTGCAAGGTTTGACAAAAATGCATCCACCTCATTTTCTTCAGGACAGTTTAAAAATCTAAAACAAAAATTCACAAAAAGAGATTACCTTTAGCATCAAAGCCATTGTATTGTACACCATTATCGACATAGAAACCACTGGAAACGGGAGCCTCCCCCAACCCCTCCGAAAGAGGGGAGTTAATTTTAGATTATTCACCATTTGTATTCAATAGTTGACATAGAAACCACTGGAAACGGGAGCCTCCCCCAACCCCTCCGAAAGAGGGGAG
>CAZEUV010000250.1:0-3075 GCA_964515285.1 uncultured Maribacter sp. | reverse complement strand
ATAAAAGACATTGCACGTTTGGCCGGAGTCTCAAAAGGCACAATAGACCGAGTGCTTCATGGTCGTGGTAAGGTGTCTCTAAAAGCAGAGGGGAAAGTAAAAAAGGTACTCAAAGAAATCGATTATCAACCTAATCTGATTGCACGTAACCTTAAGAACAACAAAATATATAGAATTTGCGTACTGCTTCCTGACGCGAACGAAGACCCCTATTGGCTTCCTGCCTATGAAGGAATAGACAAAGCGTTCAAAGAATTTGGCCCTTTTGGCATTTTGGTCGAAAAGTATTCCTACCACCCCTATGACAAATCCTCCTTTATAATAAAATCGAAAAAAGCATTGCAATCATCTCCTGATGTACTTTTGATGGCCCCTCTTTTTCAAAAAGAAACCCTTGGGATTTTTAAAGAATGTGAAGAAAAAAAGATCATGGTGGCTTTGTTCAACAACTACATAGACGCTTTTAACAATAAAAGGTTTATTGGTCAAGACCTTAATCAAAGCGGAAGGGTCGCAGCTAGCCTAGTTGATAGAATGGTACCGCAGGGCTCTTGTATCGTCATTTTGCATATAAACGAAGAAGCGCATATGGAATTGAAGGAAAACGGGTTTAGGGCTTACTTTAAGGAGAAAACGGCACAATACAACATAACAACTCATGCTCTTAATACAGACAACTTAGAGAAATTCAAGAGCGAAGCTAAGCAGTTGATGAAAAGGTATAAAGATTTGTCCGCAATTTTTGTGACCAACTCCAAAGCACATTCCTTGGTAGAGGCTATTGATGAACTCAGCAAGGGTGTGGTAATAGTAGGCTATGACCTATTGAAAGAGAATATTGAATTTCTTAAAGAAGGTAAAATCGACTTTCTCATTCACCAAAAGCCAAAACGTCAAGCATATTTGGGTGTAGGCTACCTGGCCGAGCATTTTCTTTTTGGCAAACCCATACCTTCTAGGAATTTATTGCCCATCGATATTATCACTACTGAGAACATCAAGTATTATCTTGACTGATTTCTCTTACTAAATCGGTGATTATCAAAAATTGGATTAATTGTCATAAAAATAGTATTTCAGCAATAAACAGGGTTGTTTATAGAAAAATCACAATGTGTTCGAACACATTTATTGCAAATCAATTTGTTCGAAAGAGAAAAATACTCTAAATTCACAATTATTAACGAAATGTTAAACTAACTCAACGTTCACAAAAAACTACATTATGACTAAAAAACTGCTTACATTTCTATTGCTGGTTATGGGAACACTCCCGCTACTGGCACAAAACAACTCAATTTCAGGTAACGTTACCGATGCATCGGACGGCTCTCCCCTACCGGGGGTAAATGTACTGGTTCAAGGCACGACCAACGGTACACAAACCGATTTTGATGGCAACTACACTATCGAAGCCGCTTCAGGCGATGTATTAGTGTTTTCGTACATAGGTATGAAAAGCCAAAATGTTACTGTTGCTTCTTCGAACAGTATTAATGTCGCTATGGCGCAAGATGCTAGCCAACTTGATGAGGTGGTGGTAACGGCCTTAGGTATTACGCGTAAGAAAAAATCATTGACCTATGCGGCTGAAATTGTCAGTACCGGGGAACTTGCTACTGCAAGACCCTTGAACGTCTTGGACGGTTTATCGGGCAAGGTTTCCGGAATTGCCATTACCAGAACAGGTGGTGGTGTTGGAGCCGACTCAAAAGTACTGCTTAGAGGTAATCGATCTATCAATGGTAGTAGTCAACCACTTTATGTGGTGGATGGGGCCATAATGAACAGCGACATCTCTAACCTTAGCCCAGATGACATTGAGTCAATAACGGTTCTTAAAGGAGCCAATGCGGCCGCCTTGTACGGTAGCCGTGCGAACAACGGGGTAATCGTGGTAACCACCAAACTCGGAAGACCAGGTGGCAAAGCATTTTCTGTTGATTTCAATACTAGTTTCACTTTGGCTACGCCTATTTATTTAAACAATTTTCAAAATGAATACGGTCAAGGTTTTGATGGTGTGTATTTGCAAGGGGCAAATCGCTCATGGGGACCTAGATTAGACGGCAGTCAGGTACCGCATTGGTCCAACGATCCGAATTTTGCTTCGGCAACAACCTCATATTCGGCGAATCCGAACAATAAGACTTCTGATTTTTTCCGTTCTGGCCATAATTCAGCAACAAATGTTGGGGTAACCACAAATTCAGAAACGACCAATGCGTATTTCTCTTATACGTATACCGATGCTGGTGGTATTGTTCCTGGCAATGATTTGACTTCAAACAATCTGAACATTCGTGTTAAAACCAAGTTGGCTGATAAATTTACTTTTGACACCAAACTCAACTATATAAGAGAAGATACCGATTATGCACTATATAGTGGAGAAGGGTATGAGAATCCCATTCGAGCTTTGTACAAGGTGCCGACCAATATCAAAACGGCCGATGCACGGCAATTTGAGTTTACCGATGCTGCGGGACTTGTAAAACAACACTTTTGGACCCCCAACAACAATGCGCCAGGAAACCCATATTGGAACCTCAGCAATGTAGGCAACACCGTGGTGGAAGAAAGGGTCATTGGTCTGGTTTCTTTGAATTACGAGATTACACCTCATTTAAATCTGTTGTTACGTACTTCTTTGGATCGATTCAATTTCGTTCAAGAACATAGATGGCATACCGATTCTTATATCATTGCCGATAACGGATGGTTTAGATCCGTAAACCGCAAAGGGTATGAATGGAACTCTGATTTCTTATTATCGTACAACAACAATTTTGGCGAAGACTTTTCGCTAAATGTAAACGCTGGGGGCAATATTCGCAAAAATCAAAACGAACGACTTAGGGTAAACCCACAGCGACAAAACTCGCTCAATGTGCCAAATTTGTTTTCTTTGGGAAACACTTCAGTAATTGGGGCTGATGAGCGTTTTAGGCAAAAAGAAGTACAATCATTGTATGGTACGGCCACTTTTGGTTATAAAGACGCCATCTTTTTAGATGTTACCGGTCGTAACGATTGGAGCTCTGCCCTTACAGAGGCAAATAGATCCTTTTTCTA
>CAZEUV010000249.1:0-3094 GCA_964515285.1 uncultured Maribacter sp. | reverse complement strand
CGGCTGATACGGCATTGCGATTGAGTAAGTACTTTGGTAATTCAGCAAAATTTTGGCTCGGAATTCAAGATGACTACGATATTGAAGAAGAAAAAGAATTAAAAAAAAACGAACTGAACGAAATAGAGCAGTTTAGGAATAAAAACGTTGCCTAACACCGGTGATTTTTTTCCTACGGTGGACAGTTGCACAAGCTCTTGTTTTTTAAAAACAAGAAAGGTTTCAAGCCTCGTTAAGAGGCTTTTTTTAGCCCATTTGTGGTATGGCATTATTATACCGAAGCACACAAAGCGTTGAATAGCTGGTAAAGCAACTTTTTTCACTACCTTGTGCAACAGGCACAATGGCTTTAGTTAATACGGGTTATGGTGCCTGCCTGCCACAAGTAGGCTTAACCCAAAGTGAAGTGCTTTGAACAAGGTCCGCAAAATTTTCTCTCCCCTTCTTGCGTATCTATTAAATAAAGAAAAAAAACACCCCCAACGCTTTGAGATGGCTAAGTGCAAGATAGAAAGGATTGTTCCTTGAAATCACGTACTAACCATAGCCGTGGCATTGTAAGCAACAAAAACGTATTAATCATTAATGCTCAAACAGTATTTATTTCCAATAGATCTAAATATAATTACTTATGACGTTTCAATTATTTAAACTAAACCACTGATGGATTAAAAATCCATAGGTTTTGAAAAACAATGAAATTGCCAACAGTTATTGGGTTACTATGTTATTGGTTATTTAGTCGCAGCGCATTAATAACCCAATATTCAATAACCTAATAACCATTGTCGCCAAAATGTTTATAGAAACTAAAGTATCTGCAATGTCCCGAACGGTCGGGAGCAGGATTTTAACCTTTAACTAGAAAATAACACCATTCGATATGAAAAAAAATCTATTCTCAACAAGTGTTTTATTTCTGATACTGTTTTGTGTATGCTCGTGCGATAATCGCAATTCAAACAAAACAAAGCAAGTAGAAGACATTGCCATTTCTGAATTAAAAACTGTTTTTATCAACGGTGATAGTATCAGTTATATGGATATAGGAAAAGGCGAACCTGTAGTGTTTGTTCATGGCTCAGTGGGAGATTACCGCTCATGGGGAGCACAAATGGATACCTTTGCCAAAAACCATCGAGTGATTGCCTATAGTCGGCGCTTTGCTTACCCGAACAAACAAATCATAAACGACTCAGCTGATTATTCAGCTGTTCCGCACGCAAAAGACCTTGCTGAACTTATTAAAACCCTAAATCTTGGTCCAGTTCATCTTGTGGGACATTCTTATGGTGCTCTTACGTCTTTGCTAACTACCATAGCGCATCCTGAATTAATACGTAGCGTCACACTTGGGGAACCTCCTGTTATTTCACTGCTGCAAAATGTTTCTGGGGGAGACACATTAGTGAATAACCTTGTTGCAAAAATTATTATACCTGTTGCTGAGACATTTAAAGACAATAACGATGAAAAAGCGGTAATAAAATTTATTGGCAGCGTAATGGGCGATAGCCTGTTCTATTCAAAAATTCCTGAGCAAGGGCAGGACATGATGATGGAGAATACATTGGAATTAAGAGGATATACGCTTTCTTTTCAAGATAATGTTACAACTATTGGCCAAGATGATCTCAAAGAAATAAAAACACCTGTATTACTGCTGAAAGGAGATAGGTCACCTCTGTTTTTAACTTCTATTATAGATGAAATTGACCGTTGCTTGAAAAATAAGACACTTGTAATACTCCCCAACTCATCACATGGCTTACAGGCCGAAAACCCCTTGGAATTTAATAAAATAGTGCTTGATTTTATAAATAAACATTAATTGGAGATTGACTTCTTGATTTTAAAGGTAGTTTACACTGGTAATCATTCCTCCTACGGCGGACAGGTGCACACACAAAGATTGAATTCATTGAAAATGATTTAGGGGTTTCAAGAATTACGGCATCTAAATATTTGAATCAATCGGCTAAAGATGGATTACTAAAAAAAAGAAAGTTAGGAACAGGGAATTACTATATTAATGAAAAGTTGATGAACATTTTAACGCATTAAATATTAAAATTATGGCAAAGAACAAAACTATCGAAACAGAAGCGGGTGTCGTTGATTTCATCAATTCATATGTGGACAACGACCAAAAGAAAGCAGATAGCCTTGAATTAATTGATTTAATGAGCAAATGGTCAGGATTTGAACCTAAAATGTGGGGGCCTTCAATTATCGGTTTTGGTAGTTACCACTACAAATATGCGAGTGGACACGAAGGTGATGCCCCACTGATTGGTTTTTCGCCTCGTAAAGCCGCGTTTTCGCTCTATGTATACTCGCCAATCGAAGAACACAAACACTTTTTGAACGAGTTTGGTAAATTCAAACTAAGTAAAGCATGTATCTACGTAAAAAAACTCTCGGACATCAACATCATGACCTTGGAAAAAATGTGCAAAGCAACCATTGAATATCTCAACGAACACCATGAATGTGCGTGCAGAAATTAACAATGACTTGCCAATATAAGGTTCTGCCGATTGCCCAGTTGAAAACTATGGAACAGCCGCTCTTGATAATCCTTTTTTGCCTTGCTTGCTTAAAGTTAAGCAATATCACTACTTTTAGCAAAGTCTTGCGACAGGCATAATAATATATATAGAGGTCAGTAGATAGTTGCATATTTAAAGTATTTGTATGCTACAATGTCAGGTCGAGCGCAGTCGAGACCTAATTACCATACGCTACAGTTCTCGACTTTAGTTTATCTTGAGCGAAGACGAAAGGCTCGAACGGACAAATCACAAAGTTTCATGTTATTGATAATCAGTTATTTGTCTTTTGAAATTGATATGCCGTTAACTACTGACCTCTATATATAAATAACACCGTACAGGATGCTATGCTTCATGTACGCACCGCTAGGTTTATTAAAAAAAGATGAAACAATTAATCTATATATTTAATTTTTTGGCTTTGACTAGTATAATCAAAGCTCAAACAGTTTCTGTAAATATAGAATGGAATAATTCTATTCATACTATCCCTGATTATGCATACGGTGTAAATAGCCCTGCCAATTTTATTCCTGCCT
>CAZEUV010000248.1:0-3105 GCA_964515285.1 uncultured Maribacter sp. | reverse complement strand
GATGAGTTACTGCTGAAGTATGCACCATACGGACAACCTCTATAACATAGATCTCTGTATTGACATGGTCCTCTGCCCAAATGACTTTTAGTTAGGTTGGCAACTCTTGAAACCACTAAATGACGATCATCGTAGTTCGATGCAAGTGATTCTCTAAAATAATCTTCTAAACAGTTCATTTTCATGGGAGGTAAAAAATCTCCATCGGGTATTTGTGGTAGCCCATCCCTATTACCACTTATACCTGCAAATTTTTCGGCATAACTATACCAAGGGTCGATGTCTTTATATCGAATTGGCCAATCTACTGCAATGCCTTCCTTGGCATTGGCCTCAAAATCAAGATCACTCCACCGTTGGGTCATTCTTGCCCATAGCAACGATTTTCCACCAACTTGATATCCTCTGATCCAATCAAAAGGTTTTGTCTGAACGTAGGGATGCTCTTTGTCTTTTACAAAAAAATGTTCGGTGGCTTCTTGAAAGGCATAGCATTTACTGACTATGGGGTTTTCATCTTTGACTTTTTGGGTGAGTGTGTTTCTATGGGGAAAATCCCATGTATCCATATTTGCCGTTGGGTAGTCTTTGATATGCTCTACCATTCTTCCTCGCTCAAGGACTAAGGTTTTCAAACCTTTTTCACAAAGTTCTTTCGCAGCCCAGCCTCCGCTAATGCCCGAACCGATGACAATGGCATCGTATGTGTTCTCTTTTATCGCCTTGCCATTGATGTTGATGTTGATGGAGTTTGTTTTTGTTTCTGAATAGTCCATAAATTATGAAATTGTTTTTTGTGTCACTTCGCCGGTTGTCTTGTGTTTCAATATTATTTTTTTGTCACCGTTGGGAAGCATTTCCTCTTTAATAAGATAATGTTCGTTATCGTAGGAGGTTTTTTCTATTTCGGAGGCATCTGGGGCATCGCCTCTCCAATCTTCTAGAATTACAGGCTCCCACAATTTTGTTTCGGCCGATTTATAAGCTGCATCCAAGATAGCGTTTACTATGTAGCCGTCGTAAAAGGTTTCCAAGGGGTCTCGCTTTTCTTCTATGGCGGCGAACATATCAGTAAACATATTGGGGTATCCAAGATCATGGGCCTCATCCCCAACGGGAAACAACCACCCTTTGTTCACTTCGGCTTTTTCGGCAACATAGCCGTCTCCGCCCTTGCCCGTTGTGAACATTTCAAAACCGGTACGCAAGAAATTGTTGATCCAAATTGTGCCTTCGGTGCCCATCACCTCATCGCGAAGATCCATTCCGCCACGAAAAGCCCAACTTACCTCAAATTGGCCTATGGCCCCATTGGCGTATTTCACTAACCCAATAGCATGATCTTCTGCTTCTATGGGGTGTACTTGGGTATCTGCCCAACACATGACTTCTATGGGCTTTACGTTCTTGCCAATATAGTTTCTGCTTATTTCAACGCAATGGCACCCTAGATCGATTATGGCACCTCCACCTGATTTTTCTTTGTCCCAAAACCAATCGCTATGCGGGCCAGGGTGTGCTTCTCTTGATTTGGCCCAAAGAACCCTACCGATATCCCCTTTCTTTACACTTTCCATTGATTTTAAAAACTTGGGCGTATAGCAGAGATCTTCTAAGTACCCACCAAAAATACCCGCTTCCTCTACCATGTTGAGCATACGTTTGGCCTCTTTGGCCGTTCTGCCCAAGGGTTTGGTACATATTACGTGTTTTTTTGCCTTGACACATTCCTCAACGGCTATTTCGTGCAAGTGATTGGGTAACGAAATGAGTACAACATCTACTTCTGAATGATTGATGGCCTCCTTCATTTTATCGGTATGATGTGGCAGGTTGTAATCATCGGCAAAACGTTTGGCATTTTCAATGCTTCGTGAATAGACAGTGATTATATGATCCTTTCTTCTTTGGGCGTGAAGTGATTCGGCATAAAACCGGGCAATAAACCCAGAACCTAACATAGCTATTCTCATTGTATTTCTTTTTTAAACTATTCTGTTAAATGGACATTACCACTTGAAAGTGTCCTTTACATACTGCCTGCTCTTTTTCCAGTTCTCTTTTAAGGGGTTTTTAGGCTCAAAATTATTTTCATAGGCCAATTCAATGGCAGCCTGACCATTAAAACCTTGCGCTTTCAGTGCTTTGGCAATTGCAGGAAAATCTGTTGAACCTTGTCCAACATACTCGGTCCATATACCATCTTCGTATTGATCCCGTATGTGCAGATATACGATTTGTTTGCCGTAGGTGTTGATAAAATCAACAGGGTCTACCGCAGCACGAATCAACCAATTTAGATCGGGACCTAATTTTATATCTGGCATACGTTTTAATGTACCCTTGAGGTCGTGTATATCGTTTTCAACTTCGTAGGTGTGGTTGTGCAAGTTTGCTTCTATTCCGTTATCCTCACAAATTGCTACTATCTTATGAAGAATGGCCGCTTGGGCATCGAGTTCTTTTTCTGTTTTTACATGGTCTGCCCCGCCTACTGAAATACCAAAGGTTTTTCCTTTTACTTTTCCCAAACGGGGGACTACAATTTTAATATCGTCTAAGATTGCTTTGTGCTGATTAGTGTCCCACATATTAAAACCTACCCCATAAGAAGATCCAGAAACAGGTAAATTATACTTTTCAATAAGAGTGGTAAGGTTATTTACTGCATCGTCAGAGCGTAGGTTCACCTCCATAAGCTCTACACCATCTATTTCGGCATAGCTTAAGTCTGAAAACACGGTTTCCAAGACTGGACTGCAATCCCAATTGGGAGGGAATTTACTGGCATATATCCAAAGATGTGCGTTGACTTTGATTTTCTCTTTCGTATTTGTACATTTTGATGATGGCATCAAAATATTTGGCAAAATGAGAGCTCCCGCCATGCCAAAGCCCGACTTTTGAATAAACGATCTTCTATCAGAAGTGATTTTTTTCTCCATAGAACTACTTTTTGTTCAACCTTGAATTTACGAACACTGCATCTTTCAATTTTGCTACAAGACTCATATCTGCTATGAATGTCCACAAAGACAGTTATTACAAGAATTTACCAAATATAGAGATTTAACTTGTCTATATAGGTTTGATTTTCATTATTTT
>CAZEUV010000247.1:0-3144 GCA_964515285.1 uncultured Maribacter sp. | reverse complement strand
ACGGTTTTTGACACTGAGGCCAAAATAAAACCGCCGAAATACCTTTATGGCTCTGCCTTGGGGATAGTCGGTTTCAAGAAATTTTTTATTTGCATCGGCCTGTATTGAAGTGCTATTTGTTTTCGAGTACGAAAATATTTCCCCTATTTTTGTCTTAAAATATAGCCAAATGAGCGCATCGCATAGTGAAAGGTATAATCAAAGAGGGGTTTCCGCCTCAAAAGAAGACGTTCACAATGCCATCAAGAACATTGATAAGGGCTTGTTTCCAAAGGCCTTTTGCAAGATCGTACCTGATTATTTGACGAATGACGATGCCTATTGTTTGGTGATGCACGCCGATGGCGCGGGTACAAAATCATCTTTGGCCTATATGTATTGGAAGGAAACCGGTGATATTTCAGTTTGGAAAGGTATCGCCCAAGATGCCTTGATTATGAACATAGATGATCTGATCTGTGTGGGCGCTACTGATAATATTATGCTCTCATCGACCATAGGGCGCAATAAAAATTTGATTCCGGGAGAAGTTATCTCGGCCATCATCAATGGTACCGAAGAATTGATCGCCGATTTGAAAACGCACGGAATTACCATTCACTCCACCGGTGGTGAAACTGCCGATGTTGGTGATTTGGTACGTACCATTATAGTGGATTCTACCGTAACCGCCCGTTTGAAAAGAAGTGATGTTATCGATAATGCCAATATTTCTTCAGGGGATGTAATCGTGGGCTTGGCCTCTTTCGGGCAGGCGACCTATGAAAAAGAATACAACGGCGGAATGGGAAGCAATGGTCTGACTTCGGCCCGTCATGATGTTTTTTCAAAATATCTGGCTGAGAAATATCCTGAAAGTTTTGATGCCGCCGTACCTGACGAACTTGTATATTCTGGGAGAATAAAATTGACCGATGCCCTTCAAAATGTACCCCTTGATGCCGGTAAACTAGTATTATCGCCTACGCGAACCTACGCACCTATCGTAAAAAAAGTACTCGAAAAGTATTCGGCCGATGATATTCACGGTA
Organism: uncultured Maribacter sp.; assembly: GCA_964515285.1. Taxonomy (GTDB): domain Bacteria; phylum Bacteroidota; class Bacteroidia; order Flavobacteriales; family Flavobacteriaceae; genus Maribacter_C. The sequence continues at coordinate 2,113 of CAZEUV010000247.1, read as the reverse complement.
TGGTACATTGCAGTGGGGGCGCACAGACCAAGATTTTGCATTTTGTAGATCGGTTTCATATTATCAAAGACAATCTATTTTCAATACCGCCGCTTTTTAAGCTTATTCAAGAACAATCAGGTACCGATTGGAAAGAAATGTATCAGGTATTTAATTGTGGGCACCGTCTAGAATTCTACGTAAACGAGGCCATTGCAGAAGATCTGATCGCCATAGCGAGCGGTTTTGGGGTAGATGCCCAAATTATAGGTAGGGTAGCGGAGAACGAGTTGAAAAAACTGACTATAAAAAGTGAGTTTGGCACCTTTCGGTATTAAATGGACTTTTGTGGTATACGATTAGTGCAAATACTGCGTTTTCTATAGTAAATACCTATGCTATGGAAAGAAAACAATTTTTGAGAAGTTTAGGTGCGGGGGCCGCTTTTGCCCTGACTTTCCCGTGTATGCAAGGTTGTTCTAAGGATGAGGACAATGGAAATATTGTAGAAGAACCCACAGGGATCGATTTTACCATAGACCTCACATCTTCCGAAGGTGTCAAACTGGCGACGAACGGTAGTTTTATCTTAAAAAAATTAGTAGTGGTCGTAAAGGATCTGAGTGGTAATTTTATCGCTGCCAGTCAAGTATGTAGTCATCAATCGTACGATCAGGTTCGTTTTGTTGATAACAGCGGCGGCATTTTTTACTGCGATGTTCATGGCTCGAAGTTCGCTTTAGACGGTGCGCCCTTGAATCAAGTAGATAGCAACCCTGCGAAACCCTTGAAGATATACAATACCGAATTGACAGGAGATATACTTAGGGTTTTTGAATGATTTCGGTATTTGTCGCAACCACAACAGAACGCTATGGCTCATACCAGTTATAAAAACAACAACCCCTGATGTCTATATTTCGCTTCTAAATTTCTTTATAAAGTGAAGACCCTGATTTCTTTGTTTTTTGGTTTTTTTGTACTTCTTGGCAATGCCCAAGAACGCAAGTACGTAACGGTTAAGAAGACCCTTAAACTAATGGGTAGTCGTTTTGATATTACCGTAGTTTCGGTAAACGAAGAATTGGGGTATATCAATATCGATGAGGCCACGGCCGAAATCACGCGTATTGAGAAAATGATATCTTCTTGGGATGCTGAATCAGAGACCTCGTTGATCAATAAAAATGCCGGAGTAAAACCTGTAAAGGTAAGTGCCGAGCTGTTTTCACTTATCGAGCGGGCGAAACAAATATCAGAACTCACTGATGGAGCCTTTGATATTTCTTTTGCTTCGTTGGATGAGGTGTGGCGGTTTGATGGAAGCATGAAATATAAGCCTACCAAGGCAGAAATAGAAAAATCGATAAAAAAGGTGGGGTACAAAAAGATAGTTTTGAATATTGACGAGCATACGGTTTTTTTAAAGCAAAAGGGAATGAAAATTTCCCTTGGGGCGATAGGTAAGGGCTATGCCGCTGATAAGGCAAAAGAACTGCTAGTATCAAAACAAGTAGTTGCCGGAATTATCAATGCTGCCGGAGACCTCACCACGTGGGGTACTAAAGCAACCGGTAAAAAATGGTTGATCGGTATTTCGAACCCCCTCGGCAAAGGCAAGATTTTTTCATGGCTTCCCGTTGTGGAATCTTCTGTGGCCACATCGGGCAATTACGAGAAGTATGTAATCTTTGATGACAAGAGATACTCACATATAATAGACCCTAGAACGGGCTACCCAACTTCAGGGATCAATAGTGTTTCGATTTTCGCAAAGAGCGCAGAATTCTGCGATGCCTTGGCGACCGCCGTTTTTATTATGGGCAAAGATGCGGGACTCTCTCTGATCAATCAACTGGGCGGTATTGAGGCAATTGTAGTCGACGGTAAAAATGAAATGCACAAAAGCAGCGGTATTTTGTTCGAGTAGCGGGCTGTCCTATTTTCGGGGGAATGCTCATTTTTTGTGTTGGTAATTCCGTTTATAAACCCAATTTTAAAATCCTAATTGCTCCTTGAATCACCAAAACAAAAACGATTGTTCCGATAATCAAATCAGGTTTACTTGAGTTCAACCAGTTTACTAAAAGTCCTGCTGTAATAACTCCTAAATTGATAATCACATCATTAGATG
>CAZEUV010000246.1:0-3155 GCA_964515285.1 uncultured Maribacter sp. | reverse complement strand
GTTTATTCCGCCAATAATAGCTTCATGGCAGAAAGCACTTTATTGTTTTTTAAATACCCTTGGGCCTTTCTATGTACATTTTCTCGTTCGCCACTACTGATTATCGAACGAACCTCAACATTTGATGCCACAAAATCATCGACCTCTTTTTGCGTTGGTAATTGTTCGATATTGCCCAACATTCCCAAATCGTTTCCTGTCAAGATATTGCTCGATCGTATGCGCTCAGGAATTGCATCTACCCCAATACCCATTGAAGATATGGGTTTTGGCACTTCGAACATACCCATATTAGCCCTACTGTACCAATTGCCCCCCATGCGGGCCACTTGATCGATTTTATGCTGATCTATGCTTCCGTTTTCATCTAAAACCGAGGGGTTGATATGTATTTTCATCACTTCGGAGAAAATCAGGTTTCCTGCGCCGCCCTCTTTTCCCAAGGCCTCTACTTTGGTTACCCTGCATTCAAACTGTACTGGTGATTCTGCTACCCGATAAGGTTTTACAATATCAGATTTCAGCATGGTCAAGCCCGATTTAATAAACTCGTTTTCGCCCAGGGCGTATTCGGTACTTGCCAAAGACATCTGTTGCACGATATCATAGTTGACTATATTGATGACCACTTCTTTGGTCTTCAGTACATTTTCAAGTGTATGCTTTGTGGTATTGTTCCTGACCCGTCTTGCGGGAGAGAAAATCAAAATCGGGGGGTTGGCGCTAAACACGTTGAAAAAGCTGAAAGGCGAAAGATTGGGTCTGCCCTTCTCGTTCAACGTACTTGCAAAAGCAATGGGCCTAGGCCCAATCGCACCTAAAAGATACCCATGTAATTTAGAAGCAGGAATATCAGAAGGAAGTATTGAAAGCATTTTTGTCATACTATAAAGGTAACTATTTTACCCACATTGAGAACAAGTGAAAGATTCGCAATACCCTTTTTACTGCAAATTGCCTTATCTTTGGTACAAGATAATATTTGGATGAATTTCACCCCCAAAAACAAGGCTACGAACATCATTTTACTAATAGCCTCCTTTGCTATTGTAAGTCTTATTTTGTGGAACACCAATAGCTTTTTCAAAAAATTCAAAGAGGAAGAACGTTTTAAAATGGAGATTTGGGCAACTGCCCAATTAGAACTACTGCAATCTTCAGAAAATATGGATTTGGGAAACCTTACCATAAAAGTACTCCAAAACAATGCTTCAACGCCCATGATACTAATCAACAAAGACGGGTCGATAAAAACGAACAACATGAACGCTGCCCGCAATATGGCATTGGATACTTCGTACATTAAGGAAAAAATGTTGAAATTCAGTAAAGAAAACAAGCCCATAAACATAAATCAACAAGGCGAGCATTTGGCCACCTTGTATTATGGCAATTCAGAGGTTCTGAACAAGTTAAAATACTACCCTATAGCATTACTGCTTATCATTCTTCTCTTTGGGGGTATCATTTTCTTTTTCTTCAAGACCAATAAAGCATCTGAACAAAATAAACTGTGGGCAGGTATGGCCAAAGAGACCGCACATCAGATCGGCACACCTCTTTCATCACTCTTAGGATGGAACGAGTTATTGAAAAACGAAAAAGTAAACCCTGAAATCACCAAAGAAATCGAAAAAGACATCTCTCGATTGGAAACCATTACCGATCGGTTCTCAAAAATAGGTTCGCTGCCAAAACTCAATGAGTACGATATCGTAAAAGAAACAAAAGACGCCTACGAGTACCTCAAGTTGAGAAGCTCTAAACTGGTTCATTTTTCATTTGATTCAAAAGTCAATCATTTACCCGTTTTATTAAACCAATCACTTTATAACTGGACCATAGAAAATTTGGTGAAAAATGCCATTGACGCCATGAAGGGCCGGGGCAGTATAGGAATTGAAATCATACCTAACGGTAATTTTGTGAAAATATTGGTGTCGGATACCGGTCACGGAATTTCAAAAAGTAATTTCAAAACCATCTTTAACCCTGGTGTTACCACTAAGAAAAGAGGTTGGGGTCTGGGTCTTTCCTTAGTAAAAAGAATTGTGGAAGAATACCATAATGGAAAAATAAAAGTACTTTCGTCAAATAAGGAAGGTACAATAATGCAGATTTCATTGAAAATAAACACCTGATCGATGGCAACCGATAAACTGATTGTAATTACCGAGGCAAACTTGACCAACAACTGCCCCGAATGTTTTAATCAAGATTTAAAGCTTACTTTTTATCAAAAGCACCGCATAGGAAAGCTCTTTCACAAAACGACCAATGAAGTGAGTAGTCAAATTATTTGCAACAAATGTGGTTCTGACATTTACCCTTCTACGTGGACGGATGATATAGAGCGAATATTCGAGTACTATCAAAAGACGGTAGCCCCTGAAAAGGCCTCCTTGAAATTTACTACTTTGTTTTATGTGCTGATTTTAGTATTGATCGCTCTGATAGGTGCAGGGGTATACTTGTTTCTAGAAGGTATTATTCAATTCTAGATCGTATTTTTTTCGCTATCTCAATGAATTCATTTGAATCGATCGATACTTTATGCTGAAAAGTAGCATCTTTCATGTCATTCAATGGAATCAAGTGTACGTGAACATGGGGCACTTCAAGACCAATTACGGTCATACCTACTCTTTTACAATCAATAGCCGCTTCAATGGCCTTGCCTACTTTTCTTGAAAACGCCATAAGGCCCATATAGGTTTCCTCATCAAGATCCATAATTTTATCAACTTCTTTTTTGGGTACGCATAACGTATGCCCTTTTGCATTGGGGTTGATATCTAAAAAAGCAAAGAAATTATCATCTTCAGCTATTTTATAGCTTGGTATTTCTCCGTTTATAATTTTAGTGAAAATAGATGGCATTACTGATTTGGGGTTTTTTAATCTCTGGTAATTTCTAAAATATCAAACTTTAGGGTGCCGTTCGGAACAGTGATTTCTGCAGTGTCTCCCACTTCTTTGCCTAAAAGGCCTTTGCCAATGGGAGAGCTTACCGATATTTTTCCCGTTTTCAGATCTGCTTCACTTTCGGCAACCAAGGTATATTTCATCTCCATACCATTATTTTGGTTCTTGAGTTTCACGGTAGACAGAACAAGTATTTTTGAAGTATCTAATTGCGACTCATCAATTAAGCG
>CAZEUV010000245.1:0-3157 GCA_964515285.1 uncultured Maribacter sp. | reverse complement strand
GCCGAGACCGATCAAACCAAAATCGTATGTACCTTTCATATTTTGGGATTAAAAGTTTAGTATTGTGCCTCTACTTTGGTAGTCTGAAAGCGGCTGATGAACTTAGCTGAAATCGATTTTGATGTTCTGGTTTTCCAATTCTGAAATATGATCTTCAATCTTAAAGGCAGACTGCTCGTAGTTAGAACTGCGTTTCTTCACATGTTCTTTTCGTCGTATGCTTCTTGAAAAACGTCTCACACCCTGTTCGTTCTCGACGATAAGCCCCGGTATGGGTACGCTTTTGCCATGTTCATCTTTGGCCACCATGGTGAAATATGAAGAATTGCAATGCTTCTTTTTTCCTGTGGTAATATTTTCTGATTCTACTCGAACACCTATTACCATTGATGTTCGCCCCGTATAGTTGACTGATGCCCTCAGCGTGACCAATTCGCCCACCTCAATAGGGTTCAAAAAATCGACCTTGTTTACCGAAGCCGTAACACAATAGTACTGCGAGTGTTTTGAAGCGCAGGCAAAGGCAATTTGATCCATGAGGTTTAGAATATGTCCGCCATGTACCTTTCCACTAAAATTAGAATGGGCAGGAAGCATCAGTTCGGTAATCGATACCCGTGACTCTTTCGGACTTTTAAACTTTTTCATAAGTATTTGGTTTCTGAAAATGTGATGATTTGTTAATGGTTTTTTAAGTTGGAAAAATTATTTTCTACTGACTTACAACTACTGACTACTGACCCTCTCCCAGAACTGAAACTTCTTCATAATCACCTTCTTCCGCCCGTTTTAAAATAGGCTCGGGAATTGATTTTTTTGCCTTGGCACCCATTTTTTTCAGTTTTTCTATACTGGTAATAATATTACCTCGACCTTCTACCAATTTGTTCATGGCCCCTTTGTATTCATTTTTGGCATCGTCCATCTTTTTGCCCACCTTGGTCAAATCACCGACAAAGCCCTCAAATTTGTCATACAGGGCACCCGCCTGCCGTGCGATCTCAATAGCATTGCGTTGCTGCTTTTCATTGTTCCACATACTATCAATAGTACGTAAAGTGGCCAACAGGGTAGAAGGGGTAACGATTACGATGTTCTTTTCAAAGGCCTTGTTGTACAGCGAATTGTCATTGTTTATGGCAATGGCAAAAGCCGGTTCAATGGGAATGAACAAAAGCACAAAATCAGGACTCTCCATTTCATAAAGATCTTCGTATTTTTTTGCTGATAATTGATCTACGTGCCTTCGGAGGGAATTGATATGATCTTTTAAGAATTTTTCTTGCTGTTCATTGTCATCGGCATTGACAAAACGTTCATAATCGGTAAGGGAGACCTTTGAATCAACGATCATCTTCTTGCCATCGGGAAGGTTGATAATCACATCGGGCAGCACCCGTGTGCCATCTTCCAAAGTAAAATTCTGCTGTACGGAGTATTCCCTATCTTTTTCAAGGCCTGATTTTTCTAGAACGCGCTCCAACACCAATTCGCCCCAATTACCCTGCATTTTACTATCGCCTTTCAATGCTTTGGTAAGGTTTTCAGCTTCTTGGGTAATCTTTAGATTTTGGCTTTGAAGGTTTAACAACTGTTCCTTTAGTGCGGCATGTATGCTGATGTTTTCTTTTTGGCTTTCTTCCACCTTCTTCTCGAACAGTTGTATTTTCTCGTTCAAGGGGCTGAGAATGGCTTTGATGTTCTTTTCATTGCGCTCGGTGAATTTCAGGCTTTTTTCCTCTAGTATTTTATTGGCCAGGTTTTCGAACTCTTTGGTAAACTTTTCTTGAAGTTTTTCTACCTCTTCTTTCTGCTCAAGATTTTTAAGGTGTAGGTTCTCAAGATCTGACTCATAGCGCACAATTTGGTTGCCCAACTGCTCTTTTTCAGTCTGTAGTCGTGTTTTACGCTCTTCTGAATCCCTAAGTCGCTGATCGAGTAAATCAACGTCTTTACTTAAATGTTGTTCACGCGCTACAAGATCACTTAGGCTCGATCTGGTCTTTAGGTCTTGAATGTAGTTCCCCAAAAAATAACCAACTGCCAAGCAAACCAGACCAATCAATAGGTATATCAAGTAAATATTCATCAATCAAAAGTGTTTAATGTAAAGATACTAGTTTAGCATGCAATGTAAAAATATCCGCTTGACTGACAAGAATTTCCTTTAGCCTCACCTCTAGTTTAGATAATCAGTTTTTTATCGCTCCTTAGGAGAGGTAAAAAACTGCTTTTTCTGCCCCCGACGGTTCGGGGCTGGGTGAGGGATTTATTCCGACATCTGAAACATGCCAGTTTTAGCATCAAAAGAAACCGTATCGGAGGGAAACAGCCTGTCAAAAGCCTGTTGTACAATCAGTTCTTGGGGTGTTCCAAAGGGGTTGTTATTATCGTTCAACAGCAATATCTTATCGCAGAGTTGAATCGCCATGCCTATTTCATGGCTGGTAAAGAGAATCGTTTTGTTCGTTTGTTGTGCAATCGATTTCAATAATTTAAGAATCTTCACCTTGTGGTAGAGATCCAAATGCGTGGTAGGTTCGTCGAGTAGAATAATAGCAGTTTCTTGGGCGATGGCCCTGGCAATCATGACCCGCTGCAATTGTCCGTCACTGAGTTCATAACACTTTTTGTCCTGAAGATCTACTAGTTCGAGCATTTGTAGCGATTCATCGATCTTTAATCTATCGGTCAGGGACAGGGTGCCAATCCAATTGGTATAGGGTTGTCGGCCAAGGGTGACCAATTCATATACGGTCATGTTTTTTGAGGCAATGGGTTCTGATAAGACGACACTTATGGTAGCGGCCAGTTGTATGGATTTTATGTCTTTCAATAATTTGCCACCTACCCATATGTCTCCTTTTAGTTTGGGCTGCACCTTTCCCAACGTTCGCAACAAGGTAGATTTTCCGATACCGTTTTTACCCACAATGGCCGTCAATTCTCCCTGTGATAATGAAAAACAGAGGTCTTTCGAAACAACGGTCTGTTGCTTTTTGGCGTGGTAGCCGATGGCTAGGTTACTTACTTCTAATGACGTATATGTTTTTTCGCGACCGATGGTTTGTTTTTTTATGTTGTAAAGTTAATGAGTTATAATGAAGTCAAAAAACCATTTTCCGTTTTCGAACTAACAACCAAATCACTACTGGAG
>CAZEUV010000244.1:0-3166 GCA_964515285.1 uncultured Maribacter sp. | reverse complement strand
TTATCGAATACCCTTTATTCTTTTTAAGGTTCCGCCAAGCGATTTTTAGATAATTTTTTAACATGATGTTATTTTTATTAAGTCAGTTCGAGCGCAGTCGAGAACTAATGACCTCTCGACTGCGCTCGAGGGGACAATCTATTCGGCGTTATTCAGTTCTCAAACTTTTTACCGGGTTTACAATAGCCGCTTTTATTGCATGAAAACTTACCGTTAATAGTGATATAAGCAATGCCGACCCTCCAGCTAAAGTGAACATCCACCATTGCATTTGTATTCTATAAGCAAACTCTTCCAACCAATGATTCATAAAAAACCATGCAATGGGTGCAGCAATCAAAAATGCAATGCCCACCAATTTTATAAATTCAATGGACAATAGGTTTACAACACCTGCCACCGTAGAACCCAAAACTTTTCGAATACCTATTTCCCGCTTACGCTGAAGGGTGCTATACGCTGCAAGACCCAATAATCCCAGACATGAAATTAAAATGGCCAATGCCGCAAAGTTTAAAAAGAGGTTCCCGAAACGTTCTTCGGTCTGGTACTGCTCGTCAAACAATTCGTCTAAAAAATAGTAATCGAAAGGAACATCGGGCATTATGGTCTGCCATTTAGTTTCAATAGCGGCCACCGTTTGTTGTATGTTCTCGGCACTTACCTTTACAGCGATTATATCAGTTGCATTTGATTCAAGCCTCATGGTCAATGGGCTAATATCTTGTTGTAGGGATCTGAAATGGAAATCTTGAACTACCCCAATGACCTTTCCTTCGCGACCCCATTGCCTAAAATCAGCTCCTATGGCTTCTTTGGGTGAACTGTACCCTAATAATTTTACGGTTCTCTCATTTACCACCATAGCTTCTGTAGAGTCTGTGGCAAAATCTCTCGAAAATGCCCTGCCTGCTAATATCTTCAAATCAAACTGTGGTATATAGTCTTCATCAACAAAGTATACGGCTATGTTCGCTATTTGTAAATCCCCATTTTTATTCTCGATTTCAGAGTAGGCGGCTAGATTTCCCGTACCAGGAACAGTAGATCCCAAACTAGTGGATACTACTTCAGGAAGACCATCAATGGCATGTTTTAACTCTAGTTGTGCAGGAGAGACACTTGTACCCAAAATTATGGTCTGCTCTTTGTTGAAACCCAACTCTTGATTGCGCATAAAACTCATTTGGTTGTAAATGATGATCGTGCCTATAATCAATGCTATCGAGATGGTAAACTGTGTAATCACCAAACCTTTTCTGAGTAACGTTCCTCTTGTGCCTGTAGAAAAGCTGCCTTTCAACACATTTACCGGCTTGAAAGAGGATAATACGAACGCTGGATAAATACCTGCCAATATGCCAATTCCCAAGGAAATAAGAAACAAGACAATGATATGGGTAGGAGTAGAAAAAATACCTTCACTTACGGTCTTACCTGCCAAATCATTAAAATACGGTATTAAAATAGCGGTCAAAAAAATCGTAATCACAAAGGCCAAAAGAGCAATGATAATCGATTCTCCGATAAATTGAAGCCCCAGTTGTCGTTTCTCGGCACCAATTACTTTTCGAATACCAACCTCTTTGGCGCGCTCTACAGAACGGGCCGTGGTAAGATTAATAAAATTGATACAGGCAATTAACAGGATGAAAATCGCCACTATAGAAAAGATATATACATTGTCGATATTTCCATCACCTGCACCTCCTCTGGTAGAATGCAGGTACACATCTTTTAAAGGTTCAAGAAATAGGGTGACGAACATTTGAGATCGCTTCATTTCCTCACCATTGTTCCGTTCTAAAAAAGCAGGAAATTTTGATTGTAGCTGATTGACATTCGTGTTCTCGCTTACCAAAATATACCCTGCGGCATCATAATTGTCCCATTGGCTATCCAAATCCCTATCCAAACCTTTTGTATAGGTAGCCATAGATAGAAGCATATCAGCATTGATATGCGAGTTTTCAGGAATGTCTTCCATTACCCCGGTTACCGTAGCGATATGCCCTTCATCCATGATTTTTAATGATTGCCCCACGGGATTTTGATCTCCGAAATATTTTTTCGCCGCGGTTTCGGACAAAACCATGGTAAAAGGTTCTTTTAAAACATTGTTCGAATCACCTTGTAACAATTTAAAGTCAAATACATTGAAAAAATCTGAATCGACGAGAATCGCATCTGATTCCTGAAATTTGATTTCATCTTTACGAACCAACATATTCGAGCCTGAAATTCGAACCGCCGATAGTATTTCTGGAAACTGTTTTTCTAAATTTGGTGGTACTGCCCAGGCTGTTATGTTCGCCTCAATATTCTCTGTAGGTGTTTTGATATCAGCTACAACCCTATAAATACGATTTGATTTTGTATGAAATTTATCATAACTCAATTCAAAACCCACATACAATAATATGAGAAAACCAGCGGTCATACCAATGGCCAAACCAGTAATGTTCAAGAATGAAAACCCTCGGTGTCTCCAAAGGTTTCGTAGTGCGATTTTTAGATAGTTTTTAAACATGGTTCTTGTTTTTTGTCCTCCCCCTAGCCCCCTCCCAAGGAGGGGGAACGGATTCCAGATTGATTTAATTCTTATTTTATTTTTTTGTTTTTAATCCTTCCTTATTTGGAGGGAGACTTATTGTTTTTTCAGACCTGTTAGGTTTTTAAAACCTAACAGGTCTCTACGGGACTTATTCGGTCCGTAGACTTTTCACCGGGTTAGCCCTAGCTGCTTTAATTGCCTGAAAACTTACGGTCAACAGTGCAATACAAACAGCTGCAACACCTGCGATGACAAATACCGACCAGTTGACCTCAATATGATAGGCAAAGCCCTGCAACCAATTTCGCATCATTAACCAAGCTAATGGACTAGCAATTAAAATGGCAATACCTACCAATTTCATAAAGTCTTTAGATAGTAACTGCACAATACCTGAAACACTTGACCCTAAGACTTTACGTACCCCTATTTCTTTACGACGTTGCTCTGCGGTGTATGCTGAAAGGCCAAATAAACCTAAACATGAAATGAGAATGGCAAGCAGGGCAAAAATTTTGGAAAGATTGCCCATGAGCTGTTCACTTTTAAATCTGGCATTGAATGCATCGTCAACAAATTCATATTCAAAGGGAAAGGCTGGATTATGCTTAT
>CAZEUV010000243.1:0-3166 GCA_964515285.1 uncultured Maribacter sp. | reverse complement strand
ACTAACTATAGCTGCCGTTAAAGCATCTTGACATACTTTATTTTTTTTCATAATCCAACAACACCCCTTCACCGATCCATTTGGCAAGTGCCTGTCTATTGTCAGGGTCGAGAATTCTGCGCTGGTCCTTTTTGTTTCTGATATTCCCTATTTCGATAAAAGTCATCGCAGGGTGCGTTTTCTTGACCAAATAGAGGCTTGTACGGTCTTCGAAAGTTCCTGAATATGTACGATTGGGCTGGTATTTTTTATACTTTTTTTGAAAGGTCTTATGAATACTCTCTGCCAATCGCTTACCGTTTTTGCTCTTTTCGTGATGGTAGAAAAAGACATCGATATTCTGGCCCTTACTTCTGCTGTCTACATGGGTAACGATCAAGCGTTGGTATTTCCCTCTGTGCGTTTTGTACAGTTTATTTATAGCCGCTACCCGTTGTTTTAATCGAGCTGTTTGATTTAATGGTATAATCTCATCAGGGTAAGTCACCTCATCATGGTCGATGTCTAAAATGCGTTCATCACGAATACCATCGTTTGGATCACGAATAATAATATATACAGTTGCGCTATGTGCGAGCAACTCTTTGGCCAAACGCAAGGTTATATCATAGGCATATTCATCTTCGGCAATCGATTTTCCGGCATATATGGCCATCGCACCGGGATCAGGACCCCCATGACCAGAAACCAGATAATAAACGGCCCCCTTCAATTTCTCGCTCTTTGAAAGTACTGTGGAATGCTTCTTTCCGAAAATAGAAAACTCCTTCCCTTCTATCTTTTTTATCTTCGTAGACTGCTCCTGAATAGAATCTAAAACGATAACACTATCGACTTGCACTTGCGGAATACGATAATTGCGCCCTTCGTATAAATGCACACTATCACGTAGATCATCTATGTTCATAGCGATAAAATCATCGTACGCCTCATAAGGGTTCATGCCCTGTTTTCGCAATAGAGAAAGAATTCCGTCTCCTTTTTCGGCCGTAACCGTAACCAATGAATCTTGTGCGATAACACTGAACGAAATAAACAACGCTACTATAAAAACACAGCTACATCTTTGTAAAATAGATAATCTCATTAAAGAAAAATATTAATCAACAACCTCGATCCAAGCCTGCCCGCCGTAGGCAGGGGTACGAGGTATGCTTCCGAAAAAACCTTTTATAATTTCGAGGCCCGTCCGACCGGCACGGGCGGGCAAGCCCCAGGGAATCAAACCCTCAATGAGGGATTGAATAGTGCATTTCAAAAACAATGCCTAAAACCAATATGCTATTAGTGCAAAATTAGAGAACGTAGAAGAATTGATACAAGTAATTTGAAAATTTAGTTAACGATTTATTCAACAATTGTAAATTTAGCGGCTTCTATTGAGAGAATCAGACCCCGCTAAACAGCGGGGTTAATTCAACCAACTACTTTGTCTGCACCGTCTTATCGACGGGTTGTCAAAGTAGGGTTTCATTAAAAATACTGCCCAATACCAAACACCAGCCCCCGTGAAGCATCTTTGGTAATACCGTGCCCATAATCGATACGAAAAACGGCGTTGAAGATTCTCTTGTGAATAAGGCGTAGGCCAACACCTGGGTAAATTCGAATGTTCTGACTGTTGGTAAGATCATCAAACCCACCACCGGGATTTCGCCATGTACCCCCATCTAAAAAAATATTGCCCTGTAGTATAAACCAATTCATATCGATTAGGTTATGTCGGTACTCTGTATTGAAAACAATGGTGGCCGTACCTCTGTCAATCGTGTTTCCTACCCCTCGAATATTAATATTGTTATCTACGGTAAAAGGTGCAAAAGGCGAGTCAATATTACTGGCGAGTCCCAAACGCAAACGGCTGGCCCAAAGGCCATGCCCATACATGCGTCGCAAATAGACAAAGTCATTGAAAGCGATTAGAAACTTGGGGAGGTTGACATCTGAGCTGCCCACATACTGAAGGTTCAACGAACTGCTAAACCCCTCTAAACGTTGACTGTAATATTTTACGCCATCAAAATTGTAAATGAATTTCAGCAGGTGTTTATTTACGTTCAACTCTTGTGGCACCGCTGTACTTGTCGCACCTGAGAGGTATTGATAATCTTCGGTAAAAAGACTGCCTCCGAACTCTATCCTGTTTCTGAAATTAAGCTGATACAGACCCATCACCTCAAAACTGGTATTCCGGTACTTATAATCGGCTGAAACACCATCAAAAAAAATGGGTTCTAAGGTAGTGAGATCTCTATGGCTCATGGCCAGCCCCGCTCTTGCGCTAAATAGATAGGGTGCTCTTATTGCCACGCCATACGAGTTGTAAACATCGTATTGGTAAAATCCGCCCACAGTAATATTTCTTCCCAGTAGATTAAACTCATTCAGGCCAATTTTAAAAGCAAAATCGTCGTTGGAAGAACTAAAAAGATTTGCAAACGGTATCAAGGTGAAATTCTCCACAACATTATAAACCACTTCGCTTTTACCATCCTCTGAAGAGAAAACCTGAAAAAAACCATCTGAAATCGATGGAAGCCGTTTTAACCGTTCTAGATCTTCTTGAAGTACAGTTGAATCCAATACGGTGCCAGATCGTACTTTAATCAACTTTCTTAGAAATGATATTTTTGTTCTTTTAGCCCCTTGAATCTTAATGTCGCCAACCCAATGTTGCTGTGCGAAACCTATTGTCAACGATAGAAATAATAGTAAAGACAGATATGATTTACTCATAATGGGAGCCTATATTCTATGCAAACCAAAGATAGGCATACGCATGACAAAGAAATTGTAATATAGCGTTTGGCCAAGTCACACATCAGTTCAAGTTGAATTCGATTTCTGAAAAAAGGTTTACCCAATTATCTTCGCTAACGGCCAATAACGTAAAATTATAAGGTGTATTGTTCTTTAAGGCTGGTGGGGTGCCTTTTGTTATGTTCATCACCACATTGTCAAGCTCATAATATCGGTACCTCTTTTCATAGGTGTATGTACCAGATAGTAGATTATTTTGTGCATCTGACACCACCTGAAAATATATTTCAGTGTCATCATATAATCCGTCTTGCCATGAAAATTCTGGCATGGTGGTGGATCTATCAACAGAAACATTTAGTGACGAATACTCCGTAGGCTTGGTTTTATGTTTTAAACGAATAGG
>CAZEUV010000242.1:0-3186 GCA_964515285.1 uncultured Maribacter sp. | reverse complement strand
TTGAATTTACCTCTGGTATAACGTAAATGGGAGAAATCACGGTTTGACCGTGTAAAATATTAAAGCCGACTTTTACGGCCCAGCATGGGTTGAAGTAATTAACGTATTTTTGGCATGTGTAATTACCAAGAGTTTTATCTTTACCATCATTTTGTTTTTATATGGATATTGATTGTATACCCTTTAAGCATACCGGTTATTTTTCGCCATTGATCTGCGATTATCTCGATGAAAAGAAAGCGTTGAAACCGTTCTACAACCGTTTTCCCATCTTAAAAAATTTTAAAGAACAGATTAACGAAAAATCCACAAATTTTCCGAGCGCTCATCGTGATGTATTGTACGCAGCATTGCAGAATCAGTATAAGAATACCAAGGCATCAAAAAAAACCCAAGGTCATATAAAACAACTTAAAGAGACCAATACTTTTACGGTTGTTACTGGGCATCAATTAAATTTATTTACGGGTCCGTTGTATTTTTTGTACAAGATTATATCGACGATCAATCTAACCAAAGCACTGAAGAAGGAATATCCTAAATACAATTTTGTGCCCGTGTATTGGATGGCGACAGAAGACCATGATTTTGATGAGATCAATTATTTCAATTTTAATGGGAAGAAGTTAAAATGGAACAAAAAAGCTTCAGGGGCAGTGGGCCATTTGAAAACCGACGGACTTGAAGACGTATTCAAGACCTTTGCGAACGCAATGGGAAACAGTGCAAACGCCGAAACTTTGAAATCGCTTTTCACCAAGGCTTATTTAGAGCATGATACGCTGACCGAAGCTACCCGGTACTTGGCCAATGAACTCTTTGGTGAGTATGGCCTTGTTATTTTAGATGGTGATGATGACGAATTAAAACGATTGATGATACCCTACGCTAAAACGGATATTTTAGAACAACTACCTTATAAAAAGGTCTCTGAAACCATATCTGAATTAGTTAGTGTTTCTAGTAAATACGGTATACAGGTCAACCCACGTGAAATCAATTATTTTTATCTGACTGAAGGTATTCGAGAGCGTATCATTGAAATGAACGGGAAGTTTGTCGTGAACGAAACAGGAATCGAATTCTCTAAAGAAGAACTTTTGAGCGAACTTGAAAATCATCCTGAACGTTTTTCGCCCAATGTGATCGCGCGCCCGTTGTACCAAGAGGTTATATTGCCCAATCTCTGTTATATTGGAGGCGGAGGAGAAATCGCCTATTGGCTCGAGCTGAAATCTATGTTCGAAACGATGCATATTACCTTTCCTATGATATTACTTCGTAATTCCGCCTTATTGGTTTCTGAAAAACAGCACGTAAAATTGCAGAAATTAAACCTCACGACCGAGGATGTCTTTCAAGAACAGAATACGCTCATCAATAAAAAAATACGCGATATATCAGAGATCGATATTGATTTCTCATCTCAAAAGAAGCATCTGACAGCGCAGTTCAAAAACTTGTACGAATTGGCCGAACAGACCGATAAATCATTCTTAGGGGCAGTGAAAGCACAAGAAACCAAACAATTAAAAGGGTTGGATCGTTTAGAAAAACGCTTGCTCAAGGCGCAAAAGCGAAAATTGAAAGATCATGTGGCACGAATTACGTTGATTCAAGACGAACTGTTTCCGAGTAAATCGTTACAAGAACGTACGGTGAATTTTTCAGAGCTTTATTTAGAAATGGGCGAGAACTTGATTCCTGAATTAATGAATGCCCTTTCACCGCTGCAAATGGAGTTTTTAGTACTAAGAGGCTAGAATAAATGGTAATCGTTATTTCCCATAACCTGAAAAATAGATTTTAAAATGCACAGTATAGATATAGAATCGGTAGAAATGACCTTGGATATCATGAAATTCGCCATTCATAGAATAACCAAAACCTCGCCCGAACTGGGTCAGCCCAAAAAAGAAGAAGAGTTGAAAAGGTTGGTAGGGGAGACCATTAACGCTAAAGGAATTGGAGGTGAAAAAGCATTTCAATTGTTTAAGGATGTGCTTATAAAAGCCACCGTACCCATAGATCACCCAAGGCATTTGGCATTTGTGCCCGCTTCGCCCACACGTGCTGCGGTGATGTTCGATCTGGTTACTTCGGCATCGAGCATTCACGGCGCATATTGGATGGAAGGTGCCGGAGGCATTTTTTGTGAAAACGAGGCTATGAGGTGGCTCGTTTCACTTACCGGATTACCGGAAAAAGCATTTGGGGTGTTTACCAGTGGTGGTACGGCTGCAAATTTATCGGCCATGGTCACTGCACGTGAATATTGGCGCAGAAATGAAGAAAATAGAAACGAAAAAGGCCTTATACTAACTTCTAGTGGGGCACATTCATCGATAAGGGCAATGGCCAAGGTAATTGATGTAGATGTACTTTTGATAGAGACCGAAGAAGTGATGATGGGTGATGACCTCGGTAAAAAAATAGCGGCCTTAGATTCACATCAACGTAAAAGATTATTTGCCGTAGTTGCGACCGGTGGAACTACAAATGCGGGAATCATAGACGATTTAGCGGGTATTGCAACAATCTGTGATCAAGAGAAGCTATGGTTTCATGTAGATGCTGCTTATGGCGGAGGTGCCCTTGCAGCGGATTCGGTCAGGCATCTTTTCAACGGCATAGAACGGGCGGACAGTATTACCATCGATCCGCATAAATGGTTGTTTTCCCCATATGATTGTGGAGCCATTATTTATAAAGACCCAGAACTTGCCAAGGAGGCCCATTCACAAGAGGGGTCCTATTTAGAGATTTTCAAAGATGAGGGGGCACATGGCTTTAACCCCGCAGATTACCAAATACAATTGACAAGAAGGGTAAGGGGGTTACCGCTATGGTTTTCTTTGGCGATGTACGGCACCAATAAGTATAAATGGGCCATAGAAAGAGGTATAGAATTAGCGAATTTATCAGGTGAGATCATTGAAAAATATTCGAATTTAGAATTGGTGCGAAAACCCAGCCTTTCATGTGTTTTGTATAGACGTAAAGGGTGGACACCCGATGATTATAGAAACTGGACGTACAAAAATCACCGTGACGGCTTTGCCTTAGTAACACCCACCAAATACAAAATAGAGGGTAAATACGAGACTGTGGCTCGCTTCTGCTTTATAAACCCTGATACTACAGCAGAAGATATTACCGCTATTTTAGATAGTATGAAATAAGAGC
>CAZEUV010000241.1:0-3192 GCA_964515285.1 uncultured Maribacter sp. | reverse complement strand
TTCGTTCTGATTTTTCTATGGGGTTGATGCCTATTTTTACTTTTTTCTCTTTTCCTTCATTATCTTTTACATAAAGGGTAATTAACCTGCCTGTTTTATGCATTTCTACTTTAGAGATGTCTTTATATTTAATGAGTTTCTTTTTTGCTGCAATAGCTTCTTTAGCTTCTATATAATCATCATGCAAGGTAATAAGCACTCTATCTTTACCCCAAAAAGCAAAAGCCCCCCAAAGGATTGTAAAACCGGGCAGCATCATAATAATGATGTCCAAAAATAAATATACAACTATGGCCGCCACAAGGGCAAATATGGCTACGCCCATAAACGTATTGAATTGGGTTTTACTTGATTTAAATTCTCTTGTCATTTTTTCTCGGTTTTAAAAAAATCTTGTTCGGTTAAATGGTCTGTTACTTTACGGCATCCTACAATACCTAAAATGCCTATAGGCACAAAAAAGAAACTGCTAATCATAAATATTTTGGCACCTAGTTTTAGCTTATTCGTAAAACTTAAAAAGTAGAGTCCTACCAAATTTCCTGCTAATGGGATCAACATGATGATTAGTAATAACTCTTCTTCCATTCCCGCCAGTAGGCTAACGGCTATATGTATGGCAAAAGCGATATAAATAAGGTTGTTTGTTTTTTTGAATTCCATCTAATTCTCAAGTAGTTTTAAAAGTTCTTTTTTTGATACATCGTATTTTTTATCCAATCCTTCTCCGTTGCTAAATAAATAATAGTTGTACGTATCACTACTATCATTGTAATGTAGAAAAACACCATCAAACATATCATTGTATTTTAGTGTTCCTGTTGCTATATGTTTATTGTCAATATAGGTGTGTAGTACAACCTCTCCGTCTGCAAATAGTATTTCAGGGTTTAAGAAATTTTTATACGTGAATTTTTCTACCTGATCTAGTTTAGGATAAGACTTTATTAGTACCCCCTCTCCTTTTACGGTTATTACCAAATCAGCATCTATCAAAGCGTAATCAATTTTATAATCACCACGTTTATAGCTTACATCGATAGCCGTTATTTTATTGTTGTAGAATTCAAATGCGCCTGCTAATTCATCAATATCTGAATACATCACAACTTTTGCTTTGGTTTTCGCTTCATTCAAATAGGTGAGTTTAAACATGACCAGATCAGAATCTTTATCGGTAACAATATATCCGTCATTGGTATAGCTTATCGTATTTTTTATTTTGTTTATATAGTAAACATCGGTTACGATTGTTTTGACCCGCTTTCCTTTATTGTATTGGTGAAAATGCAGTTTGTCTTTGTATTGCTCAATGAGTTTTCCTTGGTATGGTTTTCCTGATTTATACTGTATGGTATCAATTACCGAAAGACTATAGTCGTGGTTATAACCCACATATTGGTTGCCTGTTATTTGACCATCTTTATATTGCGATAGTGAAGCTATGATTGGTTTAAAATCAAAAAAGTATCCATTAAATGGTTTGCCATTTTTATAATTTCCTTGTATAACTTCACCTTTATCATTTTTTTGGTTCGGCCATGTTTCACTTAATTGAATTCCTTTATCATATGCTGTTGTTTTGACCACTTTTTCTTCTAGCCCGTCGTGTATTATCTCTTTTTCTAAACCTTGTTTCAACCCTTTTTTATAAGTTGTGAATGTGTTATTTTCTATTACGGTGCCATCTATTGGCTTGCCATTTTTATAGGTGCATGTTGTTACTTTATTGAGTGAAATCTCATCAAATGTTATGATTCCATCCCAAAGATTATTTGTATAGTTGCCGTTAATAAGCAAGCTTTTATTATCATTTTCAAGGTTGGTAAAAGAACCTTCTTTTTTGCCATTTTTATACGTGATGGTTCCCTCGTTGTAATACGCGTAGCTTATTCCATTGTTTGGTTTGCCGTCTTTAAATGTTAAAGAATAGGTTTTGTCATCGACAATTACCGTTTTAGCACTCATAACTCCTTCGTGGTCATACGAGAAATCACCTGTAAAAACAGTTTCTTCTTTTTCATAATCGTATTCGTAATTTTCTCTCTTAACGGAGAATCCTTTTTCGTAATGAACTACCGATAACTCTTCACATACCTGACCAGAATAAGGGTTTCCGTATTTGTAGATGCATTCACATACTTTGTCTTGAAAAAATCCTTTACTTCGTACTTTTCCGGTGCGTTTATCGTTCTCATATTCTTGTTTTTCTATAATCTCTCCTTCGTTTCCAAATTGAATAAACACGCCATGTTTTTTGCCTTCTTTATAAGCTGATAAAACACGTTCGTAGGGGTCGTAAAAAGTGCCATCAAAAGGGATATCGTTTTTATAGACCCCTTTGGCTATTGTTACACCATCTTTGTCAAAATAGGAACTTTCACCTTCTTTTTTCTCATTTATAATATAGTGGTATGATTTTATTTTTTCATAATCATCAGTATAATAGGATGTTTGTTTACCTTCTAATTGCCCTTCTTTAAAGGTCAAAACGTTTTTACTATAGCGACGATTGAACATATCAAGGTTGCTGATAAATTGTCCGTTCCAATGGGTATCGTTTTTATTGCTGCCTTTTGATATTATTTTCATTTTTGTAGAATACCCAATCTCTTCTCCCTCTAGCTTTCCGTCAACATAGGTTTTTACAATTCTTGATCTAAAAAAAGTGCCGTTAAAAGGTTTGCCATCTTTGTTATTGCCTTTGGCAATCAATTCTCCGTCTTTTTTAAGAACAGCTTCTTCTCCATTTTCCACACTATTTTCGTAATAGGAATATTGTTCAAAACCTGTGACATCACTTTCATCATTTAGATAGTATGTTGCCATCATACCATCTTTCGGAAATGAGTTTATAGCTGTCAATTCGCCTATTTTTTCTCCTTCTCGGTTGTAATGGCTTGTTATTGTAGTACTGTCAACGTAGCGCATTTTTACCGCAATTTGATCTGAATTACTATGGTACATTCGCTGGGCTATTCTTTTGCCTTCTTTGTACTCGGGTATATAGCCATTAAAACAACAACTATGAATAAAAGTACCGGACCAAGAATCATCGTTTTTATAGATGCCCTTTGCTCTTAGAAAACCTTTTTTTGAATAATAGCTTGCTTCGCCATCAAGAACGCCCTTGTTGTAATGACTTTCTTCAGAGCGTTGGCCATTTTTGTAATACCATTTTACGTTACCCTC
>CAZEUV010000240.1:0-3207 GCA_964515285.1 uncultured Maribacter sp. | reverse complement strand
TGCGTTCTGCCTGTATCCATTCGGCCATAGCTTTTTCTGTAAATTGGCTTTTATGACAACGCAATGAAGTAAATGCTTTTTCCTCATCTTCAGGGTTAAATGATATAACCGTATTCAGATGGTCAAGGTGTACATAACCCAACCCCCAATCTACCGGAAATTTTTTGGTCTGATCCTTTGTCCATCCAAAATAGTATAAATCGATTTGGTCGGCCCATCCCTCTCGAAGCAAAATTTCAGTGGTGAGCATTCCAACTAGGCGATGATCAGGGTGACCGGTATCTCCATCGGGGCCAAAGGTTAGGATAACATCAGGGTTTAATTGGCTTATTTTTTGTTGAATGCGCTCTTTCAACCGACCCACTTCACTATAGTAGTCATGGTGCCCATTAAGGCCGAGTCCATCTTTCGCCCCTAGAAAATGAGGCGGATTGATACCCAGCTCGGCACAAGCACATTCCGTTTCTTTTTTTCTTATGGCGACTAAAGAATCTCCTGCAGGAATACCTGAATGGTCATTAACGCCATAGCGACCGTCGGTTGATACCACAAGATGGACATCACTTAAAGAGGCATATTTGGCCAATACAGGTCCAATAGTGGTTTCGTCATCCGGATGGGCAAAAATGGCCATAATGGTTTTTGGGGATGTTTCGTTAGAATTGACGACCGAATCTTGCATTTCTTTTGGCGTTGTATTGCAAGCAGCGAGTAACAGAGATAAGCAAACATAGGTGATAGTATATTGTTTCATGATTACAGTATTTTGGTTTTAACAAAAAAGACACTTCAATTCATTATAACGGCTCCCCCGAAGGGGGAGGACTCTTACTCTTATGGGAAATTAAATATGCAACTCTTTTCTGAGTTAAGAAATAATGTCCCTTTTAGTTCTTGTTAGTATGTTAGCAATCAAAAACACAATACCCGCCGGAAACACCCAGCCTATATGAAATTCATGCAAAGGTAGCCAGTCAAAAACCCTTCTTTTGAGACCTAGGTTTGTGCTGAGCGGAGTCGAAGTAATGCTCCCCAAAAAATCAGGAATGCTAAAGATGATCGTTGTAAACACAACCGCTTTGAAAATCTTTGGAGATGCGTATTTATCGGGCGCAATATTCAACAAAATCAACACTATTGTAATGGGATAGATAAACATAAGTGCGGGTACGGCGACCGCTATGATATAATGAACATCGAATTGCCCCATGACCACACCCAAGATACACCCGATTATTGCTGTAATCAAATACGCCTGTTTTGAATCATTGAACCGATGTTTTACGTAATCGGATGTTCCCGTCACTATGCCCACGGCAGTGGTAAAACAGGCGAGGCTTACCAGAATGCTTAAAAAAATATTTGCCGTGCCGCCCAAGGTTTGTAGACTGATTCCGTTTAATAGAGCCGTTCTAGAAATATCCGGATCAAATTGATTGTGCATCAAGGCACCAGTAACGATCAGACCGGCATAAATAAGAAAGAGGCCTAGGCCTGCGATCCACCCCACACGGCGAATGAGCACCTTTTTTTCTTCGTAAGAGGCATTCGTATTTTTTAAGTTGATCGAAGTAATAATGACCCCGCCAACTACGATGGATCCAATGGCATCAAAGGTCTGGTAGCCTTCAAGAACCCCATCGCCAAACGGATTGGCAAAAACGACATCGCCAAAACCGAAGTCGAATGAAAATAAAGCCTTTCCTATTATAAGTAGAAGAATAAAAACAATGGCAGGGGTCAACAGTTTTCCGATGATGTTCAAAATCTTGGTACGGTTCATTACAAAGACAAAAACCAATCCGAAGTAAATAATACTTGTCAAGACAGCTGGCGTATCAAAAAATGGCTGTATGGCGATTTCATGAGTGACCGATGCCGTTCGTGGTGAGGGTAGACTTAATGAAATAGCATAAACGATAAAGGAATACACTAAACTGAAAGTAGGCGACACCTTTTTACCAAAGTCGAAAATAGTGCCTTGTAGCTTGGCATGGGCCAAAATTCCGAATATAGGAATGAGAACCGCTGAAAGGCAAAATCCTAATGTGACCAACCACCAAAGATCACCAGATTGAAAACCCAACTGGGGTGGAAGTATCAAATTTCCTGCACCAAAGAAAAGTGAAAATAGGGCGAAAGAGATTACAAGGGTATCTTTGGTTTTGTTCATCAACTTAATATAGAATTGAAAGATATGAAAATTGGTGGCAATTGTTTTAGCAAGCTACATTGAAGATTTTGATTTCTTGATGAAAATTAAATAGTGTCGCTCGTCGTAGAAAAATAACCGTTCGTCGAAAAAAATACCGTTCATCGAAAATACGATGAAAATGAACCTTGATATCCAATAAAAGGAAGAAGGAGTACGTTCTTTATTCTCAGGTGTTTTTAAATGAAACACTTTGAATTTTGACCCAAATCCCATGAAATAGTTTTTGGTTTCCAAACACCAAAAATGCATGACAAACCTACTAGTATGAAAAAAGTATTTTGCAACATTTTCGGACACCACTACTCCGTTTCAAAAAATGTAACATCGCACATCAAAGAATATAAATGCATTCATTGTGATAAAGAAGTGACCACTGATGAAACCGGTCATCTTTCTACTTTGACCCCTGAATTGCAGGACATCAATAAAACATTGGAAAATATTTATCAAAAAAGACATAGAGCCGCAGAACATGCAGCCTAACTATGCTTTGGCACCGAGTTCTAGATTTTAAAACCTAGAATTCAAAACGTATTCCTGGAAATTAAGCAAGCCCCACTACTCTTAGCTGTCGTTCGCCCCACAACAGTTTAGAAAGGATCGCTCTTGATTTTCGGGAATTTTTTTACTCAATTCTGAACTTTGCTAAAGTGAGAAATTATCTTACCAGTCATTTTATTCAGCTCTGAATCGGGCAAATCATGTCCCATATTTTCAATATATAGGCTATCAGCATTCATCACAATAGCGGCTATTTTTTTACCATGGGCTATGGGTATAACGGGATCCTTTTTTCCGTGAATGATTAAGGTGGGCAATTTTAAATTTTTCAATGCTTCAATACGAGATTCAGAATGTAACATAGCCCAGTAATGATGTCGGGCTGAAAGTAGTTTAAAACCATCTCTCTTTCTCAGGTTGTAGGCAGCGATTTCGGCTATTGATTTCATATCGATATCTCCAGTGGCTTCGCCCATCAATATTTTTTTCTG
>CAZEUV010000239.1:0-3207 GCA_964515285.1 uncultured Maribacter sp. | reverse complement strand
GGTGCTTAATGACTTTAGCCTCAATAGCGGCTCCGTCTATAGCTGGGGCGCCAATGGTGACGTTCTTTCCGTCATCTAAAAGAAGTACATTGTCAAAAGTGACTTTTTTGCCTTCTTCGGTCTGCAAACGGTGAACATACACTTTTTGGTCTTTCGCAACTTTAAATTGCTGCCCTGCCATCTCTACAATTGCGTACATAGCGTGTATTATTGATTAAAAAATTAACGCTTAATTTTCTTTAAGCGGATGCAAATATAGGGGTAAATGCTTAATCTACAAGTGATTTTACGAGAATTTAAGACGTTTTTTTATCAAGCTTGTACGAAGACGTAAAAGATGCCAAAAAAGAAAGGGCAAGCCATAGCTCCTGCATTTAATTGGTTGTACAACTCATCACTCTAAGGCCATTTCAAAATAAATCAACTTCGCTTTTTGTTTTTGTTAACCAACCAAACCCCAAAAAGAATTATCGCTCCACCTATTAATTGATATAAATTGATCGTTTCACCATCCCAAACACCCCATAGAACAGCTACTATAGGAATGGTGTAGGTCACAGAGGCCGCAAAAACCGGACTAGATAAATGAATCAATTTATTGAAGTATATATTCGCAATTGAAGTGCCAAATACGGCCAGGGCCAACAAATACCAAAAAGAGGCCTGCATCTGAACATTGCCCATTATTTGATTGAAAAAACCTGAATAAAAAACAAGTACCAGAGCCGGCAAAAATGCAACCCCAAAGCTGGCCGTTGTTACCGTCAGCGGGCTCAAATGTGTCAAGTGCTTTTTAATGATATTGATGTTCAGCGCATAGCCCAAAGCAGACACTAAGACAAAAATGGAATACCAATAGTTCTGTTCTGCGTCAAATTCCATACCCGCTACAATCAACGCCACAGTACCGAAAAGACCAATAAAGACCCCTAAAATCTGTTTTTTAGTGATTATCGCCCCAAAAAGCGCAATACCAACAACGGTTGTCAATAACGGTACGACCGAGTTGAAAATTGACGTTACACCACTATCTAATTGTGTCTGCGCCAAAGCGAACAAAAAAGGAGGGAAAAAAGAACTTAAAAATCCGGCAATGGTCAGCCATTTCCAATCGACAGCACTGAGCTTAGACAAGCTTCGAAAACCGAAAACGAATAAAAATAAGGATGCGATCACAATTCTCAAACTCCCTATTTGCAAAGGCGTGAACCCTAAAAGAGCTCTTTTAATAAGAATAAAAGAAGACCCCCAAACAATAGACAACAGAATAAGATAAAACCATTTTTTATTGAAATCGTTCACTCGAATTGTTTTTACAAAGATGGTGCTTTTTATACTGAATTTAAGCTGAAATATAGTTTCACAATACTATCTTTCACTTACGAATTATCAAACGTTGAAAACATTGAACGACCTTCTTTCAAAATGGCCTAACAGCAACCTTTGGTGGCATTATTCTCTTGTGATCCGTATCTTACCATAAAATGTTCCTCCAAGAACTTTTTATATTCTGAAATCCATTGTAATATCTAAACCCGTAATAATGACCAAAAGACAATTCATTCAAAAAACCCGAAAGTGGCATCGGTATTTGGGACTGATTTTAGGTGTTCAGTTTTTACTATGGACAATTGGAGGCCTGTACTTCAGTTGGACGAACATTGACGAGATTAGGGGCGATACCCTTAAGAACGAAAAGCCCTTTCTGGTGGCAGATGCAGATTTTGTTTCACCGGCAGTATTTTTATCACAACAGTTAAAGCCTTCAGATTCATTGGTGTCGCTCCAGTTAACATCGGTATTGGAAAAAACCTGCTACGAAGTGGTCTATATTTCAAAAGGGCGTAAAAAGGTGAAATTGGTCAATGCTCTGAACGGTGAAACCCGTAGTCCGTTGAATGAAAATGAAGCGAAAAAAATCGCCATAAACAAACTAAATGTAAAAGCCGAAATAACGACCGTTGAATACTTGACCGAAACAGGTAACCACCACGAATATAGAGAACGCCCCTTACCTGCCTACGCCATTACCTTTGGCAAACCTGCAAATACCACGGTATACATTTCACAAGAATATGGTAATGTACAGACCTTTCGCAATAACAAATGGCGGGTATTCGATTTTCTTTGGATGTTGCATACGATGGATTATCAAGGGCGAGACAACCTCAACAATTGGTTGCTCAGAGCATTTTCAATTTTCGGAATCGTTACTCTTTTATCAGGGTTTACACTTTTTTACTTAACATCAAAAACGATCAATCGAAAAAAATAACGTAATGAAAAAATGTACGGTACAGACATCGATACGGTAATCAAGGAGTTAAAATAAATGATAATTATTCAGTACTTTTGAAAAAAAATCACATGTGCACAAAAAGATGGATCCCATTAATATTATTAGCTTTTATAGTAAGTTGTAACAGTACCAAAAACGTACAAAACGATACTACTGAAGAGGTGGTTGCACCTTCCTCATTTAAAATAGCGGTTATAACCATAGATGGCATGGCATGTCAAGAAGGTTGTGCAGATACCATAAAAACAAATTTAGAAGGTATTAAAGGGGTGCGTTCGACAGAAGTGAGTTACGATAAAAAGGAAGCTGTTATTGCCTTTGACAGTAATACGGTCAGCATTGATGACCTAAAAAATACCATTACCGACACTAAGGTAAAAGACTATGTCTATACGATAAAAACCGTTGTTCTTCAAAATTGAAAACAAAGCCTATGAAAAAGTGTATGTTACTGACATTCATTTTATTGAGTGCCTTTTCGTGTAAAGAAAATAAGAAAAAAGATGCCCCTTCAGGAGATAACCAAATGAAAGAGGTCATGGCTATTCATGATGAGGTCATGCCGAAAATGGGAAACATCGGTAAATTGGTCGCTACGCTCAAAAGCAAAGTAGACTCCACAGCCCAGGGCAATGAATACGAAAAAGCGATGATAGACCTACAAGAGGGCAATAAAGCTATGATGGATTGGATGCAGGGTTTCGGCAAGCGATTTGATTCTGATGAAATCATGAAAGGTAAGACGCTCTCGGAAGAAAAAAAACAATGGCTGAACGAAGAAGAGGATAAGATAAAAGCGGTAAGGGATCAAATAAATTCAGGAATTGAAAATGCCGAGAGGTTGTTGGGGGAGGTAGTCAGTAGTCAGTAGTCAGTAGTCAGTAGTCAGTAGTCAGTAGTCAGTAGTC
>CAZEUV010000238.1:0-3208 GCA_964515285.1 uncultured Maribacter sp. | reverse complement strand
ATTTAGAAATTGACACGCATTACAATGAAAAAGAGGTTTCTTATTTTGGCTTTAAGTCTACTCCATGTACCATTGATGGCCCAGACAACCCAAGATACTTTGCTCGTTGGGTACACTACTGCTCCTCCTTTTATTGTTCAAAATGATGCCTTGTTAAAAGGAATCAATATTTGGCTCTGGCAGCGGGTAGCAAATGATCTTGATTTAAAATACAAGTTGGTGCCTATGGGTTTTTCTGATATGCTTGATTCCCTCGAAAAAGGAAGCATCGATATTAGCATTAATCCTTTAACCATAACGAGTGAGCGTAACCGAAAGATGCGATTTACTGATTCTTTCTACGCTTCAAATTCTACCATTGCGGTTGCTGGTGTTTCCACATTCCAGAAATTCATACAATTTGTAAAGAGCTTTTTCAATCAGAACTTTTTAAAAGGATTATTGGTGCTGCTCTTGATTATCATTCTTTTTGGTTTCGTCGGATGGTATTTTGAGCGAAAGGAAAACGAAGAACATTTTCGAAATGGCTATAGAGGTATTTGGGATGGTATTTGGTGGTCAGCCGTTACCTTAACAACTGTTGGTTATGGAGACAAAGCACCAAAGACACGGATGGGAAAAATAGCAGCCTTGATTTTAATGTTCGGAGGACTATTATTTATTTCAGGACTTACAGCGAGCTTAGCCTCAAGTCTTACCGTCACCCAATTGAATAGTAACCCAGAGGGTTTTACCGAGTTTAAAGAACGGGTAGTGGGCACCATTAATAATTCCAGTGCCAGCCAATTTTTAAAAGAACATTTTTTTAAAGAAATAAATTTGTACGATGGCGTGGTACCCGGGCTGAACAGCTTAAAAAAAGGGGAGATAGAAGCTTTTATGTACGACGAACCCATTTTAAAATATCGTATTCAAGAAGATTCCACATTAAGTAAACTACAAATACTGCCCGTTAAATTCGATGTGCAATTTTATGCCTTCGGTTTGGCGAAAGACAATGTTGCCTTAGAGCAAGCCATTTCGCAACGCATTTTGGAAATTATGGAAACTCATGAGTGGGAGGTAGTGCTCAACGAGTTCGGATTGACCGAGCTTTAGCCTTTTCTCCATTCTATAAAGTACCATTATCATTATTTTTAAAGTACTTTTGTTTTGCATAAGCGACTGTTTTGAACTTAACTCAAACTAGGTATAAGTGTGAAAAGATCGAAAATAACATTAATTGTAGCTTTTGACGAGACCCATATCCAAGGTCACAGGTCCCAGTTTATGGCTGACGGGCAAGAACAGACCATTCTCCATTACCTTCCAATCATCCCAAGAGGCCTCCAAACCACCTATGGGAATTATCTTGACCCACATCTGATAGCTTTCAGGAAACCCGTTGGGCTGTAGTTTCCAAAGATAGGTATCGCCAGGTGTAGTACCCCCTGATGTGTAAGTAACCAATAGACCTTCTGTGCCATCATCAAGGGTCACCAGACTTCTTTTCGTTCCTTGGTCAAAAACTTTGAACGGCGCTACCAACCAAAATGAATCGTTGTTGAAATAACTTGTCGCTTTTTCTATCGATTTGGTTTTTGCAGTACCGATAAGCTTTGAATTGTTCTCTAAAGCATCACTTTTAGATGGCTCGTTAAGGTTTAGATTTACAGTATAGGCATCCCATTCTATTTGAACTTTTCCGTTTTCTTTATCCCATTTGTATTGATGGGCACCTTTTGCGAACGACCACTCTAAATAACGGGTTTTTTTATAAACATCATTGTTGATGGCATTAAGCATCTTTTTAGCCAATGCATCCGCAGCTTGCCCTTCTACACCTGTTGGTATGGGTTTGTTGTAAATAGCGTATAAAATAGCAAAAGCCAGTAGCCCCAAAAGCACTATGCCAGCGATTATTTTCAATAGTTTCAATTTAATCGGGTTTTATTAAATTTATAATAAGCGCAAACCTACTTCTTGTTGGTGGATTCTGAGAGGTTTTCTAATACCCGACCGCCGTGTCATCACCGCGTTTATCAGCACCGCCTTCCAACTTTCCGTTTGGTAATATGCGAATGGCATCTACTTTTCCTATGATAGGGGTGCGTTCTTCGTTGATGATATACCCTTTTGTTTTTAATACTGTTTTGAGCTCGTTGGAAAACCCCTCAGGTTCAAAAATGACCATATCGGGCAACCATTGGTGGTGAAACCTTGGCGCATTTACTGCCTCTTGCATGCCCATGCCGAATTCATAAGCGTTCAGAATGGTCTGTACCACGGCGGTAATGATTGTTGAACCGCCCGGTGTGCCGACGACCATCCATAATTTGCCGTCTTTTTCAACTATGGTGGGGGTCATGCTACTGAGCATCCTTTTTTCCGCTGCTATACTGTTCGCATCTGCACCAATAAGTCCGAACATATTGGGTATGCCGGGCTTGGCGCTAAAATCATCCATCTCATTGTTGAGAAAGAAGCCAAGTTCATCGCAGTAGAGTTTAGAACCATAGGCCCCATTGAGG
Source organism: uncultured Maribacter sp. (assembly GCA_964515285.1). Lineage (GTDB taxonomy): Bacteria > Bacteroidota > Bacteroidia > Flavobacteriales > Flavobacteriaceae > Maribacter_C. The sequence goes on along the minus strand of CAZEUV010000238.1, from coordinate 698 downwards.
GTCGTGGTCACCGAAACGGCATTGCCTTCGGCGTCGACTATCGAATAATGTGTAGTTTCCATACTTTCTACAATCTCTATATTTCCTCGCGCTACCTCAGAAGATTTCGTCGCCCTGTCGAAAGAGAAATTCTCCATCCGTTTTTCAAGGTATTCTGGGGCTAATAATACATCCAACGGAATATCAACAAAATCGGGATCGCCCAAATAATAATTTCGATCGGCGTACGCACGTCTTGCCGCCTCGGTAAACAATTGAACGGTCTTGACCGAATTGTGCCCGAATTTGGCTATATCATGGGGCTCTATCATTTTGAACATCTGGTTGATGGTTACGCCACCGCTACTGGGCGGACTCATTGATACTATTTTCAAGTCTTTATAATCAAAGACGATGGGCTCTCGCCATTTTGCTTCATATTTTGCCAAATCTTCTTCGGTAATATAGCCTCCGTTTTTTTGAACGAAAGCGGCCAATTTTTGGGCCACCTCACCTTTGTAGAACCCATCACGCCCATTTTTTGCGATATTTCGCATAGTATTGGCCAAGGCTGGGTATTTGATGATGTCACCTGCCTTGAACACTTGAGCGAATTTTGTACTGTCACCATTGACCTCAATAATCAAATCTCTATAGTTTCCTATTCTTTTTGCTTGTTTTTCTGTGACTACTACGCCTTTTTCGGCCAAGGCGATAAC
>CAZEUV010000237.1:0-3263 GCA_964515285.1 uncultured Maribacter sp. | reverse complement strand
GAACAGCCTCCTTTGGAAGTACTGAACTAAAGAAAGAACAACCTTTTTTATTGTTCAAGCCAACTGCGGAACAATTTGGTTGTTGCAGAACTGGTGGTCATGTACTCCTTCACACCACTAATTCTTAGTGCAAGTCTATTTTTAGCATAAGGTTCGATTTTTTGAATATGTTCTATACTGATGATTTGACTTCTGTTGATTTTAAAAAACTGTTTTGGATCTAGTTGTTCAACCAAAGTGCCGATATTTTTGGAAATGGAATGTAATTTACCATTGACATCAGTAATAGTACAGAAATCGCCCTTGGCCTGAATCAAAGAAATATCTTTTGCGTCCAATAACTTTATACCATCTCTTTTTTTTATAGCAAACCGTTTTTTATAAGTTTCATCTTTTTTTGTGCCAAGTACTTCTTTAAGTTGCTTAAAAAGATCTTTTTTATAGAATTTGGGATGGAACAGGTCTTGAAATTTTTTTAGGGCGTTTTCAAAATCTTCTTTTAAATAAGGTTTTAGAATATAAGCGATGCCATTGGTCTGAAATGCTTCCAACAAATGTTCATCATAGGCCGTACAAAAGATAATGGGAGCCATGGTTTCTACCTTGTGAAAAATCTCAAAAGAAATGCCATCCAATAATTTGATGTCGGACAATATTAAATCATACTCTTTGTTGTTCTCCACTAATTGAATTCCTTTTTTTACAGATCTTGCACTATCCAAGGAAAAAGGTTCTTCCAAAAAATCGGATAGATGGGCAACCAACTTTTTGTGTGCGGGGATCTCATCTTCTAAAATAAGAATATGCATCATGTATGGTCTTTTTTAATCCACCACTTTTAATAGTGGTAATCGTATAGTGAACGTTTGTTCTGTTTCGTCAACTTTAATTTTCTTATTGCTCAGTAAATGGTATCGTTTATTCAAATTCTGTAAACCGGTACCCAAAAATTCACCCTTGCTATTACTCAATCCTTTGGTATTTGTAACATAGATCCCGTTTTCTTCAATACCGATCTCAGTGCCAATAGTATTCTTATCAATGGCCTTATTGTGCTTGACCACATTTTCCAATACCGTTAACAGAGCTCCATTGGGCAGGTAACTTGCCTTTGGTTTTTTTTTCTCTACAATCTTAAAACTGTAGTCATTTTCGAACCGTGTTTGAATCAAATAAAAGTAATTTTTGGCCAAGGCAATTTCATCCTCCAAAGTAACTATGTCTTCGTCCTTGGTATAGATCAGATACCGGTAGAGAGCCGCCAAATGGGAAATATACTCTTTTACCTTTTCTTTAGGAGAATAATCTATCAGGGCATCAATGGTATTTAAGCTGTTGTAGAGAAAATGCGGATCGAACTGCGCACGGAGCACTTTAAGCTCCAGTTCCTTTTGAGTGTTCCGTAGCTCCACGTTATCCAATTTGTTTTCATAGTATTTCTTCCCTAAAATCAGTCCAAAGGGCAAGGCCATATCTGGAGTCGAATTATAAAAACTTTGAACTAAGATAAAGTCTAAAGAAGGATTCCATTCCCAAGGTGGGTCAGACGTATAATAATCCCTGAGAAGATCAAGGAACCCAATAAAAGCAAGGGAACTAAAGGTAAACAGAAAGAATAGGGCATAGTTTTTTTTGTCGATAACATATTTTTTTATTGACCATGAGATGATATAAATTAAAACAACTGTTTTTAGCACAAATCCCACCAATCCCGTTACTATTTCGAAATTGGTATACTCTTCCGAAATATAACGGAAGGTTAACCAACTAACCGATATGACGAAATACATGAAAAGGAGTCGATAATCAGATTTGTTAAATTCAAATTTGTTCATTCAGCCAAACTATTTTTCAATTTATTACCCAAGGAAAAACATCCCGTTCCTAACAGGATCTTCATCATTCGGTCATCAAATATTGCAATAACACCAAGGGTAAGGTGGATTGATCTGAATTGGTGAATATAATAAATCCCCATTTGGTTTCGGGCTGCAAGACAAAGAGACTTGAATATCCATGATTATTTCCTCCATGCCCATAGGCCGAGCCGAAGGGTAATGTTGTCTTGGCAAATCCAAGTGTCCAATCTGTAATTCCTTCTTGCCGTTGGGGGTGGTCGTCTGGCAGTACTATCTGTGTCTCAAAAAGTTGATCGAAGCTTTCCTTTGTCAACCCTTTTCCTTCCATAAGGGCAATGAGCCATTTTGAAAAGTCTAGGGCTTCGGAATGAATGGAATAGGCCGAACCGAACACTTTTGGATCATCATCTTCTTCAACCTTTTCTTTTTCTTTATATCCTTTGGCCTTGTTTTCCAGATTTTGTTGGTCCTGTATGTACTTGGTATATTTTAAATCTAATGGAAGTGCTATTCGTTCCTGATATATTGTTTCTAGGCCAGAATCGTCCGTATCAAGAATATGCGCCAATACTTTGGCCAAATACTGATACCCTTCTCCTGAATAATTAAAAGCGGTGCCCGGTTCAAATTTAAGGAACAGTTTATTTCCTTCATAATCGGATCTCCAGTTAGGGAATCCCGTGGTATGGGACAGTACCATTCGAGCTGTGATCTTTTTATAGCGATTGTCATTGGCGATATCGTCATAAGGCAGGTATTCATAGAGTGGCTTGTCTAGATCCAGCCCACCTTCTTCCACAAAACCCATAACAAAATAGGCAAACAGGGGTTTAGATAGTGAAGCACCTTCAAAAATAGTTTTGTTAGTGACTTCTATCTTGTTTTCAATATCGGCATATCCCTTAACGGTGTGATAAACAACTTCACCCTTATTGATAATTGCCAAGGATATGCCTGGTACTTTCAGCACTTGCATTTGAGTTTCAACAAATGCATCAATGGAGTCCAGTGCAACTTCCCGGCCAACTAGGTTTTTTAGGTTGGTATTGCTTTCATTGGTTTGTGCACGGCTTTGTTGAAAAAATAAACAGAGGACAAAGGTTAAAATGATTTGATGGATTCTTTCTTCGATGAAAATCATACTGTTCGTTTTTTGATGTTATACCCGCAAAAATGCTCCAAAAGCGGAGCATCTGTAAAATGAAAAAAGTCCAAAGCGGTCAATTTGAGGATAAATCGATGGAAAAAAAGGATAAAGGATTTAAGATTCAGCCAACAAAGACAATGAACTGTACCTTGACAGTAATGAACATTTGGTTGTTCTTTCATTAGCGCTTGAAAAATAGATGAAAATTCCGATAAAGAACACTTCTTATCGGTGAGGTGTTTTTAGGTGCGGTTACG
>CAZEUV010000236.1:0-3268 GCA_964515285.1 uncultured Maribacter sp. | reverse complement strand
AAACATTTAGTGACGAATACTCCGTAGGCTTGGTTTTATGTTTTAAACGAATAGGATTGGAAAGGTGTGTCTTGCCGCCTTCATCAAAAGCAACAATGACCCATTTTTCTTGAGACACCGAAACCTCGAACTTTTTAAGGTACCCATTAAAAACATCAATGGTAGGAGCTACTACAGAAACATAGTTGTCGAAATCGTTCTTATCAAAGGTGCTGTCCTCGGTTTCAAAATATTGAACGTTGACGGCACCCGGTCTTGGGTAAAAAAATACACTTATCAAGTCATTGTCTTCATTGCTTGCAGCACATGCTATCACGTTGTCCAAAACAACTCTCTTACTGGCCAAGGCATTATCTAAAGTATTCTCTTCCTTCAATGCGTCTGTCGAACAGCTCAATATAAAAAATGCGATAACGGGGAAACAAAATCGAAACATATCAATACATTTTATAAAAATCGGTAATGACTTGTTGGGCAGGTTTGTTCTGCGGCGTAAATTGATTGTTGGCATTACCACCTGATTTGGCGTGGTCTATAAACCATTTCCATACGTAGCCCCCTGCAAACCAATCTTCGGCCCAAAACTCTGAGAAAATCGCTTTTTTTGCATTCACTTGTGCTTCTAAGTTTACCTTTTGTTCATGGCGATCTGCCAACCAAGGTTTTCGAGCCGTATAATCAATACTTCTATACCCGAATTCAGTAAAGAGCACGGGCCTCTTCACAGTATCGGACAACTTAAAAATATTATCTTTCCATGGCTGCCAGGCTTCTTTCAATTGTCCTACCGTAGGGTTTTTCTCTTCAGACAGCGGAAAATAGGCGTCAATACCAATATAGTCCAGTTCATTCCAAAAACTTGTCTTTGTATACTCGTTCCAATTCGCAGCATAGGTCAACTTACCTTTGTATACCTTTCTGATTTTTAAAATGAGGCGTTTCCAATATGCAGGTCTGTGTTCTACAAATCTCTCTAATTCAGTACCTATACATAATATAGCGACATGAGTTTCTTCAGCCAATTCGGCATAGGTAAGTATAAACCTGTCATATGATGCCTCCAAAGCTTTCCAATGTTCTTCAGAGTTCATTACCAGTGTGCCCGTAAACTCTCCTTTCCATATCCAAATTTGGGGCTTTATCATCACTTGAACATCATTTTCATGTAAGACCTCGATATACTGTTTGGCTCCGGCCTTGGTTTCGCCAAACCACTGTCGGTCCGTATTGTGAATGATTTCAGGCGAATTGATATCGCGTATAAAACCAAATGGCATCACCGCTGCATGGTTGGCGTTTATTGACAATACCTCTTCAACATGTTCTTGGCCTGCTTTTTCACGGGAGGCCACAAAACTGACACCGTTGATTTTTTTCATTGCCTCTTGACTGGCACATGAGCATTGTAAAAAACAAAGCATTACAAGTACTAAAGTCCTCATTTATTAGATTTTACAACTCTAAAATAGGCTTTTTAAATGAATATCTATAAAATGACCCGTAAGCCCAAGCTAAAAGTTTGGCCCAGCCCCTGAAAAGCATGGCCCCGCACGAATTTATTATAAGAAAGTTCAAGGTTAAGGGTATTGGTCAATTGATATTTTCCCCCAAAGCCCAAAGCAGTATAATCTTGAGAAAAATTATCGCCGTTACTGTTGGGGTTATCATATCCTATAAAAAACGATTGTTGGGCATTGATAAAGATCGTCGATTTATAAGAGGGAAAATAACTTAGAAAAACACTTATGGGAAACGACAGGCTGTTATTGGCAAAACGCTCTCCTAAGTTCTCTTTAGAACCATCGGCTTCAATTCTTTTTTCCCCAAAATTAAATCCTAGGTCGGCCTCAGTAAAAAGCTGCCAATCGCCACCCCCAAAAGTTTTATCATAGAAAAATTTAGTCTCCCAAAAGATACTTCTCTTGTCTAAATATGGTGCATTGGGCACATCTTTAAAAACAGGAAAAAACAACGAACTGGTGAACGAGAAATTAGCGATATTCTTAAAAGGCTGCACTCGAATAGAAGGGGCTATGGTCGTTAAACCGCTTCGGGCATTGGTAGTGTTGTCTTTAAAATTAAAAGCGTCTAAGGCCTTTGCCCCATCAAAGGTATTTGCCCTGACCTGAAAAACCAATCCGATGTTGATTCGAGAGTTCTCGCTCACTCCAGTATATATTTCTGTCGTATTGGTGAAGAAAGTCTGTCGGGCAATATCAACCGATTTACTACCGTCATCGGTACTTTTAGTCTGCGTATAAAGTCCGTTAAAGAACTTTATATCCCACTGCCCTTTATTGAGCAGTTTTGAAGGTGTGTATTCTTGCACATTGCTTAGTTCTTGTTCTGGTTCATCCTTTATTTCATCTTCTTGGGCGAAAATGGGCGTGATTACAAAAAGTAACCCTATAAGAAGTATCCCGTTTTTTAATGATATCATTTTCTAGGTTTTAATGAGTTCTTTATTAGTATTGCTGTTTTACGGTATTCGTTTTATTTCCATGGAAAAAAAATACCAGCCCATATCAATTACCTCGTATCGTTCAGGGTCCAGTCGTATTTATAATAAGATACTTTAACTTTCTCAGGAAGCTTCTCGACTCTATAGGCATTGATAAAATCAACTATTTTACCTTCTTTTTGAAAATCGCCCTTGTACCACTCAAAAATTTGTGAGATTTTGACCTTGCTTCCATTCACCCTTATGAACTTAGGGTCGTTCATGGCCAATTTGGTCTGTTTTTGTAATTGATCGTTCAAGGTTTCAGGCTTATACGACTTGTTGATTATAGGAGGACAGCCTAACCCACCACATACCAATACAAAATGGAAACGGGCTTCGGATGGAAAATTTTTGCGCAACAACTTATTCTCAATATCGTTCAGGGTGATGCTGGTTCCACCAATATCATGTTTGACCCTATCAAAAAAACCTACCTGGTCTAAGGGTGATTTTATAGGATAGTTTTCTACAATACCCTTGATGACCAAAAGATTATAACCGTTTATCCAAAAGGCCTGATACTCGTGCATATTATCCTTAGAGACCGTAATGGCCTTTGCCGTTTCCAACAGCTCATCAAGTGATGCGGTATTCTCTTTGATATCGGCATAGGCCACTTTACCCTTCTTTACATGGGTCTTAAAAAAAACGTCTGATTTGGCGAAAAACCCTGAAGTATCTTGGGCATTTGCAAGCGACAAGAACATGAGATAAAGAAAACCGAACAGTACATATTTTTTCATAAAAGCAAGTTTACAATTTAAA